>NZ_ALVZ01000080.1 GCF_000332055.1 Xenococcus sp. PCC 7305 | reverse complement strand
TCTCATTAATGAATCCATATAAATTAGACTTTATTTGTGAGTTTTATATAATTAAACTTGATATTAAAGCTTATTTGCTATCAGAAAAGATTACTTGTTAAACAGTTTTATTGCAGTTAACCTTTCCTCTCACTTTTTCAGCAAACCCTAATTAAAGGAACAGATGAAAGTTTTGGTAGTTCTGTAAGTAATGTAGGAGATATCAATGGGGATAATATTAATGACTTTATTATCGGTGCGCCTAATGTAAACAATGGTTCTGGTAAAGGTTATGTTGTTTTTGGGAGTACTAATATAGGAGGTAACGGTAGCCTCAATATTGCTCAACTTGACGGGACAAATGGTTTTACTATCCCAGGTCTTAATTCAGAAGATTTTTTAGGTGTCTCCGTAACTGATGGAGAAGATATTAATGGCGATAATATTGATGACTTTATTATCGGTGGCTCGGAAAATTATGTTGTTTTCGGTGATAGTAATATTGGTAGCAATGGTAGTTTCGCTCTTTCTTCTCTAAATGCTCAAAATGGATTTGCTATTGATATTTCTGTTTACTCAGATGGATCGGTAACTAGTGCTGGCGACATTGATGGCGATGGCTTTGACGATGTTCTCATTGGGGCACCTAATCCAGGCCCCTTAGTGGGAATACCTGGTATAGGTAGGTATGGCAACGACTCTAGAGGGGAAGCTTTTGTTCTTTTTGGTGGTAGCGGAAACATTGGTAGATTTGGTCGTGTAGGACTAAATACGATTAATAACTATGGACAAACAACTGGTTTAATAATCGATAGTGATATTAATAATGATGCTGCGGGTAGTTCGGTAAGCCATGCAGGAGATTTAAATGGTGATGGTTTCGACGATATTATTATTGGAGCGAAAAGAGCAGGTATTTTACTTCCTGACCCTGAACCTTATCCCTTGTCTTCTACTGATTCACGAGGAGAAAGTTATATTATATTTGGCGGAAGCAATCTTAGAACTCAGGGAACTATAGAACTTTCCAATCTCAATGGAGAAAATGGTTTTGCGATTAAAGGAGTTGATGCGAATGATAATTCTGGCAGTTTAGTCGGTGACGCGGGGGATGTTAATGGCGATGGTTTCGATGATGTTATTGTAGTTGCACCTTTTGCCGATAATTCAGCAGAAGCTTATGTGGTATTCGGTGGAAGCAATCTTGGTGATTCTGGTAGTTTAGAATTATCAGACATTGACGGGACTAATGGTTTTGGGATTACGGGTATTGATTTTCGGACCTTCGACAAATCCATCAGTGGAGCAGGAGATATTAATAGTGATGGTGTAGACGATCTAATTATTAGTGATTCTAATTCTTTAGAAAGCTATGTCTTATTTGGTAAAACTAATCTTGGCACAGCAGGAAGTATTGATATACCTAACTTAGGAAGTGATGATGTTCTTGTGCTTCAAGGTTTCAATAATACTTCTTCACGAATTTCTGTAAGTAATGCAGGCGATGTGAATGGAGATGGTGTTGATGATATTGTTGTTGGCGCACCAGGAGCAAAAGAAAGTTATGTGATTTTTGGAGTTGAGGAATCGAATACATCTTCTGGCGTAATTCAAGGGACATCGGATGACGATACGATTAGGGGAACAGTTAATTCTGACACTATTAATGCTTTAGCTGGTGATGATAATGTTCGCGGCTTGGCGGGAAATGACATTATTAATGGTGGAGATGGCAACGATACGATTTGGGGTCAAGCCGATAATGATTCTCTCAATGGGGGGAATGGGCGCGATCGCATTTTAGGGAATAAGGGAAATGACACCTTATTAGGCGGAAATGGGGTCGATACTCTCTTCGGAGGCAATGGTCATGATTCGCTCTCTGGGAATGGAGGCAATGATCAAGTAAATGGCAATGGGGGAAATGATTCTTTATTTGGGGGACTGGGTAACGATATTCTTTTTGCTGGAACAGGAGATGACCAACTCTTTGGTGGAGAAGGAAATGATGTGCTTTGGGGACAAGCTGACAATGACTTTCTAGCGGGAAATACTGGGGCAGATGTTCTTTATGGCAACAAGGGAAATGATGTCTTGGCTGGGGGTGATGGTAGAGATAGTTTATTTGGTAATGTCGGTAATGATTCTCTTGCAGGAAATACTGGCAACGATATCTTATTCGGTAATGATGGGTTAGATACCTTATATGGTGGTGCTGGGAATGATACTCTTTGGGGTGGCACTGGAAGTGATGTTTTTGAATTGACTCGTGGTGCTAATGTTGGAGTTGATCTAGTTAAAGATTATGTTGATGGTGTTGATAAGTTTAGACTAGGCGATCGCTTTAATCTTGGAAGTTTAGAGTTTAACGATTTGACTATTACTCAAAATGGTAATAACGCGCAAATTAAAATTGCTGCTAATAATCAACTATTAGCTGTAGTAGAAAACACCAACTCAGAGGAATTAAATACTGATGATTTTATTGTTAGTTAAATAACTTCATTAGCAAGGAGCAATCATTTAACAGAGCAGCCATTAGATTCAATCGGTTTCACTAAAATTTCAACCTCTTGAAAACCTGCCTTAGTCAAAATAGTAGTCACAACCGTTTTTGCCTGGGCAAGAGATGCTTCTAATATATTGCCAGAACAAGCTTCAACTTTGATCATTCTTAAAGCTTCTTGTTGGGCTTCATCTTGCAATTCTCGCTCCACATGAGCTCCAAAACCCTTTTTGTAGGTGTCAATGACCCCAGATTGGTTAATATCTAAATAAACATTACTTAGTTTGGGAGCCGGTAAAACTACGGTTACAGACTTGTCTCGATCATTCACATTAGTAACTTCTATTTGATTAAAATCTATTCCTGCTTCAACTTTTCCTACTCCCTCATAAATTAGATTAGTTTCGCCAATATTAAATCTTCCAATCTTTCTATCTTCGCTAAGTTTAATTGTGGCTTTATTAGTCACTCCCGCAGTGGTCAGAGTATCCATGGATTGAACCCCACCAATAATTAAGTTTTGAATCTCTGTTCTAGTGTGGGCAGCGGGGAAAAACCAACCCAGAACATTCTGGGGTATGTTTGATAAGTAAAGAACTCCCGAAAAACTAATAATTATAGCTGCAGCTAAGATAATGGTTTGTTCTGATATCTTCTTGAGAAGATTCCAAGTATAATTCATCGCGATTTATAATTGCTTAATAGTAGACTACTATTATAGACAAATTTAATTATTATCAAGTCAATTTGTTCTATTCTAATTATTCACCATCAAATATATAAATAGCTGCTAATTTAGTACGTATGAATGGTGTCTAACTCTTGGCGCTCACGCAGTGCCTCGCGGAGCGAGATCGCAAAAAATTACTAAATCAAGAATCTCATTAATCATTTCATAAGCTTCTTGGGGAGTTTGATAAAGGTCGTAGGGTTGGAAAACACTACCATCATGTAAAACGACACTATATCTCCAACCTAAATCAGGAGTGAAGTAAACTGTAACTAGATAATCATTGATGATACTTAAATGTTCAATTTTCATTTTCAGAATATTTTCTTAGCGGGTAGAAGTTAATCAAAAGAAATTTTTAAAAAGGCAACTATAAAATTATATAAGCTGCAATGTTTTTTATATTATTATCTTCCCTGAATTTGCACATCCTGTAAAACACCTATATTTAATAAAATTTAAGCTTTAGGGATTTTACAGATAGTCTAATAAAAAATAGATAAAATTCCGTTGAGAAAATGTAAAGTAGTGGCTTTACAAATCGTCGAGCAAAAAGATTATAGAATTGGCAAAGAATTAACTCAACGTCTCGAACGCACCAATGACATACTCAGACGGCAAACTGGCCGATGGCATCGAAGACAAAATAAGTTTGGGAAGATTTGGGCTCAAACCGAAATGACAACGGGATTAGTCGTGAGTTATTTCAACTGGATTTGGTCAAATATTCGATGGGTCACTACTGCTGCTATGAGGGCCAGATTAACTTTAAAACATTGGAATTGGCATGATCTTGTTAGCTACCCCACAGTTATTTGATGCACAACCAGTTTAGATTTGACAGAAATTTTTAATTAAATTCAAAGCAATATAGCTGGATTTATGGCAATTAACCAATCTTCGGTATGATATGGCAAGAATAAGCAATTGTGGAACTGGAAGAAAATCAATAACCAATGGACAATGACCAAGCAAATATTCTCGTTGTTGATGATACACCAGACAACCTGCGTCTCCTAGGTGCCATACTTACTGACCAAGGATATCGAGTGCGCAAAGCCCTCAATGGTCAAACTGCCCTCAAAACAGTGCGCACAGCGCCACCAGATCTGATTTTACTCGATATCAATATGCCGGTAATGAATGGTTATGAAGTCTGTCAAGAACTGAAAGCAGATGAGGAAACCCAGGAAATTCCGGTAATCTTTATTAGCGCCTTAGATGATGTTTTAGACAAGGTCAAAGCTTTTAAAGTTGGCGGAGTAGACTATATAACTAAGCCTTTTCAGGGGGAAGAGGTGATTGCTCGCATCGATAATCAACTCACAATTCAGCAACTACAAAAGCAACTTCAGGCACAAAATACTCTGTTGCGCCAGGCACAAGATAAGTCGGAAGGATTATTACTCAATATTTTACCTCAGTCAATTGTCGAACAATTAAAAGAAAAACCAGATTTAATCGCTGAGCAATACGAAGAAGCCACTTTCCTCTTTGCCGATATCGTGGGCTTTACCGGTCTTTCTGCTCCCATGCCCCCTAAAGAGGTCGTAAAATTGTTGAATGAGATTTTTTCCATTTTTGACCAGATTGTAGAACGCCAAGGACTTGAAAAAATTAGAACTATTGGAGATTCTTATTTTGTGGCGGGAGGATTGCCTATACGCAGAGCAGATCACGCTGAGGCTGCTGCTGATATGGCCTTAGAAATGCAAAGGGCGATCTCTGATTTCCAATGGTCTAACGGCGAATCAATTAAACTGCGGGTCGGGATCAATACGGGAGGCCCAGTAGTGGCAGCGGTAATTGGGATCAAAAAATTTGCCTATGATGTTTGGGGTGACACAGTGAATATTGCTAGCCGTATGGAGTCACAAGGGGTTCCGGGAAAAATTCAAGTGACGGCTGCGACTCATGAAAAATTGCGAGATAACTACTTGTTTGAGAGGCGAGGTGCCATCACCGTAAGAGGAAAGGGAGAAATGACAACTTACTGGTTACTAGGGCCTAAGTCGGGGAAATCTAATCTAATCAACTAGGATATAGCGATCGCGTCCTTGTTCCTTCGCCAAGTATAAAGCGCGATCAGCATGGGCGACTAAATAGTCAGAAGAAGAGACCATATGGTCATGGGTAGTAGCGATGCCACAACTGATGCTAACAAATTTACTAGCACGGGAACTAGCATGGGGAATCTGCAACTTTCTTAGGCGATCGCAAATTCTTTTCGCAATCATAATTGCAATTTCTGGAGTTGCATTGGGCAAGACAACCACAAATTCTTCTCCGCCATAACGAGCTGCTAAGTCATTAGAACGTATTGCTTTGCTAATAACCTTGGCTACTTTTTGCAGGCAAACATCTCCTGCCTGATGACCGTAGGTATCGTTATATTTTTTGAAAAAATCCACATCGCAAAGAATGACACAGAGAGTTTGTTGCTTTTTTTGAGATTTCGACCAATGCTCTGACAAGAATTGATCAAAGAAACGACGATTGGGGATCTGGGTCAAGCCATCAATAAAAGCTAATTTCTTCTCTTTTTGTTGTTGATAGCTACTAGCAGCGAGAATTGCCAAGAACAAAGCACCACAGGGTGCGATCGCAGGGAGCCACCAACCAGCCAAAAACAAGAGGTAACTACTGCCCAACACAATAATTCCTGGAAAAACCAAGCCAATAGTCATGAACTTTAACAAGGACAAATTTTCGTTGTCAAAGGAATTATTATTGGACAAGATAAAACCAATCGCTGAGCCGAGACCAGTCCAAGTAACAATCCACAGCCATTCGACCGGCTCATTGACAACTTTAATTAGCTGGCGTCCATCTAAAGCAGCACTAATAATTTGACTAGCGAGATTAGCGTGAATTAAGACTCCTGGTAAATATTGCGGTTTGCCACCACGATTGCTGCTATAGGGAATCGCAAAAAAATCATTGAGACTTTGAGCTGTCGAGCCAATGATCACCAAACGATCACTCATCAAATCTTGGGGGATATTTCCCGTTAAAACATCAAAGATCGATACTTGCTGAAAACTATTTTCTGTCCCTCGAAAATTCAATAAGATTTGAAATCCGCCAGCATCAGCGCGAACATATCCACCGTCATTACTCTCAAAAGGGACAAATACAGACTTGCCTAAGGCTCTGCTTGCCTTATTCTCTACAGCTTCTAACTCTACACCTTCTGCAGCTAAATACATTAAAGCCAATCTGGCTGCTAGACCGAGTTGTACTTTATTATTCTCTAGTTGGATTGAAAGCAAACCCCGACGCACTACTTGATCTGGATCAATTACTAAATCCGCTAAGGCAATTTGCCCCTGCTCTTCTAATATTGGTGAGGGCTTAACTTTATCATCAATGGCTTTCTCTATGCCAACTAAATTAGGTGTAGAGCGCAAAACCGCCGCCAGTTTCTCTGTGCCTGGTTTGACTGGGATATCTCGATAGAGATCTAGACCAATAGCTCTTGGTTCTTGCCGACTGATTTTAGTGATTAATTGGCTGAGAGTCTCGTCAGAAATCGGCCATTGTTCCAGTTGATTAATGTCTGATTCATCAATGGTAACTACGACAATTCGTCGCTCTTTTGACTCTGGAGGGCGCAAACGAAACCAGCGATCTAAAGTTGATAATTCTAAAGATTGAAAGCTACCCAGAGAGCTAAGAGTAATGGTCAAAACAGAGACACCGCAAGTGACACCAAGGATACTTCTTAACTTCGTTAGTTTTTTTAAATTGTTTTTCAATCTAAATCTAGTCAAAAGTTTAGTTTTAGCGACAACCTGACCCCATTGTCGCTTGCAGTTATTAGTTTGTCAGCAGTGAATTTATCTAATAAATTAACCTCTGCCTACCTCCTCAAAAATCTTGGCCAGGATTTCTCCTGCGCCCTGCTCTTTCAGCTTATTCGCTAGATCTTTGCCAATTTGTTCGGCATCACTTTTAGAACCTGTTACCGTATCACGGATCAGTTGTTTACCATCTAAACTAGCTACCATCCCCACAAGGGTTAGAGTATCTCCTGCAATACTCGTATTAACCCCAATGGGTACTTGACACCCACCTTCGAGTTCTCTGAGGAAGGAGCGTTCAGCATAACAGCGATCGCGACTATCGGCATCTTCTAAAACCTTCAAGATTTCTAAAATTTCCGTATCTCCTTCGCGGCATTCAATTCCCAAGGCTCCCTGTCCTACAGCATGGAGAGAAATATCAGCAGAAATAGTCTGATGTATGCGATCGCTCATGTCCAATCTTTTCAGACCCGCAGCAGCGAGGATGATCGCATCATAGTCTCCTGAATCTAATTTCGCCAGACGAGTATTCACATTGCCTCGCACGTCTTTGAATGTCAAATGGGGATAATGATAACGAAGTTGCGCCAACCTTCTCAGGGAAGAAGTCCCGATGACAGAACCTTCAGGCAGAGTCTCCAATTGCTTATCCTGATGTTTGCTATGAACGACCAAGGCATCTGCTGGATCAACCCGCTTGGAAACACAACCGAGCATCAAACCCTCGGGGAGATTGGTTGGTAAATCTTTCAGGGAATGGACAGCAAAGTCGGTTTCTTTGTTGAGCATGCCGACTTCCAATTCCTTGGTAAATAAGCCTTTGTCGCCGATTTTTGCCAGGGCCACATCGAGGATTTTATCGCCCTGGGTACTCATTTTCTCTACTTCAATATCGATGTGAGGAAAATGCTTTTCGAGTTCTGCTTTAACCCAATATGTTTGTACTAATGCTAATTGACTTTTGCGAGTCCCAATTCGAACAGTACGATTATCAACCGATTCCATAGAAATTATCTTAAAAAAACATAATAGCGGACTCGATCTAGGATATCGCAGTTCCTGACCTGGATTAATTAATTTTTGTTCAATGATATATCGTTACAATTGTTTATGTTCGTCAATACCAGTATAAATGCCCAATCTCTCTGATTCTCTAGATACTATCCGCATTCGCGGCGCTCGACAGCATAACCTCAAAAACGTTGATCTCGACCTGCCTCGTAATAAGTTGATTGTTTTTACGGGAGTTTCCGGCTCGGGGAAGTCTTCTCTGGCTTTTGATACCATTTTTGCCGAAGGACAAAGACGTTATGTGGAATCTTTGAGTGCCTATGCGCGGCAGTTTCTCGGTCAATTGGATAAGCCGGATGTTGATGCGATCGAAGGGTTGAGCCCAGCAATTTCAATCGATCAAAAATCAACTTCCCATAACCCCCGTTCTACAGTGGGCACCGTCACCGAAATCTATGATTACCTGAGATTGCTTTTTGGTCGGGCCGGTAAGCCTCACTGCCCAGAATGCGATCGCTCGATTGTCCCCCAGACGATCGATGAAATGTGCGATCGCGTTATGGAGTTACCCGAAAAGACTAAGTTTATGATCCTTGCTCCAGTGATCAGAGGGAAAAAAGGCACTCATAAGCAACTATTGTCTAGCTTAGCGGCGCAAGGCTTTGTGAGAGTCAAGATTAATGGAGAAATTAAGCAATTATCTGACAAGATTGCCCTAGACAAAAACTATAAGCATAATATTGAGGTTGTAGTAGATAGACTAGTCAAGAAACCGGGAATCCAAGAAAGATTGGCCGACTCCCTCTCTACCTGTCTGCCCCTGGCCGAAGGCATTGCCATTATTGAGATTGTCCCGGATAAACCTGTTGAGGGTGAGCCAGCGCAACTAGCCGACAAAATAATTTTTTCCGAAAATTTTGCCTGCCCTGAACATGGTGCAGTCATGGAAGAATTATCCCCGCGCTTATTTTCTTTCAATTCCCCCTACGGAGCCTGCCCCGAATGTCATGGGATTGGTCATCTTAAAACCTTTTCTCCCGAGTTGATTATTCCCGATCCGAACCAACCCTTGTATAGTGCGATCGCGCCTTGGTCCAATAAAGACAATAGTTACTATCTTTCGCTGCTCTATAGTTTAGGAGAAGCTTATGGCTTTGATATTAAAACACCTTGGCATAAACTAACCAAAAAACAACAGCAAATACTCCTATATGGCACCGATGAATTAATCTTCTACTATGCTGACTCTCGTGATGATAAAGATGGCTATAACCGCCCATACTACGGAGTCATCAAAATGTTGGAGCGTAGCTACAAAGAAAGTAACTCGGATCTGGTCAAACAAAAACTAGAACAATTTTTGGTTAATCAACCCTGCAAAATATGTGACGGCAAAAGATTAAAACCAGAATCGCTAGCAGTGCGTTTAGGACAAGAGCGCATTAATGATTTAGTTAGTACTCCCATCAGAAATTGTTTAGACAAAATAAATCAATTACAACTAACATCTCGTCAAGCTCTCATTGGGGAATTAGCCCTCAAAGAAATTAAAGCCAGATTACAGTTTTTGCTCGATGTGGGGCTGGACTATTTGACCCTCGATCGCGCTGCTATGACCCTATCCGGGGGAGAAGCCCAAAGAATTAGACTCGCAACCCAAATCGGAGCTGGGTTAACAGGCGTACTTTATGTTTTGGATGAGCCTAGTATTGGTTTGCATCAAAGAGATAATGATCGTCTCCTCGCTACCCTGAAAAAATTGCGAGATTTAGGTAATACCCTAATTGTGGTTGAACATGATGAAGATACCATCAAAAATGCCGATCACATAGTAGATATTGGCGCTTTTGCCGGAGTTCATGGAGGAGCGATTACCTTTCAGGGAGATTATCAAGGATTACTCGCCTCAGAAGAATCGATTACAGGAGCTTATTTATCCCAGAAAAAATTAATTGCCACGCCAACCGAAAGAAGGCCAGGAAAACAGGCTTGGCTAAAGCTACAAAACTGTCATCAAAATAATCTGCAAAACATAAATGTCGATATCCCTTTAGGTAAATTTGTTTGCATTACTGGAGTATCTGGGTCAGGAAAATCTACTCTGATTAATGAATTACTATATCCGGCTCTGCAACATCATCTAGGTCGTCATAAACCTTTCCCTAATAATCTCGGAAAAATAACTGGCTTAAAATCCATTGATAAAGTAATAGTAATTGACCAATCGCCTATTGGTAGAACACCTCGTTCCAATCCTGTAACCTATACAGGAGTTTTTGATGCGATTCGAGCGATTTTCACCGAAACTATTGAGGCGAAAGCTAGAGGTTATAAAGCAGGAAGATTTTCTTTTAATGTCAAAGGAGGCCGATGTGAGGCTTGTAGTGGGCAGGGAGTTAATGTCATTGAAATGAATTTTCTACCAGATGTTTATGTCCAATGCGATATTTGCAAAGGAGCCAGATACAACAGAGAAACCCTACAAGTTAAGTATAAAGGTCATTCCATTGCTGATGTTTTAAACATGACTGTAGAAGAAGCCCTCGAAAACTTTAAAAATATTCCCCGTGCCCAGAAAAAATTACAAACTCTGATGGATGTTGGTTTAGGCTATATCAAGCTTGGACAACCTGCGCCTACGTTATCAGGAGGAGAAGCGCAACGGGTGAAACTAGCTTCTGAGTTATCTCGTCGCGCTACGGGGAAAACTCTTTATCTGATAGATGAACCGACTACTGGGTTATCTTTTTATGATGTGCATCATTTGCTGAATGTTTTGCAAAGACTAGTTGATAAGGGAAATTCTTTAGTAGTTATTGAACATAATTTGGATGTGATCCGTTGCTGTGATTGGATTATTGATTTGGGGCCAGAGGGAGGAGACAAAGGCGGGGAAATAATTGCGGAGGGGACTCCTGAAGAAGTGGCAAAAAATAAAAATTCCTATACAGGGCAATATCTAAAAACAGTGTTGAAACGTTATAAAAATACATTTACCCAATAAACAAATAGAATGCAAGACCAATTATACAATCGTGATTTTAATCTCTGGGTGGAAGAGATGGCGATCGCACTAAGAAACAGAGACATTAAGGCTATGGATTGGCATAATCTGTTGGAAGAAATTGAGGATATGGGTAAATCGGAAAAGCGATCGCTTGAGAGTTATTTAGAGCGATTGGTCGAGCATATTCTTAAATTGAAGTACTGGGATACAGAAAAAGAGCGGAATTACAAACATTGGCAAGTTGAAGTAGTCAATTTTCGCAACCGTATTTTTAGAGTCCCAGTCTAAAAAACTATATGCAGAATATTTATCCCCAAATATTTAAAGATGCTGTTTTTGCTCAACAAATCGAATTTACAATCCCTGAAGATAATTTTATTGAATTGAAGCAAATTTTAAAAAAGGATTATTTTGGTTGATTAAATTATTGATTTTTCAGAGATAATTTCTGATAAAGAAGTCTGACCTATTTCAGGTAATAGTAACTCTAATGAAGGCGTTTTTTGATGCCACTGTTTCCAAACCAGTTGCAATAATGGGAACGCGCTTTGACCAATAAATAGAGCAATCAACAGACTGATGAGATTGTCTAACCAGAAACATTGAAAAACCGCGATCGCGACAGCACTAATAATTACCCCAACTGAGCTAACTAAATCGGCCATCATATGGAGAAAAGCACCTCGTATATTGATATTGGTCTGACTGTCTTCATGGAGTAATCTCACCCCGATAATATTGACACCAAGACCTATCATCGCTGTTATCAACATTGGTGTGCTTAAAATTTCTTGAGGGGGATGTTGCCAATGTTGAATGCTTTCTCCAAGAATTAATCCGGCCATTAAGATCAAGGCGATCGCATTAATCACCGCCGCGATCGCATCCAATTGTAGTTTTTTAGGTAGACGACGAATCAAAGCTAACCGCATTAAGCTAGTTGCACTCAGGGCAATTAAAATAGCGCCCGCATCTCCGACCATATGCCAAGCGTCTGATTGCAGGGCTAAGCTATGGCAAAAATATCCTGTTACCCATTCAACTGCGGCAAAGCCCAGAATACCAATTAACACCGCACCTAAACGCCATTGTTGAGAAGCAGATTGTTGAAAACTATTATTACAGTTGGGAAGGCTACAAGAATGCCAAAAATATGCCACTAATTAATTTCCTTGGAATATTACTGATTACTAGAAAAGAATAATATCATTTTAAAACCTTTGATTTGAATATTTTAATTTCAGCGATACAGAACAATGCTGATTTTATAGTTTAAGCAGATTAGGCCATCATCATTTCTTTCAATTGAGGAAGCGAACTAGTAATTCCCGAACCAATGTAGTTAGTTCTTGCCACACCTGTTGAGATCTAATGCCAAAAAACATTTGTAAACAAAATAGAATAACAGCGATAGTCAAAGCAGTTTTAATACTTGCCTGGAATACCTTGATGAACCAGGTAAATACTAGCCAGGTGATGACGACTCCTGCAATAACAGTGATTAATTCAATTGACATTTATTTTGCAACTAGAAGCCACCAGTCGATTTTAGCATCTGCCCTTGCGCAGCTCTACCCGAAGGGTCTCTGCTCGAACACGAAGCTAATCCTTGAGGGATGCTATCTGCCCTCTTTCAAGGAAACAATGCGCTAAAATCTAAATCATCACCATTATTGACCAAATATAGACAAGAATATGGGCCAATATGATGTAGTTGATACATCATATTGGCCGTCGCACAAAAAGCAATAGATAAAAACAGTATGAACCCAGTAATGCAAGCCGCACAAACCGCATATCGAGGAGATTCTGCCCGTCGGACTCCTCCCCCAGATTTACCATCTTTACTACTCAAAGAGCGGATTGTTTATCTGGGATTACCTTTAGTTTCTCCTGATGAGTACAAAGATCAAATTGGAGTAGATGTTACTGAGTTAATTGTTGCCCAGCTATTGTTTCTGCAATTTGATGATCCCGAGAAACCAATTTATATGTACATCAACTCAACAGGGACATCTTGGTACGGTGGAGACTCCATTGGTTTTGAAACAGAAGCCTTTGCGATCTGTGACACCATGAACTACATTAAGCCCCCAGTCCATACTATTTGCATTGGGCAAGCCATGGGTACTGCGGCGATGATCCTTTCAGCTGGGGCCAAAGGCTGTCGTGCTAGTTTACCCCACGCGACAATTATTTTGCATCAGGCTCGTCAGGGAGCGCAAGGTCAAGCTACGGATATTCAGATTCGGGCTAAAGAAGTTCTCGAAAACAAAAAAGCGGTACTAGATATTTTTGCGAAAAACACTGGTCAACCCCAGGAAAAACTTGCTAAGGATACAGACAGAATGCTGTATATGACACCTCAAGATGCTAAGGAATATGGCTTAATCGATAAAGTTTTAGAAAGTACTAAAGATCTGCCTGCTCCTGTATCTGCAATAGCTTAATTTAAATCTAAATTCTCAGTAACAATTTTATACAAGGTAAAAGTCTTATGCCCATTGGGATTCCAAAAGTTCCGTATCAAATGCCAGGTCAAACCTATAGTGACTGGATTAGTATATATGACCGCCTATATCGAGAACGAATTATTTTTCTCGGCAGAGGTGTTAATGATGGAATAGCCAATCAAATTATTGCCATCATGCTATATCTTGATTCGGAAGATTCTAGCAAGCCAATCTATCTCTACATCAACTCTCCTGGTGGCTCCGTGACTGCGGGATTGGCAATTTATGACACCATGAGACATATTAAGTCAGAAGTGGTCACCATTTGTGTTGGTTTAGCCGCCTCAATGGGCGCATTTTTGCTCGCAGGGGGCACCAAAGGTAAGCGCCTTGCCCTGCCCCATTCTCGGATTATGATTCACCAACCCCTCGGTGGAGTTCAAGGAAGAAGACAAGCAACTGATATTGAGATCGAAGCTAATGAAATTCTGCGGATTCGAGATCAGCTCAATCAAATGTTAGCTGATAATACTGGGAAGGATATTGCCAAGATTGCCAAAGATACCGATCGCGATTATTTCATGTCTGCGGCGGAAGCTAAGGAATATGGCTTAATTGATCAGGTAATTGAAGATAAGAATTAATCTTGGGTAATGGGTAATGGGTAATGGGTAATGGGTAATGGGTAATGAGTAATAAGTAATAAGTAATAAGTAAATTTCTGCTTTCTTTTAATTTTCCTTGTTCCTCATCCCTCATCCCTCATCCCTCATCCCT
>NZ_ALVZ01000079.1 GCF_000332055.1 Xenococcus sp. PCC 7305 | reverse complement strand
ATTCAAAGTCAAAGAACCATCGTCATGTTCTTCAATTTGTTGCGACGGATGCCAGCGACGCTCGCGGATATATGGCGCGGTAACGGGATCAAACCAGATAGCAATAGCGGTAGGGATTCCTCCTGCTTCGTGTTGAAACACATCGGCAAAATGGGCTTCGCGGTCAAAGTCAGGATCTTCAAAAGTTTCTTGCAATAGTTCCAAAGACTGAATGCGATCTACTCGAAACCAACGTGGTTCTTTTCTGTTGTGGCAATATCCCGTAACAATGGGATTACCACGGGAAAAATGCAGAATATAAGGATCTATGATTCTCTCTGAATGAGCATTCCGCCCTGCGGTGTAATAATTAATCTTCACACTCCGTTTTTTACGGCAAGCAGTTTCAAGATCGTGCCAAACTTGAGGATCAAGGTCTATTTCTGCACCTGCGCGGAATAATACTTGTTCATTAACAAGCTGTTGTAAGTCAAACCATGTTTGCTCTGGAAGTCTTTGAGCTAGACGCTGAATGCCAGATTCTAATTCTTTGACATAAGCACTTTGACTATATGCTTCTAGCATTCTTGCACCCAGAGTTAGAGCAAACAGTTCTCCTTGAGAAAGAGAAATACTTTGTAATCTCCAATCTGGATCGGTGTAATACCATCCTTTTTCTCGATCATTGTTTAAAGGGGCATTCAGGCGATCGCGCATAAAATCTAAATAATTTCTGATAGTGCGATCGCTAACTTCCAAAGCTTGAGCCAAACTAGCTTGAGTATGTCTTTGATTAGAGCGTATTAATTCATCAAGTTGTAATAATCTTTCTATTTGAGGAAAAGACACAAATTTAGTTACCTCATTGAACTTTAGCTCATCATAAACAAGTAACCTGGAAACAATACTTCCGCTTATTTAAAAATTAAAAAATGACAAATGCTCAAACTGTTGCCAACAGGTTGAAATGTTGATTGTCGATGAAGCTAATCACTTAGAACAAAAAACTTTTTCCGATCTTAGACATGTTTATAAGGTTTGATAAGCTCTAAGCTTTATTCCTTAACGACAAATCCCGCGATCGTCCACCATTTTAACCACCAGCGCCATTGATTTTTCATCAGTTTTCCCAATTAATTCTGATTCAGGCAACTAGTGCTAGTTTTGCTCACTTCAGTAAAGTTGGAACCTTGAGCTCATCTCAACCATTCGATAATCCTTTGCACAATATTTCGGCGTTGAATCAAGCTATTAGCGATCGCCTGTTGCAAATTGATCATGCTGACAACCTCTCAACTGAAATAAATTCAGATGAAATTAAGCGAGTTTCAGCTTCAATCTATGGATTGAGGGCGATCGCATCAGAGTTGAATGAGTTAGCTGGCACGGATTTAAGATTTTGAGCATAGCCCTCTTATTTTGAATGTTTTATTCCTAATCGCTATGGCGATGAAAGATTTCATCAATTATCCAGGTCGTCGTCACTTTAAAATCATGAATCGGAGTGGGGAGTAACTCCAAATAAGTAGCTTCTCTAATCAAGTGCCCAACTTCTCCGCTCACTTCAAAGCGATCAAAGATATTTGCTGCACTCTCATTAATTCCCAATTTCATCATTGAACCCCTAAGCTTGACTTCAGCAGGCTTTAAAGAATTTCCTTTAACTTTTGCTATGAGATTATTAGCGATCGCTTTTCCCTGTTGATAGGCCACTTGGGCCGTTGGAGGAAGGTGTAGCTCAGATTGGAATATACAATCTCCAGCAGCGAAAACATTAGGATACTCAGGAAGTTGTAGAGTAGGTAGTATATGCAAAGAGCCATTCTTTGCCCGATTTTCTGGGGCAATGTTAAGAGAACGAAGTAAGGGATTGGTCTGGGTGCCAGCTGCCCAAATAACAGTATTAGTCTCGATACTATGAGTTTCTTCTTCTTTTTGATACTCAACAGTACTTGCCGTTACTTTGCTTACTGATGCCCCCAAAATTAAATCTATTTTAATCGGACGATGTTGAAAAGCTTTTTTAACAATATCTCTTAAATGAGCATTAATGTCTCCTTTTAAGAGTTCTTTGGGACGGCTAACTAGTAGGATTTTAATTTCTTCAAGATTTCCCCCTATTTTGCTATACCACCGATATAATAAATCGGCTAAGGTTCCTGCCATTTCAATTCCCGTCGGACCTCCTCCCACAATTGTAAAAGTAAGTAATCTTTGACGAGATTTATCTTCTTCTGTTTGACCCGCTTTTTGCAAAGATTTTTGGAGATGTTGGCTTAACTTTAAAGCATCGTCTCGATTACGGAAGGGAAAAGCATAATTCTCCGCGCCTTCAATACCAAAATAACCAGACTTTTTACCCAATGCTAATACGAGATTGTCATAATCATAGTGTGTATCCGAACTCAGATAAATCTTACGTTGCTCAAGATCTATGCGATCAACCTGATCTTCGAAAAAAGTAGCCGAACTGCCCTTTAAAAGTTCACGGTAAGTAGGACAGACTTGGTCAGGCGTCATTTCTCCCGTCATCAATTCGTATAAAAGAGGATTAAAAATGAAATGATCTTTTTGATCAATCAAAGTAACTGATTGAGGATACTTATGATGACACAGGTGTAGAACAGTGAAAAGTCCGACGAATCCACCACCAATAATAATTGTTTTTGACATTGGAGCTTTTGAGGTTGATGTACATTCAATTATTAATTAAATGCCGGGAGGCGGACTTGAACCGCCGACACGAGGATTTTCAGTCCTCTGCTCTACCACCTGAGCTATCCTGGCAAACGCTCTTTCTATTGCGCCAAACAAGCATAACAAATACAAGTTGATAATTGCAAGCCTTTGGTAAAAATAATTTTCGTATTTCATAGGCCAACTAAGGTTTGTAGAATATGAGAACCCACAAGCTTTAGTCGTGGAAGTGTCAATCCCAAATAGAGTCTAAATCAATCGTTAATTCAGGTAAAACATCATCATTGGTGAGAATACGAGGCTGCTCTAAAATCTCTTTCACTTTTCCTGTGCCATAAACTTCTACTTGCTTACTTTCAGGATTAATTAACCAACCTAGACGTACTCCATTACTCATATATTCTGCCATCTTTTGCTGTACTGTCAGCAAGTGATCAGTAGGAGACATGAGTTCTAATACAAAATCAGGAGCGATAGGAGCAAAACCCTTTTTTTCTTCGGACGTAAGGCGATTCCATCTATCTAGAGCAATCCAACTAACATCGGGAGATCGTTTTGCTCCACTGGGAAAAGTAAATCCCGTAGAAGAATCAAAAACAACTCCTAATTTATGTTGCTTATTCCAGTACCAGAATTGACCTAACAAATCAGAATTTCGTTTCCCTGTTTCACTTCCTGTTGGCGACATAATAATCAGTTCTCCCTTATTATTAGTCTCTAGTTTTAATTCTGGATTTAGAGAACATAATTGATTAAAATATGCGTCTGTGATGGGCTCTGCTGAAACTTTAAGATTAAGAGTATAAGCATTCATAGTTGTAGCATTATTACTAGTCTAACTATTTCTTAAGTATAACGAACCTTCTGTGTCTCGACCTTGGGATTCAACTCATCAATTTACTGTTTATTGAAACTATGCGATCGCGCGGTGCCAGCCTTTGGCCGATCGCAATTAACTCCAGACTGGTAAAAAATACTAGGATGAAAACAAAATTCCGATATCAAATCGATTATGACAATAATAAATACTCCTGATTGGGTGAAAAATGCGGTTTTCTATCAAATATTTCCCGATCGCTTTGGCAGATCTTCAGAACCCCATCCAGGCTTATGGCGATCGAATTGTCTCGAAGCTTGGGATGCCCAACCAACCTATGAAGGTTACAAAGGTGGAGATTTATGGGCTGTCATTGACAAATTAGATTATTTGCAAGACTTGGGGATTAATGCACTTTATTTCAACCCAATTTTTCAGTCGGCGGCCAATCATCGTTATCACCCCCACGATTTTTATCAAGTTGATCCCATGCTAGGAGGCAATATTGCTTTTGAAGCTCTTTTGGAGGCTGCCCATCAGCGCGAGATCAAGGTTATCCTCGATGGAGTTTTTAATCATGCTGGTCGAGGATTTTTCTTTTTCAGCGATATTTTAGAAAATGGCGGTAATTCAGCATGGTTAGATTGGTTTAAAGTTGAAGACTGGCCCTTGGCTGCCTATGACGGGAGTAAGCCGGCAAATTATATCTCTTGGGTAGGAAATCGCGCTTTGCCGCAGTTTAACCATGATAACCCCCAGGTAAGAGAATATATTATGCAGGTTGGCGAGTATTGGTTGCATAAGGGTATCGATGGTTGGCGTTTGGATGTGCCTAATGAGGTGAAGTCGGCAGGTTTTTGGTCAGAATTTCGCGATCGCGTTAAGGCGATAAATCCGGAGGCTTATATTGTGGGTGAGATTTGGTCGGATGCTAGCCCCTGGCTTGACGGTAAGCAGTTTGACGGCGTGATGAACTATCGCTTTGCCGAACCAACTATTGCTTTCACCGCAGGCGATCGCTTTATTCCTGAATATATTCAATATCATTACGAACCATATCCAGCGCTGAATGCCCAACAATACGGCGATCGCATTCAAGAATTACTCGGTTTATACCCTTGGGAAATTCAACTTACTCAATTCAATCTTCTCAATAGTCATGACACGTCAAGGGTCTTGACATCTACCGGCGGAGACAAAGATAGTGTGCATTTGGCCACTTGTTTATTGTTAACCTTTCCTGGCGCACCTTGTATCTATTACGGTGATGAAATAGGTTTACCGGGAGGAAAAGATCCCGATTGTCGCCGTGGCTTCCCAGAAAAAGCAGATTGGGATCTCGACACCCTAAAATATCATCAGCAACTCATTGCTTTGCATCATCAATATCCTGCCCTGCGAACAGGCAAATATCAGATTCTCTATGCAGAAGCTGCCGTTTATGTTTTTGCTCGTGTTTTGGATGCAGAAGTAGTCATGGTAGCAATCAATGTTGAGACCTCAGAAACCACTGTGAATTTTGCCCTGCCAGACTTACCCAATCAACCAGAAAAACCAGTGTATGGGGGAGGATCTATTGCTCATCAAGTAAATAATGGGGAAAATAGCGTAGAGTTAAGGCTACCGCCTCGCAATGCTTGTATTTTTGCCTGATACCGTAGGGGCGTATCGCGATGCGCCCCTACATGATTGCCTAGGCAAATTTCCAAAGACCAACTAAACCATCATCAAGATCGACATAGTAAAGATTGCCATCAGGCCCTTCCACAATCTGCACCACCACATTGGCTCCTGTGGCAAAGGTATCTACTGAGGTCACATTGCCAGATTCATCAAAACTAACATTGCGCACAATACCCTGACCCAAGTCATTGAAGAACAGATCTCCTTGATACTCTTCAGGGAAATTATTTCCTCGGTAAATATCACCTAACACGATCGCATTGATGCCATCAGCACCATGATTAAGAGCCAGAATTGAGGGCTCTGCTGATTCACCGCTATTATAAAAAGCTTGAGCTTCAGCTAAATCTCGATAGCCGCCAGTTTGTAAACTAGTGCCACTGCCACCTTCATAATAGGGCCAACCAAAGTTAGCCCCTGGCCCAGCAGCATTAATTTCCTCCCATTGTGTCCAACCGACATCGCCTGTGTAGACTTTACCATCGGTCGGATCTACCGTAATACGGAAGGGATTTCGCAATCCATATTGATAAACTTTAGAACGATTGGCACCCGCATCCCCATTATAAAAAGGATTATCACTTAACCCGTCTCCTGTTATGGGGTCAATGCGGAGGATTTTACCCGAGAGATTATCAATATCTTGCACTCGTACAGTTCGAGGATCGACGCGGTTATAGGATGTGCCATCTCCGTTACTGACATACAAGGCACCATCGGGGCCAAATTCTACACCGCCAATAGTATGGGATTCACTGTCAGCAGCTAAAAAGTCTCGTAAGTTGCTGCCATCAGCGAGAATGCCTGCGGGAGGTTCGTTAAAGTCATTGGTGCTATTGGCAAAAGCATTGAAATTTTCCCAAGTACTGTTAGTGCCCAAGATAACAAATTCGCTTCCAGGAACCGCAGTGGTGAAATTAGTGTTGGCATCGGCTGTGATACGAGTTAAGCGAGCCGCTCGATTGCCAATGCCATCGGGGCCAGCTAACCCACTATTGTCAAATACTTCTGCTGGATCATGGGTATAAAGCGCATAGACATAGGGACTACCATCGAAAAAGTCAGGGTGAACCGCAATATCTAGTAACCCGCGATCGCGTACTCCATTAACTTGTGCCGAGATATCGATAAAGTTCGATATTTGTCCGTCTTCTGCAACTTTAATCACACCGCCTTTTTCCGCGATAAATGTCAGATCACCATCAGGAGACCAATCGATCGCGGTAGGTTGATTCAGGCCAGAAAAGACAGTTTCTTGAATTAAGGTTATGGGGCCTGGTATGTCCTCAGAATAAAGTTGCGATTCGGGCACAATCTCAAAAGGTTGACTAGCACTGGACCAAGCGAGCTCAGCAACAGCCCCACCACCATTTTCATAATATTCTAGTTGAATATCATATCTTTGCCCTGCAATTAGATCTATATTGCCTTGATGAGACGTGGGTGGTTGATCGATAAATTGGTCAATAACTAACTGATCATTAATCCATAACCTTATCCCATCATCAGTGGTAGTTTGGAAATTATAGACTTCCGAAAATCTCGCTTCGATTTCTCCTGTCCAACGTACCGAGAAAGTATCAGGTGCGATCGCCGGATCGGGAGAACCGTTACCCCAATTAAAATCAACCGTATTATCGGTACGAATCACTTTAGTATTAGTAAAATCAATATCGTCGAAATATTCGCCTCGCAAACCATTACCTGATCCAGGGGGATTACCATCAGTACCAATAATGTCAATTAATGCTGTTCGCGGAGCAAGCAAGGTTGCGCCACCAGTAACATTATCGATCGTGATGCTAAAATTCTCGGTTTCTTCCGGTTGCTGATCATCGATGATGGGAATTGTGACAGATTTGCTAGTTTCTCCATCAGCAAAATTGAGAGTTCCTGATACGGGGATATAATCTTCATTCTCTGTGGCCGAAGCTTCAAAGGTTTGGTAATCTACTGTGATTGCACCATCACTTCCTTGAGTACGAAGAACTGTCACTTCCACAGAACTATCACTTTCGTTCACTTGATAGCTATTAGTTTCTAGTCCAATGACCCCAGGATTGCCCGGATCATTAGAACCGATTTCCACCACGCCTCGGATTTTAACTCCCCCTGCATAATCATTCCATTTGCCATTTTTTTGTAAGGCAACGAAATCTTCCCCCAATCCAAAATTATTGGGTTGATTATTCGCCCAGTTAGTAAAGTTTGTTGCCTCGTCATTAGGCCAGACAAATTCACCTTCAATTGTGTGATCATTTAAGCCTATCCAAAGTCTTTGATTGCCGCCAAAAGTATCCTCTACCCAAGCTTGTTCTGCCGCATCATTAATGGTGACGAGGTTACCGCCCAAAGACTCGGCTTCTGCCTGGGCTTGAGTCCAAGTTAAATTAGTAGAAGTTAATTGATATTCCCTACCGTTATAGTTAAAGACTTCGGATTCGGTTGGATTGGCGTCGCCAATCTCGATGATGCCTCGAAGATTAGCATTGCCTGCTCGATCACCCCATTGTCCATTAGAGATTAAAACGGTGAAGTCTTCTCCCTGGCCAAAGTTATTGGGTTCATTCAATGCCCAGTTGCTGTAGTTGAATGTTTGACCACTGATCCAAGTAAATTCTCCTTCGTTGGCGCGATCGCTTAACCCTGTCCAGAGTTGCTCATTGCCCCCAAAGGTATCTTGAAGCCAAGCTTGTTCAGCCGCATCATTAATAGAGACGAGGTTACCGCCTAGAGACTCAGCTTCTGCCTGGGCTTGAGTCCAAGGTAGATTTGCAGAGGTTAATTGATATTCATTGCCGTTATAGATGAAGACTTCAGGTTCAGTTGGATTATCATCGCCAATCTCGATAATGCCTCGGAGGTTAGCATTTCCTCCCACATCATTCCATTGTCCACTGGCTAGCAAAACGGTAAAGTCTTCCCCCTGACCAAAGTTATTCGGTTGATTCGGTGCCCAGTTGGTATAACCTGCTGTTTCACCACTGACCCAAGTAAATTCTCCTTCGTTGGCGCGATCGCTTAAACCAGTCCAGAGTCTTTCATTGCCACCAAAAGTATCTTGTAGCCAAGCTTGTTCTGCCGCATCACTAATTGTGACTAAGTTACCTCCCAAGGATTCAGCTTCGGCCTGAGCTTGGGCCCAACTTACATTACCAGATGTTAATTGATATTCATTTCCGTTGTAAGTTACCAAGACTGAATCAAACTTAGCCGCAATATCTGCAATCCAAGTTGGATCTGTTTCGATAACGCCGGTTGCTACTTCTAAATCCCAGTCGCCATTCAATGCAGCATTTCCAGTAAAGTCATCGGAGGCGGCAATATCTGCGCCCGTTAAGTCACTCAGTTGTTGTATAAAGTTTTTGCCGACTTCTGTACTAGCAAGATTACAGCCAAATACTAAAATATCGGCATCTTCAGTTAAAGCATGACCCCAACTTTGTAATTTATCGGCATAGTTTTGGAGACTATTATGGCTAAGTAAACTATCGCCCAATTGCAATTCGCCATCATTGCCATGAGAAATAATATTGATAGCTGAAATACTACTTGCTGTAGCTAATGCTTCAGTAATTTGTTCGATGCCATCACGACTGCTATCTAATAAAACAATTTCTGTATTATGGCCTTCGGGGATTAGGCTTTGATAATCATCTATATTTGTGTCGATAAAGGTTAATTGATTAGAATCTGCGATCGCGAAGTTATCAATTATTTCCATAGTTTTAATTTATATAAATAAGTCAATAGTGAATTTGTAATGGGTAATAAGGAATAGAAAGCCACTTATGAATTAAATAAGAGCCCTGATTCATTTTGCTTGTGGGCTATAATTTAGGTTCGAATTATTTGCTTTATGTGTTTTTTATTGTTTCTAAAGTTCAATAATACTACAGATAAAATACTTGCTAATTTAAAGCTTTGTAGAAAAAAATGTATCTATAATGTAAATTCTTACTAGATTGGAATTAATTATTAAACTTTTTTCGATAATGAAAAATCAAAAGTTACCATCGTGGCTGTAATATTTGGCCTAGTCTGAGATGCTGAGCTTATTTACTTAATAATTGCATGATGGTTCTACTAGAGATTATTCAGTAACAACATGAATCCTGCTTTGTCGAAAATTGCTGTACTTGGGGCTGGAATTCAAGGGGTATGCGTAGCTTTAGCCTTACAAAAACAGGGTTATAAAGTAACTTTGGTAGATCAGGCAACCGATTGTATGTTGAGAACTAGCCTGGTAAACGAAGGAAAAATTCATCTTGGGCATGTCTATGCTAATGATGAGAGTTGCAAAACATCCAAGCTAATGTTGAAAGCTGCACTGCAATTTGCACCTCTAATTGAAAGCTGGGTTGATTCACCCATCAACTGGACAGATATCGTCTCTAATCCATTCACCTATATCATTATGCAGGATTCTATGCTCTCTCCAAAGAAGTTGTTTGAGCATTACGAAAGATTAGAAAAAGATTATTTGGCATTTGCGCAAGAAAATAGGGTCAACTACCTTGGTACAACACTAACTAAATTATGGCAAAAAGCATCTGTGCCAATGGAATTCAATCTTGATTTTGCCGCTGCTGCTGTTGCGACTCCAGAATTATCCGTTAGTCTAGTCAAACTTCGTGAGTTGATGCGACTGAGCATTAACAATTCCGACAATATTGAAACGCTATATCAACATAAAATTGAATCCGTCAAGCGAATCGCCACAGGATTCTATGTTGAAGGTGTCACTTTCGATGATGAGCCATGGCAGCACCAGTTTGACCTAGTGGTTAACTGCTTATGGGAAGGAAGATTGAAGATCGACCAGCAGTTGGGAATTGTCCCCAAGCGCAGTTGGGTGTATCGGTTAAAGTATCGGATTTTGGCAGATCTGCCCGAAGAGTTATACTCTCTCCCTTCCTCTACCTTTGTACTTGGTCGCTATGGAGATATTGTCACCTTCCAGTCTAGCAAAACGGCCTATCTCTCCTGGTATCCCTGTTGCCTACAAGGCTGGAATACCGATATCACAACGCCTTTATCTTGGGAAAATGTCTACAACGGGAACATTAACACAGCAAACCAAAATCAAATTAAGATTGCGAATGATGTACTTCAAGCGTTCGATCAGATTATTCCCGGTCTTGCGCGCAGCCAAGCCAAACATGTAGCCGCAGGTGTGATCTTCTCCTGGGGTGCAACAGATATCAATGATCCAGAAAGTGAACTACATGAAAGACATAACATCGGGGTAGCAGCCTATGATGGTTATTTCTCCATTAATACTGGAAAATTTACTTGCGCACCATTATTTGCCCAGCAACTTTTAGAGAAAATTAAGTAACTAAGTAAATAAGTTATGGCCGATGTCACTGTCTGCATTCCCGCATACTGTTCTCAGCAATTTATTGCTCAAACTCTACGATCGCTTCAGCAACAAACATATAATAATTTCCATGTGAAAATTGCCATTGAGCCTACGGAATATAGTGAGCTTGTCTGGCAAGCATGTGAGCCTTTCTTAAGGGATAAAAGATTTGAGGCCCAAGAAAATCACCAAGTACTTGGCTGGTCTCAAAATATAAACAGCTTATTACAAAAAATAACAACCCCTTATTTCGCTATCTTGCCTCATGATGATATTTGGCACCCTGAGTATTTAAATATTCTCTTAAATGTCCTTAAAGATAGAGCCCAAGCCTCAGTAGCTTATGCTGATATGTTTATGTTTGGCGAAGGACAGGGCAGAAAGTTCATGCCGATAAAACAAGGTAGCATTGGGGAACGCCTATTGTCTTTTTATCTAGCAGGAGCAGAAGCAGTACCCTGGCGCGGAGTCACACGAAGTGAAGTGCTCGCTTCAGGTAACTTTTTTTCCCATAA
Organism: Xenococcus sp. PCC 7305; assembly: GCF_000332055.1. Classification (GTDB taxonomy): domain Bacteria; phylum Cyanobacteriota; class Cyanobacteriia; order Cyanobacteriales; family Xenococcaceae; genus Xenococcus. The sequence continues at coordinate 3,133 of NZ_ALVZ01000079.1, read as the reverse complement.
GTACTGTAATAGTTTTGCTGTCGAATGCCAATGGGCACAGCATTTATTGCTGAAAGGTGATGCCATTAGAGTTTCTCAGCCGCTTTATTTCAAAAGAAAATTCGGTACAAAATTAGACACAGTGTCCAGACTTTGGATCAAATCATTCGATACTCAAAATAAACTGGAGGCCTTAGAGAATCATCGCGCTTATATGTTCAGTGGGTTTGCAACTGCCCCTGCTATCGACGCTGAGGAGAAAAAGATTATTACTCTCGTATGGGAAATAGCAATGCTGAGACGATTTTTTTCTTTTCTGGGAAATCGTGTTCCCTTAACTCACAACAATTTGCAAAGGTTAGCAATTTTGAATCAAGAGGTTCTTAAAACTCAGATAAACTCAAATATTAGAAATCAAATGCAATCCAGAATTGAATTGATTATTGCTAAAAACGCTTTGGCAAGTCAGGAATATCAGCAAGCAGAAGAACATGCTCGTCAGTCTGTAGCTCAAGATCAAATGCATTGGGAAGCTTTGTTATTTTTATCTCGATTATTATTAAAAAGGAATGAAGTCCATGAAGCCTTAGCGTTTGCGGCTCAATCAGCTGCAATAGCTCCTCAATGCGGGGGAGTAGATCCGCTTATTCAAAAATGCGGTGACAAAATAAAGAAGTTATATGCTTGTGTAAATATTTAACTAGAGAAACTATTCCAAAACCTAGCCAATTAAGGAGCGTTGGGAATTAATTATTTCTCAAACTATTACCAATTCTGTAATCTGAATACAGTTAGAGTTTATAATGCCTCTGCCCCCAGAAGTAAACAATCAAGATGGATAAGGTAGCTAGTCGAAAAGATGTATCCTGGCCATTCTGGCCTATTGTACCAATTTATCCCTATGGCCAACGCAAGACAATTCGGCGAGAAATTGTCAAAGATGCAGTTTGGACATTTGAGCAGATTCAAGGCATCTTCTATGTAGTTGTCCCGATTCGCATGAGCGTTATCAAGCTGGAACAGGGTGGTCTTTTAGTTTATGCACCTGTGGCTCCTACAATAGAATGTCTGCGTTTGGTTCAGGAGTTGGTAGAGGAACATGGAGAGATTAAATATATTATTCTGCCAACAATATCTGGGATCGAGCATAAAGTATTTGTGGGCCCTTTTGCCCAAAAGTTCCCAACGGCAGAGGTTTTTGTGGCACCGCAGCAATGGAGTTTCCCTCTAAATCTACCTTTGAGCTGGTTGGGCTTACCAGGTAAGAGAACTCAAGTTTTACCTCAAGATAGTAACCAGACTCCTTTTGCCGACCAGTTAGAAATTGCGATTTTAGATACTATCGACCTCAGATTAGGGCAATTTTCGGAGGTTGCTTTATTCGATAAGCGATCGCGTACTCTATTGGTTACCGATTCTTTGGTTTCAATTCCCCAGTCTCCTCCCGCGATCGTCGAGCTGGATTCCTATCCGCTATTATTTCATGCCAGGGAAAATGCGTTGGAGCCAATTGTGGACAGTCCAGAAAATCGTCTCAAGGGTTGGCAAAGAATCTGCCTATTTGCAATGTATTTTCAGCCCACCGTGTTAGCTGTTCCCCAGTGGAGTCAAGTATTTCGCAATGCCTTCTCGGCACCAGATAAATCGAGTAAAGCTTATTTTGGATTATATCCTTTTCAATGGCAAAATGATTGGCAAAACTGTTTTCATGCTCTTTGTCGAGATGGTCGCCTGCTGGTTGCACCGATTTTACAAAGTTTAATCATGAATCGCGATCGCAAGGGGACGTTGAACTGGATCGATCACTTAGCAACCTGGGATTTTCAACAAATTATTCCTTGTCATTTTGATGCGCCAATCATTGCTAATTCTCGACAATTACGTCAAAGTTTTGCTTTTTTGGAGTCTGCATGGAATTTTGGGAATCATGATTGTTTGCCCGCAGAGGATTTTAAAACAATTCAGCAAATAGATTATTATTTATCCCGCTTGAAAATTATCCCCCGTTCTCAAGTTGGAAATTAATTTTTCTTAATATTTTCTTTTATTAAGAGGCAGTTGACTTTGGCGATCGCCAATGGTAACATAATTCTAATTCTTCATAATGGGAGTGGTTAGACATGCAAATAAACGTCACCACTTCCATTATTAAATTAATAATATCACAGACCAAAACAAATTCCAAGACATTCCCAAAGTAAAATTTTTCTCGTTAATAAATACGAAGAAAAAGATGTTTTTATTGTTGCAAAATTAATAATGATAACGACATTGAATGATGATAATGCAGTTGTCTTTCACTTGATAAATAAGACGATGTTCTTGGTTAATGCGACGCGACCATAAACCAGATAAGTCAAACTTTAAGGATTCTGGTTTGCCAATACCCTCAAAGGGTGATCTTTTTATATCTTTGATTAGTTCGTTAATCCGTTTTAGTATTTTCTTGTCTATTTTTTGCCAATATAGATAATTTTGCCAAGCATCATCCAGAAACAAAATATCCATAGTTGGCATTATTCTTCGATGAGTTCGTGCGATTGATACTTGCCTTCTTTTAATTTTTCCAAGGCTTTGTAGAGACGTTGGGCATTAGCAGGACTTTTAAGAAGATACATGGTTTCTTCGATCGCACTATAATCTTCGAGGGACATCATGACAACAGGACGTTCTGACTGACGAGTAATGATAATTGGTGCATGGTCATCACAAACTTGGTTCATTACTGAGGTGAAATTTTTCCGTGCTTGGGTATAAGTAATGGCATCCATAATGATTGAGTAACAGATTGTAACTTGAGTTAATTTGTCTATATTTTACTGTTTCTGTACTTAAACAGCCTGTTAATAGCTAATATAACCTGAGTTCGACAAGATGAAACCAAGACCATACGCGATCGCTAAAAAATAAATTGCGCTCAGCAAAGCTTGGCGCTTTGTGCGTCATGAGATTTAAAATGGATTAGGCTCTATCTTCTAGCTGCTGAATCAGGGTTAAAAAACAGTAGGAGGGAGAGCCGATAAAGCTTTGGGCTCTAGATCAAGAGAAGGTTTCTGCGGGAAATAAGAGTAAGCTACTAATCCAGCCAGAAGATTCACCAGAAAATTCCAGATACTCCTGTGTCTTGAATGCTCTATTTGAGAAATATTTTTGA
>NZ_ALVZ01000078.1 GCF_000332055.1 Xenococcus sp. PCC 7305 | reverse complement strand
TTATTTTATTCTCATGCAGGTGGATCAAGCCTCTTGGCATATTTCCGATAAGTTAAATATTCCCGAAAATATTCGTTTAATTCTCCAAACCTCTCGCAGCCCTGAACTTAACCCCGTTGAACACTTGTGGGAAGCCATTCGAGAACACTATTTCTACAACGAAGTTTTTGATTCTCTTGAGAAAGTCATTGATACTTTATGCGAAGGTCTCAACTTTTTCAATTCTGTTCCTGAACAGCTTAAATCTATGACTTACTTTCCTCATTTGAGAATTACGTTTTAGAACGCGAATTGGTATGACTTGAGCCAAACAGTTCAGAGCCTTCTCAAATAACTGTTGATTTTTGCGTCCACAGTGTAATTCCCACAAAAATCGACTAGCCCTTATATTCAAGATAATCTTGTAATTTTTAACTTTTGCAATTATGTAAAAATGTAATTGAGAATCTAAAATGTTGGGAAATTCTAAAAAGCATTAAAGACCACTTTCAATGTTTGATATAAAAAGTACAGGATAAGAAATTCAAACATCACTGTAAAACAGAGTAATTTGTCGATCTACAACATACAGCGATCAGCAAAGCAGATCTTCTCGAGATCACGATTACTCAGATTCAATTTTAATTTTTAGACCTTGTTGAGTTTAGTTAAATTAGCTAAGCCCTCCCAAACAGTTTTGTCTGAATTTAGATAAACAATCTGATAAAGTCCGCTTTGGTTATCGAGACTAATAACTTGAGCTTCAACTTGCTTATTTTTAACGATTACCAGATCGCCAACCTCAATAGCTGAAAATTCAGGCTCTTGACTGTTTTCACTATCGAACAAATTACTTTGTGTGGTTGCTTCAATCTGTTCTAATTGCTGTAGTTCAGATTCAGTTAGTAAATTAGCTTTAATCCAAATTATTTCTGGTTCACTGACCTCTCCAGTTGCATAAAGTTTAATCAGATCATTATTCGTAACAGAATTGAAAATTCTTTCCTTAACTTTATAAGCTCTGTTTTTTAAGGTGTAAATATCACTACTGTTTTTATAGGGATAGCTTTGCCAGTTGATTTTTGAGGTGACAGCCTCGGTGACAGCCTCGGTGACAGCCTCGGTGACAGCCTCGGTGACAGCCTCAAAGCCTTGCTGTGACTGGGTAGTGACCATAGTGCCTACCTCAAAGAAATTATTCAAAGAATTATTGTTTTTGACTTCTGAGGTAACTGTGACAGTTGAAGGATTGTCACAAGAGGTAGAGAAGTTATTATTATTTTTCTCATTAGTTAAAAATAGGTTGTCACCTCTGTCACCTTCCTTATTTGACAAAGGTTTTAGGTTGTCACCAAGGTTGTCACCAAGGTTGTCACCAAGGTTGTCACCTTCTAAAATTTCCTCAACAGTGGGGTTATCATCTAAATAAGACCTTAATTTTAAACCTTTAATTGCTCTAATTGTTTGGCCTGCTATTTTGACACGAGCTTTAGCAGCTTTCCATCCTAAAGTACGGTTAACTAATTCTAATAATTCGGCTGAGAAATTTTGCAGTGCTTTAGTGGAACGATTAGATCTTTGACAATAAAGAGAGTAGCTACCATATAGAGTAGAACTTCCAGCATCATAATCAAGATCGCCAAACCATTCTTTACCATTACTGCCAATTGGAACCATCGCATTACTATCTTGAATAACCCATTCGTTGACCCAAGCAGCAAGCCCATCACTTCTAATTTGAGATTCCCAAACTGTTCCAGAAAGAGATTGTTGTCCGATACCCTTGAGGGTATTTTCTATTTCGGAGATCGGAATATTTAACAAATAGCTGGTGAAAGCCCCCAACTCGGAATTAAATTCCGCCATCAGATTACGTTTTTTCTCATTCGGGCATTGATACTCAAAGGGAATCATATTGACGCGACGAGTTAACCAACTTCCTATATTGGTATGAAATAAAGGAAAATTACTGGTAACAACTACTAAACCTTGAAAGACAAACTCGAAGCCATTTTCAAATAATCTGCGACCTGACAATCTATCTTGGCCAGTCAAGCGTTTGAAATTACTCATCTTCTTCGGCGCTTTATCCTGATCAGGTAGCACAACTAATCGCTTGCCAAAAATACGAGCTATTTCATGTTTATCTTCCAGGTCTGGTAAATTTAAAGTGGCCGTATTTTCTTCACCGATAATCGCAGTTAGCAAAGTGGTGAAGGTGGATTTCCCACCACCACCACCACCGATCAGATGCAGGAATTTTTGCAGATCGTTACGCCCTCTGAGTACCGCCGCCGCGAAACAAACTAGTAATTGTTTATATTGTTCATTGCCTTGAGTAGCTTCGTTTAACCAAGTATCAATGTTGTTCCATCCCGTTTCTACTACGGTGTAATCCCGTGGCAGTTGCCAAGTAAATCTAAATCCTGGACTATGTTGGTGTAGTTTGTTGGTCGCTAACTCTAAAACCCCATTGCGGAAAGGCAGCCAATCGGTTGAATTTTTTTCCTCCCATTTACGCAGGAATAATTCCCGTTTCAATGTCCCTATAATATTTTCGATATAGGCATTGGCTCCATAACCGACAATATTTCTCGCTTTGAGAATGGCATGAACTTCGGCGGCTAAATATTCTTTAGAAACCATAGTCCAAATGCCTTTAGTTTCTAAGCCGTAGGCTAACCAAGATTTTAGTTCGTCACAGTAAACCCAGTAATCTCGATATTTTTCGGCAATTTTGGTGCCTATAATATCGGCTTTAGGGGGTTTGATATCAAAAGCATCCTGGCCATGTTCGAGATACCAAGTCTTAAAGCCAGTAGATTGGGTAATAAGTTCTTGGCGAAATTTCTCAATTCCGTTTTTCTGAATATAATCGTCGATACCTTTACCCTCACTTTCGTCCCATTTAGGTAAAGTGTAAACTGGAACTTCGTATTTCAGTAGTTGGGTGGCTAATTTAATTAATGCTCTAATAACTGATTTATTAGAATAAGTATCACAGTCAAAGGCTAGGATAAAACCAAAACCTAATTTGGCAAATCTCTCTAGTTCGGGAACGAGATAACGTTTTCCTTGAGGATTATCCTTACTAGAAGTTAGTCCCATCTCTACTCCCAGAAGAGCTAAGGTAGGAATATTGTGAGAACAGGCAGATATAGCTTTAAATCCCCCCTCAGTTACTAGTAGCATGGGATTTCCATCGATCTGGTAACAATTTTGCTTAAGATCTTCGATATTAATCCAGTAGGAATTGTCTGTAGGATGTTTGGGTAACAAGGCATCGTATTCATCACCAGCAGCAGTTCGATATTTGGGGGCTTTTTTACCCTGTCTATTGCTCCAGGGTTTATCGGGGCGGAATTGGAATTGACCGTTGGCACCTTGAATTAAAATTCCTGGTGATTTAGCTGTGTATCCTAGTAATTCACTCGCTTCTTTACTGGTTACTGAGCTACAGTTGGCAAGAATCCAATCAACATTTAAGCCCCTTTCTTGACAAAAATGTTTCAAATCATTATTTTTTAGTCTTTTATAAGACTTTTTATTTTTATTACTGTTAATTGCTGCGTTTTGCTGTAAATTTAAACTTTCTTGGGCTGAAGCGCAATCATTTTGTTGATGTTTTTGCTTTGAATCTTGTAGAATGGGCATAACATTATATGGCTGTGAAAACGTCATGGTCATAGCTGCCCTCAGTTATTAGCTGGAGCAGAGTTATGTACGAAAAAAATCAAAAAATCGTTAGCTGAAGAATCTTTGGTCGGAGACTTAGCTAGCGGTTTTTTAACTTTGGGATATATACAGATTTAGCTTGACTTCATCAGAGCGGAAATCGCTCAAGGTGTGATTTGCCATCTTAAGGAGAGCATAAAAAACTTTTTTTGATATGTTTGACATTTTCAGAGAGAAAATTGTTCTGCTCATTTCCTTACTTCCAATCTGGGATTTCCCTAGTTTCCTCTAAAAAATGAAAATATTCAAATTTTGCTAATTTTTTTGAGCTTGACCGTAAGATAAACAGCTAAAAAAAATTAAAGATTTAAGGTAATTTGTTTGAAATATCTTTAAGTGTTAGTTGGTAAAATTGAGCCGTAATATGCAATTAAAATAGGCTTTTGCAAATATTGGCAGAGTGCATCCCGGATGAGATCACTTCGACTTCTCTTTTCAACTTTTGCACGATCTTTTATAGCTTGTTTTTGTTGTGATTCGAGCTTGAAAGTCATTCGTGTCATGGCCATTTTTAATCTTCCTCGGTATTTTGGGATGATCTATGAATAGCTAATTTTCTCTTTTTTGTATATAAGGTGTTTATGTAAAAAATTGTAAATTTTGCACTTAAACCGCGTCTACTTTGAAACCCGTAGTCTTCAAAAATGCCAATACTTTGAACCTGAAAGCCTTAAATAATAGCTTTTAGCTCCTGACTTCTTGATCTCAAAACTCGAGTTTTCTATCTAGACGCGGTTTAAGTGAAATTTTTTGTCGAGTGACATTTTGCATTAATATATAAAAATTTGATTATTCGCAATTAAGTAATTATTTTATTAACATTTTTTCTTAACTTAGTAATATAAATAAATTACCCAATAGTCCTTAAATATGATTTTAAACATCTAAATTATTTTACCCTCTGACCATTTATTTGATAAAAGTTTTAATGGCCTGTACTTAGGATTGCAATTTGTCTCTATCTGAAGACGACAAATTTTTCTAATTGCTTGTTGTTTGAACTCATACAACTCTTTTAATGGCTCAATATTTTGTAAGCTGGCAATAGAGTAAAAAGTATGATTGATTTTTCCTTCTAAATGACCGTTGGGGATATGTTTTTTTAAAAGTCCTTGATATTTTTGTCGTTCTTCATTGAATAAAGATTTTTTTAAATCTTTATTATAAAAAAATGCTAATTTTTTATAATCCTCGTTACTTGAAACATAATAGTCGTTTAAACATAAGTAAAGAGGGTCTTCAAATTTATATCTAACTATATCTTGAAATATTTCTAGAGGTGAATAAGAAAGATATCCTAAGTCACTAAAAAAATTAGGTAGATATTGTTCGATAATATTTGAATATTTATAAAGCATCTGCCATGTAGCAAGTAAGACATCAGCCATATTAATAATAAAATCATGCATTATTTCATCAATAAAGCCTTTTTCTAATATCTCCTTTAAAAAAGGTCGTAATTGATTTTCAAGTAAAAAAGATAATCCTATTGAACAGGTAGTCTCTTTTAAGTCTGCCCATAAAAGTAGAAACTCTAAAGAAGTATCACCTTCTATAAAATATTCATCTGGATTATTAATAATAAAAAATGCAGCATTAATGCTATCTTTGTGAATTTTATCTATAGGAAAATTTTTATCGTTAATATCTAATTTTTCATATTCAACTTTTGTTCTTATTCCCTTTAAAGGATGATTAGATATTTTAAGATCAAGAAGAATTTTTTCAATTGTTATTTCATCATATTTTTGTAAATATTTTTCAATATCTAAAGTTTCCATCTTTAAAAATTCAGAGAATGATATTATTTTTTTCATGGTTTATAAATTATTATTTTTCTTCAATAGTAACTGTTTTCTCTTTAGTATTAATTAATATTATTTCATCGGACTTTTCTTCTTGTACGAATAATACATCTTCAGATTCACGGAATACCGTAGCAATTCCATAATAGCGACGGATAATCTCAAAGGCTTTGTTATGATCAACGTTTAAATCAAGTCCAGTAGCCTTAGTATAAATATCAAATAATAGTCTTAATCCTTTAATTTGTTCCATGGGAAATTTAGTTTTTCCCTCGGAATAATCGATTAATTTTTGATTTAATATTGCCGACAATCTAAAATAGTTTTCAGCTACGGATAATCGCAAAGATTGGATTTGTTTTTCACATTTCTCATCTTTAATCGCTTCTTTAATGTCTAAATCGATTTTCTTTAAATAGGCTTGAAAATCTACAATTGTCGGATCGGGTAATTGATTAGCAATACTATCTACTTTAGGAGCTTTCTTGACCTCTGAAAAAACTTTAGGGTCGTAACCTTCTATATGGTTATTAGCATGTTTTCTTAAGGCGGTATCTGTTATTTGTAAACCTCTATCGCAACACCATTTAGCCAGGTAGGTAAAACTAGCACCTTCCATGATCTTCAAATCAATTTCATTTCGTAACTTAGAAGTACAGGCTTTACATTTTCTAGGCATAATAATTCAGTAGTTGCTCTAAATGTACATCACTTATTTCATAGTCTAAATAAGATTGTGCCGACTCAGTAGAATCTTCGGTATGACCCATGATTTCTTTAATAAATAAATCTTCAGTACAACGAAAACCATATTTCGAGTGACGATATAATTGCCAACAAATAGCAGAATAAGCACTTCTCAAATTATGGGGATTCAAATAATTATTTTTTCCTGAAGGTAGGGGTAAGAGTTGGGTTTCTTCAAATACTTTGCGACATTTTAAACCTAACTCCTTAGAGCCTTTAGGTCTTTGTCCTGGTTGATGGGGTTTATACTCCCGTAACCAGGCGATGACTTCATAGATCGTATCTAATGGTGCTAAAAGCGGGATATTATAGCCGATATCATCTTGAGATTTGCGTTTTACCTGACCAGTGAATAGAGCTGATTCAATGGTATTTTCTAGCCATTGATTTGTTAATTCATTTTGACAATTATTAAAATTAGCATCTTCAAAATTGCCCGTGATTAAAATTTCACTATGTCGTCTGCCAGTCAACAGATATAAGCCTAAGGTTTTGCTAATATAACTTTCACTATCTAGAAGTGATAAAGAGGTTTCAATAACTTTTACCGCATTAAAACTAGGTCGATGGGTTTTATCTTTCGTGACTCTAGAGCGATCGCGTTTGGTAACATCCTGTTTTTCATAATCTTCCAAATTAAAATATTTCAGTGCCTTATGGAAATAAATCTTTTCCCCATTCTTGATTTTTGAATAACTATTTTTCTCATTAGTCGCTAAAGTTTTAATTTCCTTGCGATATTTAGAAACTTGTACCTTTAATCTTCGAGCATCACCTTCAACAGCTTTCGGATAGCCAGCCTCGCTAAAAAGAGTTTTGATATTGAGTTCCCTTCTCAAATAATCTAATTCGTGATTACAAAGAATTTTTATCTCCTGCTCATCGGTTAGAGGTTGTAGCTTGGTGAGAAATTCTGCTAATCTAGCGATCGCCATTTTTAGTTAACTCCTAACAACTGCTCGAAGCTAAAGTTTTTACCTTTGCGATTATCTTTATCCGTCAGTGAATGCTTCTGATTATGGTCGTCAATCATGATGTGATAATCGTCAAAAAACTTGTTGATAGCTGCTCGATTTGAACCTGTCAACTTAAAAATAATGCCTCGGGTCAAACAGACTTTGTTCGCTTTTTCCCCTTGAGCATTATTGTGATTGATGATCATCTCTACAGCTTGATTGATGCGATAACTGGCCACACCTTTGAAAGGTTTTTCCTTCAACTCCTCATCGGTTAAATTCTCGAAATCATATTCTTTTTTCGATACGGAATTTAAGTATCTAGCTCTTTGTAAAGTTCCAGCCTGCACGATCTCTAATAAAGAGCAATCACTATTCTTTATCGCCTCTGTGACCTCTTGTAACTCCTCAGCCTCCAGTGCCAGCAACTCCTCGTTAATACTGGTGGCAGCAGCAGGAGCGGCAAAATTATCTAAGAGCAAAAGCAAAACCTGTTCAAAATTTTCGCAGTTATGGAGATCGCGAATGGCGATGAATCTGTCTTTGATCTCTTGACTCGTTCTGATATTAATGCTTGGTTTTTTAAGAGCTTTGTTAGACATTAGCATAGTTGTTTAAATACTCTTGTATACTAACATAAATCTTGTATACTGTTAAGACTATATATTAATAGTTAGACTTCTTAAAAATATTTTTATCTTGGGGAACTAATTGTGATTCGATTAAGAATAAGGACTTCGATGGTAATGCCGCCATGAAAATAGACCGACATGGTAAAGCGAAAATTTTAACTCCAGAAGAAATACAATTATTGTTCAATCACGGGACAGATAAAGACCGAGATCAGGTGTTATTTGGTATTTGTCTTTATACAGGTTGTCGAATTAATGAATCTGTCACCTTACAAAAAATTGATGTCTACGATCCCTACGGTCAGGTTCGGCCAGAACTAATCATCCGCAAGAAAAATACTAAAAATAAATTGGCAACTCGCACTATCCCAGTCTTAGAAGAATTACGATTATTACTGAGCAATTATCAGACCCGATACGATAATCCCTATTTATTTCCAGGCAAGGGTGGTAAGGGTCATCTACATCCTGATAGTGGCGCTAGATTACTTAAGCAAGCTTGTCAGAGAATCGGTTTAATCGGTATTAGTTCCCATAGCTTTCGCCGTACCGCTTTAACTCAAATGAGTAACGCCGGAATTCCCCTCAGAATCATTCAAGAAATCTCAGGACATCGTAACCTCGAACAATTGCAGAGATATTTAGAGGTTAAACCTGAACAGGTTAGAGGAGCGATCGCATCTTTATCAATGTTGTCCCATATTCCTCGGGAGCGAGATGGGATATCCGATATTACAGAAATCGAGCAGCCGAGTTCTATGGACTTAAATTCTTACAAACAATGAAGTTAAATGATTTTTGCTCGCAAGATTTTTACAAAAATACATCATTTCAAAATTACTTAATTACAAATGTAAAAATAGGCATTTTCTAAAATACAAAAACCCCATCCCATGAAAATAGGCATTTTGAATCAAAAAGGTGGTGCGGGCAAAACCACCATTGCGTTACATCTTTCCCATGCCCTAGCCTTACGCAATTACCAAGTGATGTTAGTTGATGCTGACCCCCAAGGATCGTCCAGGGATTGGGCAATGGCCAGAGAAAGCGATGCTCCTTTTAGTGTTATCGGTTTAGATCGCCCGATAATCCATAAAGAAATCGCCAAATTAGCTAAGGGCTACGATTATGTCATTATCGATGGTGCGCCGAGAGTTTCTGACCTGACCAGATCGGCAATTTTAGCGGCCGATTTTATTCTCATTCCCATACAGCCTTCGCCCTTAGATATTTGGGCAGCCCATTCGGTGGTTGAACTGATTCAAGAAGCCGAAATCTATAAACCCAATTTGATAGCAAGGTTTGTTATCAATCGTAAAATCGTCAACACTGCGATCGCCAAAGAGGCGGTAGATGTTTTGCAAGAGTATCCCTATCCCGTATTAACAGCGGCAATTTCGCAACGAATTGCCTTTGCCGAAAGTCTCAATATTGGCAGTACCGTATTAGAAACCGCTCCCAAAACTATCGCGGCATCTGAAATTAATGCCCTAGTAGACGAATTATTACAAACCATCGAACAAGAGCGTCATGTCACAGAAGAAATCATCAAGGCTTAGTACCAAACCAGGAAAAAATCTCGCAGCTCAAGATCCTGATAATTGGGTCGAAAATCGTAATCAGGATATTTCGACCCAATCCGAAGTCAAGGGAAAAACTAAACGGATCACCTTTGAAGTATCGGAAAAACAGCATCAGGCAACTAAGATCTTAGCTGCTCAAAAAGGCATGACGATTAAAGAGTTAATGCAATCATTATTGGTTACTGAATTAAATCAGAACCCATAAGACTCCAATTCAGGTTACAAATTTACAAATTTACAAAGTTACAAATCTACAAGAGTAAGTCATCAATTAATTCGTTGACTTTACGTTGGTTTTTCGTTAGAGTTAAATTAAGGAAGAGGTTTTAATTGTGTTAACAAAGAGGTTTTAATTATGTTAACTACCAAAACTCAGAACAGAAAATTCAATCTAAGGTTAACTAGAAGCTGGCCATCATTTGAAAAGTTTCGTAGTGAAGGTGCTAAAGCTTTAGCCTCAATCAAAGATGGTGCAATCGCAACAATAACTACAAAAACAGGTCAATACAAAATTATTGAAGAAAGTGACTTTCAGGCAATTCAAGGTTTAGCGCGAGATGTAGATCGTCTACAAGGAGGGTTAAGCATGATTACTGTGGCGGTACGTGCAGTCCAAAAACATCCTGATGAAGAAACTATTGCCGTTTTGACACAAGCAGTAGCACAATTAGGTGAATTACCACAATTACCTACCAGAAATAGTTTCCAACCTCTTGAAGTTGAAAACTTAGGTTGGGAAGAAGAAGAAGACGACGATCTAATCCTAGATCCCCATAAAATAGAGCGGCCACTTGAAGCATAAAATAGTACTTTGGAGGTTTAACCTAGTTGGGTGATACTACACTATCTAATAGCAGTCCGCCAAATAATTTAAAGGATCTAGAAACTAGGTTACAAGATCTTTCTCACAATACCGACACCATAGAAATAATTAAATCCTTCGCTAAAAAACTCGGTAAAACAGGTAAAAAACAAGCAACTTTTAATGCTAAGGGGGCGTTGGTACGTCAACCTATTGAGTATCAAAAAATGCTTACACAAGGTTTAATAAGTGAAGAGGAGGACAGTTTTGAACTTCTACAAGGTGATATTGTAAGTTCTGATTGTGCTTATTTTATGGGAGAACGCATCACGAATACTAAGTTTGTCATTGCAACTTCTACCTGCGATCTTGTTCCCAATCGACGTCAATATGCAGCTTTATTTCGCATAGAGCAAATTACTCAAGATTATCCCAATATCAAAAGTATTCTAGGTAATCTACTCAGCTTTAAATCAACAAAAAATATGTATCTGCCACCCTTACCAGGAGATTCATCTGATGTAATTGCCAATGCCATAGTGTTTGACGGGGTAATACAAATAAAACTAGAAGATTTATTGCGAGCTACGCGTCACGCCAGTCTGAGTTTAGTAGGATGGCGTATATTTGGTTGTTTAGTGCGTAACATTATGGTTCGAGCGGGAGAAAATGAAGTCAATATGAGGACTAGTCTTCAAAATAATCAAGCGTAAAAAATTTTTTAAAGAATTGAAGATGGATATGCCTTTAAATTCACAAAAAGACAAGCGATCGCCTACAGTCAAAAACATCAAAGTCAATGGGGAAGAGGCAGAATTATTAACCCCAGAACAGATCATGGTGGGTAGTAGAACTAAAGTAATGACCCATCAGGAAAGACAAGCTTATCTAAAAAATTCTGAATTAGGTAAGAAACTAGGAATCTCCCATTTAATGTAGCGATCAACAGCCAACTATAGATAGAACTTTAAGTTGGCCACCAGATAAGAGATCGCCTAACGTCGTTGTAGCAGAAACACTTCTTACCTTTAATGTCGAAAGCGTGAAAATTTAGACCCACGATTCTAAGGCAAGTGGTTCTACCTGTTGAATGCGTTTAAAGTCACTATCGGCAGAGACAACTGTGAGATTGTATTGAATTGCTGTAGCAGCAATCCAGAGATCGTTGTCTCCTATGCCCAGGCTTTGTGGGTTAAAGTTTCGTCGCTGTTTCTTATCTTTGGGACCAAAAACAGTAACCAGTTTTCCTTTGATAGAGCCGTAAATTTCAGCAGTTGTCAGGTTGATAGGGTAAAGGTCGATCATGTTGAGAAAAGCTCTGACCTGCTGCATATTAGCTGCTGTTCGCTCGGATTTAGCTACCATGTAGGAAAGTTCTCCCAGGACGATGACACTAGTAGCAACATCTGCTTCACTGTGAAGTTGTAGTTGCTGAATGAGGGTAGGATCACCGAAGATGATGCGGCTACAGTGGTTGGTGTCTAGTAAATACATCAGAACTCAGTTGGAGAACGGGTGTCGTAAACCAGCTGGAGACATTCCTCAAAATCTTCACCCTGCCAAGTTCCAGCAAATTTCAGTAGGTCTTTACCTTTAGAACCATGCAGTATGGGTTTCCCTTCCTTAGTTGTTACTGTGCCCGAGGTGGTGACAGGTTTGATTGCTCTGGTTTGGAGGTATTCGAGATAGTTAAGAATTTGTTCCAAAATCGGTTCAGGTGTGGATTCGATCGCCAGCAGCAATTGTTCTTTAATAGTGGTCATAAGCAATTGGGTATCTAAGAACTATCTTTATTCTGGCTCATTTCCGTTATCAAACCAAATCATACCAATACGATCATCTCAAGCTTCGAGAGTGAATTTGTCAGAAACGAACTCGGCAGCAAAAACTGAGAAAAAAACTATTATTAGCAAAATAGCAATATATAGATCAGACTATCAGTTGGCCACCAGATAAGCGATCGCGTACAGTCAAAAGCCTTAAAAAAGATAATCAGTAAAATCTTAATTTGTAAAAACAAAGCTACAAATTAACAAAAACACAAAATTACAAAATTACAAAAATAAAAAATTACAAAAAGTCTAGATAGATAAAAAAATAAGCCGCTAAGGGGGCTAAACGGGCTGGAGAAAAACTAAACGATTTTGCCAATCATCTTGAGCATAATGATCCCAAAGCCAAATTAGAGAGCGCATAATTAGACCAAAATTATTAGAAGGAATAGATAGGTCGTCAATAAAAATTACACCAGCATGGGAAATTTCAGCAGCTCCCCATTCGACTAATAAAGGAGGAATTGTTTTTAAATCATAGGTTACTAAAGTCAAATTAGCATCATTTGCAGCCATTAAAATTAATTCGTCACCATGACCTAACAATTTACCTTCTTGCCAATGGAACAGAGAAGTTATGGCAATTTCAGGGCGCTTTTTTTGCATCTCGTTGGCTACGACAGGTGAAATATTTTCATCTAAAAGGAACGATAACATTGCTATTGCTCAACCAAGACCTCAGAAGGAACCTTAATTAATTCCACCTGGGGTAAAATCCGTTTCAACGCAGTATAGTTGAGAGCTCGATAATCCGAGATCCCATCTTCAATTTCTACGGGATAAGCTTCAGCATAATTAAGGGCGGCCAAAACCCATTCTAGGGGGCGTTGAAAATGTCGGACAATTTTATCTGGTTGTAAATCATATTTTCGAGCAACGATCATAACTTGCCAGACAGCCAGATTAGAATTTTTCATGTATGCAGAACGCCCGACAGCAGAATTACGAAATTCAATAAAAGCAAATTCAGTCTCTCGCAAGGACTCCTCGATCAACATCGCACCCGTTTCACTGGGAGTTTTACCCAAACGACGAGCAAATCTTTTTAAGCGTTCGGCAGTATCATCAGGTAATCTAGTACTAACTACTTGAGACATAATTAAAGGTAATTACAATAATTACATTGTAACTTGAAGTGCAGAAAAGGGAATTTCCCGACATTCGAGATTCTCAATAATTATTAGGTATTTAGGTTTTATATAACTGTTTTTATAGTAGTTTACAAAATTACAATTGTTTATAAATACAAAAGTAAAAAAGTACAAGATTATCGAGAAATATCTTTCTTCGCTCTGATAGACATACGAATTCTCCCATCTGATTTCGAGGTCTCAGAAAATTATAAACTTCATCCACTGCTAGACAAAATCTTTGGGCAGCTTGAAAGTGAGTGAAGACAAACCCTCTAAGCAAAAAGAGCTCTGCGACATCTCGATACTGAGTTTATAGCGTACCCGACAGAATATCACTTGAAAGATAATGTCTGTGGGAACTTCAACATAGTTGAATTGAGTATTGCTACGTTCATTGTAAATTCGACGATATAGCTTACACCGGAACATTCTATAACCTAGATTAGTAGTTCTTTGTAGCAGTGAAAATTTAGTTGAGCAACAATGTGGACAATTCATTCCAAGCTTTTGTCATAGAATTTATGAAACATAGCTTATCAGAATCATTTTTGGCTACTCAGTTCTGACAGATTA
>NZ_ALVZ01000077.1 GCF_000332055.1 Xenococcus sp. PCC 7305 | reverse complement strand
TATTAGACCTCTTGCAAAAATACGAGTTTTGGTTGTTTCAGCGATTTTGACCAATCGCTATATACATTATGATTAGGGGTTTATAGAAATACCCTCAATTAATTATGCAAGAGGTCTATTTATTTTTTCGATTTCTTTTCTAACTCAACTAACCACCCCTGAATTAAATCAAATTGCTGACTATTTTCCATCAACTCATAAACTTCCTGAGCCTTTTCCAATAATCCTGCCGCTTCCGAGAAATTTCCCTCACTAACTGCCAAATGAGCCAATCCCACTTGTGCCGCTGCTATTTCCGAAAGATTATTTTCCGCTTCAGCCAATAAAATCACCCTCTGATAAAATTTCTTAGCTTCCTGTTGCCATCCCAACCGCAGATAAATATCTCCCAGTAAACGATGAACCACAGTCGTTTGATTCCCAGCTTGCACCAAATTTTCCAGCGATCGCGCAGCAGCCCAAAGAAAACCCGATGTTACCGATTCCTGCTCCCCCAAATACAAATCAACCAACATCAAAGCCCGAACCTCTTCCGATACCGACTCATTTTCAATAGCTGCTACTTGTTTCTGGACAAATTCTGCTGTAACTGAATGAACTAACCTCATTTTTATTTGATAAACTGCGGGCTCATCTTCCGTAACCGCTTCCACTACCAAATCGTAGAAAAATTTAGGAACCAATGGTTCACCTTTATATTCAACACTTGTTCCCTCTTCTATTTCCTCCCAAATCACTTGCTCCCCTGCCTTTACCTTCACCAGATAACTTTCTACTCCCGAAACAGACGGCCAAGTTAACAAAGGATTTTCCGACAACAACAAAGTCTGATAGGTAAACTCTCCCCGCAGCAAATCCAGGAAAATATTATCTCCAGCCCGGGGATCAGTTGACTTGGCACTCGGACAGATCGCCTTTAAACCCGATCGCACTCCTGCTTGTGCTCTGCCTAATTTGCCATCACTACAATTGACGATCGCGACTGTCCCCTCATTCGGCAAGAGAATATCTCCTAAAACCATAGTCATTCCTATAGAAGCAGGTTGAAACTTAGTGGTTCCTGCAAGTTGGATCTGGGCTTCTCCCTTCAGCTCAACAATACGATTCTTTCCCGCTTGAGCAACTGTAGGCAAAAGAGTTAAACCAATAGCTAAAATCAAAGAGCGAATCAATAGTTTGAGTAACATTTAATAGCAAACTGAATTTTCAATTGTAAGAATAAGTCTTTTTCTTGTTTCCCTGCTCCCGCTACCGTTTACACATGAGTTATTTTTTATTTATCGTCTTTATTTTAGAGCTAATCTTGCCCCCTAAATCCCCCAATCCTGGGGGACTTAAATACATCTTTCTCCCCCAAATTTGGGGGCTGGGGGGCTTAAGAGTACACTGTAGCTTCGCTTGCTTTCATTATTTAAGTTTCTCACGAGCAATACTTAACCATAGATATTCATCAGGTTTTCCCGAATCCGCATAAGCAATGCAAGAATTCCAGGCAGTTAAAGCTTCCTCTTTTTGAGCTTCCAAAACTTGTGCGAGCAAACAATAAGCAGGAGCTTGAGTTGAATTTAGTGCGATCGCATCTTGCAATAAAGATTTAGCCTCAGAATAATTTTTCAACTCCAATTGTGCCCAACCTAAATTTTTCAGTAAAGCATACTTAACCTTCTGGAATTCCTCACTAGTTTTGACCTGTGACTCATCTAGAGAATTTTTCCCCTCGATCAGAGGTGCGATCGCTTGAGTATATTCTTGTTGCAGAATCAAAAGATGTCCCCAGTTATTATAAGCTTCAAGTTTAGTTAATGAATTATCTTGTTTGACAGCTATTTGATATTCCGTCGTTGCTTTGTCGAACTGCTGAAGATCCTCATAAACTATCCCCAGGTAATAATGCGATCGCTCATCATTAGGATCTAAGGCAACAGCTTTCTGATAATTTGATAAAGCTTGCTCTAGTTGTCCTTGTTTATAAAAATTGAGACCTTGATTCTGAAAATAAACAGCAAAATTATCAAAGAAGAATTGATGAATAATGATTAAACTTAAGGCCAATAAAAAAGATAGTACAAGACTTATCAAAGACCAACGAGACTGATCTAACTTTTGAAACAAATATTTTCTTGCTTCTCTTCCAATAGGAGTTAAAGCTCCACTAGTTAGAAGTGTAAGTAAACTAGGAATAATAATCGCCAAGACACTAGCTATATCTAGACCTCCACTGAGAAATCGAGGAATGCCATCCACAATTAAACTAACCGAGATTGTCAGGAATACTAAGGACAAACCATTCCATAACCAATCTAATTTTGTTGATCGTTTAGGAGGAGAAAAATACCACCACCAAGAGGCATCGGTCGGATTGAGACTCTTTCGCCAGTTGGGATATTCTGTTAAATAAGTAATCTTTGATTCTTGTTTCTGTAAACGCTGATCCAACTCTATGAGCCTTAACAAAAGAGAATCAGGAGACGGCTTACCTTTGCTAAGCTGAGCTTGAACTAGATCTCTAGATCGTAAAACCTGAAAAATTTCTTGGGGTTGAGGTGCAGTAGAAGATTGCTCAAGTTGCACCAAGAATTCCTGATATTGAGCAATAGCAGAATATAAATTGTCTGGAGCTCTCAAAGACACGATTGTGCATTCAATAGGAAATTAAAATGGTCATTCAAACGGAAAAAAAATATTACACTCCTCAAGAATACTTGACATTAGAAGAGAGCGCGGTAGACAGACATGAATATCGAGATGGAGAAATTATTCCCATGACGGGAGGGACGACAAATCATAATCAAATTGCTCTCAATTTCTGTCGCAAATTTCCTCTGACAATTGAAAATCAAGATTATTATATCTACATTAACGACGTCCGCTTGTGGACAGAGCAATATCGCGTTTACACCTATCCTGACGTGATGGTAATTAAAGGGAAACCAATCTATGAAGGAACAGGCACAGTAAACGTAACCAATCCGTTAATCATTTTCGAAGTCCTTTCTAAATCAACAAGAAATTACGATTACACCGACAAATTTAGATATTACCGTTCTATACCTGAATTTCAAGAATATATTCTAATAGATCAATATCGATTTTATATAGCTCAATATTTTAAGCAAGAGAATGGACAATGGGCTTTTAATGATTATGAAGGGGAAGAAGCAGTTTTAAACTTGGTGTCAGTTAATTTTGTGATTCCGTTTTCAGATTTGTATGAAAGAGTAGATTTTGAGTTAGAAGATTAGTCACAAGTGAGGTTTTCCATGCTTCAATCATTATCAAAATTAATAACCTTTGATGAATTTATTGAATGGCTACCAGAAGATAGACGCTATGAATTACATGAAGGAATAATCATCGAAATGCAGCCTACAGGTAAACATGAAGATATTGCTGGATTTCTCACTCAAGAATTAACCTTAGAATACACAAGGATGAATTTGCCTTATCGTATTCCTCCCAAAGCATTAGTCAAACTAAAGGATAAAGAAACTGGCTACAATCCAGATTTATTAATTGTAGATCGTCAATATCTGGTATCTGAGCCGTTTTGGGCAAAAAAATCAACCCTCATTAATGGAGCATCAATTCCTTTAGTTGTTGAAGTAGTAAGCACCAATTGGCGTGATGATTACGGCTATAAGCTAATTGATTACGAGAAGATAGGTATTTGTGAATATTGGATTGTTGATTATTTAGGGATAGGAGGAGTCCGTTTTATTGGACAGCCAAAACAACCAACTCTTTCCATTTATAACCTTGTGGATGGAGAGTATCAAGCGCAACAATTCACAGGTGAAGATCTAATTAAATCGACAACTTTCCCTGAACTCAACTTGACTGCCAAGCAGATTTTCCAGGCTCAAAAACAATGACTTTAAAAATTAAAGTTGCCCCGAAAGTCAATAAAAAAATGGGTCGCCTGGGACTCGAACCCAGGACAAGCCGGTTAAAAGCCGGATACTCTACCAACTGAGTTAGCGACCCGGAACAAAAATCATCTTGCTCGCACAGTTAACCAATTTAACATAGCCTTTAACGAAGTACAAGCAAAAAGATTAAATTGTTTCGCAATTCATGGTCAAGGTTGAATTGTAA
This sequence comes from Xenococcus sp. PCC 7305, assembly GCF_000332055.1. Taxonomy (GTDB): domain Bacteria; phylum Cyanobacteriota; class Cyanobacteriia; order Cyanobacteriales; family Xenococcaceae; genus Xenococcus. Next base: position 9,543 of record NZ_ALVZ01000077.1, on the reverse strand, counting down.
GTAGTTCCGGGTTTGATGTAAATAAGTTTTTCTCCTGTATTAATCGCATTTCGGGGGGCGCTCCAAGGTTCAAGGCAAATAAAGTCCTTACCTTTAACTGTCCAAAAAACTATGGTAGAGAAAAAATCGGGATATTCAAGGGTAATTTTGCGATCGCGATCGCTAAAACTACTAGAATTTTTTCTCATAGGGACAAAAGCCGCATCAATTTCATCTAAGTCAAAATCAAAACTGCCAGAAAAATCCATCATAGTTTTCGTGACATTACTAAAATATTTTGTCTCAGGAATGTCCAGTTCTAGTTGCTGTTTCTCTCCCACGGTGAAATAGGGATGAAAGCCAGCAGAAAAAGGCATGTCAGAATCGGAGTTATTGGTGTAAGCCTGCAATATTGTGAGACTATTACCCCGCAATTGATAAGTAAAGACAATTTCACAGGCAAAAGGATACACTGCCAAAGTTGACTCATCACTCTTTAGACTCAAAGTAATACTGGCACAGTCATCGGTGCTGGTTGCAATTACATCCCAAGGCAGATTACGAGCAAAACCATGTTGTGGCAACTTGTATTCATTGCCCTGATAGGAGTAAGTGTCATCTGGCAAATTACCGCAAATAGGAAAGAGGATAGGGACGCCTCCACGAATAGTTTTAGTCGGATCGGCATATCTGGCTTCATCCAAATAGAGGATTTCCTGCTCTGCTTTGCGCCAATGAGTAATAATACCGCCTCTTTCTGGGACAACTTCGATCTGGGTGTTTGCTGTTGTGTCAGTCAAAAGATAGGTAGAATATTGTTTTTGCTCTTGAGAAATCGTGAACACGGTTGTTTTGTTTCCTTGCATGAATGATCTTTCCTAATATAGTGGAACATCTCATCGCTAATTCGTTAGATATAGTAAGGGATTTTCCCTTTCCCCAAACAATCGAAAACTATGGTTTTCAAATTAGGCACAGTTAATTATGAATTTTCAAGATATCAGTTTAATCAAGGGTTATCATGCCCATGTTTATTTTGAGGAATCAACTTTTGAGTTGGCTCAAACCCTTTGCGAAGAAGCAGGCAAAAGATTTGGGGTCACCGTTGGTCGGATGCATCGTAAACCTGTGGGCCCTCATCCTTGTTGGAGTTGTCAGCTTGCTTTCGATCGCGGTGAATATGCAGAGTTGCTCTCTTGGCTAGCTCTTAATAGAAATGGTCTGACGATTTTGATTCACACTCTCACAGGAGATGATTTACTAGACCATACTGATTATGCTTCATGGATGGGAGAGCCCCAGGCTTTAAACCTCGATGTCCTGCGGGCAGCCTCATAATCTTCGTAAAACCCTAATGTGTCGTATTTTTCGAGAATTCCACCATGATTCGTCTAAAATCCTGGCAGTGGCTAGCCTTAGCAATTCCTGTTATCTTACCTGTTACCTTTTTGCTGATAGCTGCGGGTTATCAAATTCATCGATGGGGACTTAATTGGATTTGGGGGATCTTTATCCTGCTCTTTGTGGGTTGGCGTTGGCTATTGGTGAAATGGACAGCCTCAGCAAATACAGATTTAGAATCAGCAGTGCAAAAGATCACCTCAGAGATTGCCGCTGACGAGGAGATTGCCGCTTCTGATGAAGTGATTGGGAATCAAATAGAATCTGCTCTGGCCAATATTCTCCAGGAATCTCAGGATGATCCGATTATTTGGCAGGATTGGCAATTGTTTCTGTCCCGATGCCAGGAATTAGTTGTTGCGATCGCAGCTATCTATCATCCCGAAGTGAAACGGCCGCTCTTGAATATCTATATTCCCCAAGCCTATGGTTTGATTCGTGGCACTGTAGACGATATGGATCGTTGGATTAATGAACTATCTCCGGTATTAAATAAGGCCACGATTGGTCAGGCTTATGAGGCTTATGAAGTTTATCGTCAACTAGAACCCTCAGCACAAAAAATTAGAAAGGTCTTTAATTGGGCACAATGGGTTTTCAATCCTGTAGCTGCGATCGCCAAACAAGCTAGTAAAGGTATTAATTCTCAGGTCAATCAACAACTGCTGGTGAATTTCAATCAGTTATTCCGCGAAGCAGCTCTTAGAAATCTTTGTCGCCAGGCGATCTCACTTTATAGTGGCACAAGTTTGCCCCCAGCTTTTGTTAATGAAACAACTCCTGTGCTGGAGAAAACCCAAACTGTACGAGACATTATTGAGCAGGTAGATAGTAGTGAGGCAATTGTCGAACAACCGATTAATATTTTGTTAATTGGGCGTACTGGAGCAGGCAAAAGCAGTCTGATAAATAGTCTGTTTAAAACTGATATTGCCGAGGTTGCGGTTTTACCTAGTACCGATCGCATTCAAAGCTATCAGTGGCAGAGTGAAGACTCAGCAGGAATAACACTTTGGGATACTCCAGGTTATGAACAAGTCGATCGCACGGATTTCAAGGAGTTGGTTTTAGATTATGGGATTAATGCGGATTTGCTATTGCTAGTTAATCCTGTGCTCGATCCTGCTTTGCAAATGGATCTCGATTTTCTGCAAACAATTCAAGAAGCTAATCCTGAGCGCAAAGCAATTGTGATTGTCACTCAAATGGATAAGTTGCGTCCGATTCGCGAATGGAATCCTCCCTATGATTGGCAAATGGGAGACAGGGCAAAGGAAAGATCTATGCGAGATGCGATCGCTTATAGGCAAGAAATTTTTAGTGATTATTGCGATCTAGTTTTGCCTATAGTCAATAGTGATTCTCAACTAGAGCGCGATCCTTGGGGGCTAGATATCTTATCTTTGGCATTAATTGAGGCGGTTGACCCGGCGAAGCAATTGAAACTTGCTCGGTTCCTTCGCGATCGCGAATCTCGCATTGTTGCGGCGGCGCAAATCATTGATCGTTACACCAGGCAAATTACGATCACCCAAGGTGTGATTAGTTTAGCCAAAAGTCCGATTTTACAGTTTCTCTCGACCATGACAACGGGTAATCCTGCTTTGGCTCATCTGTTGGCGCAACAAATTCCTGTGGAACAATCGGGGGTTTTTCTCGGTAAATTGCAAATGGCTTATGAATTGTTTTCTTTGCTAAGTGATGAACCTAGTATTGGGAATTTTGATCTGTTATCTCTTTGGGGTTTGTTATTAGAAAATGAGGCGAGTCCCGATCGCAATGCCTGGGCTTTTGGTCATGCTTTAGTAGAATTTTGGACGCAGGATCTGGCCATTGGTCAGTTACGCGATCGTTTTAATTATTATCTTAATTAGTATATAAGATCATAATTAAAGAAAAATAATCTGTAACAATTCTCCTACTAGTAAATTACAGCAGATCTAAACTTTAGGAAACAGGGAACAAGGAACAAGAAACAAAAAAAATTATCTCATGACTTTAATAATCGTTATAAATTAATAAACATTATAAAAAGTATCATTAGTAATGAATATAGGGAAAATTTATTGTCATTTAAAAATATGCTTGATATGATGGCCGCTGAGTTTAAACAAATATCTTGAAAGAGGTAAAATATATATGACGTCCCCGATTGTTAGCCTAGAAGTGATAACTGGAAACAGCAGTACTATAGAAGCACCAGTTGGATTTCTTAAAGTTCCTGTCGATTTAAATGAAGAAGCTGGAGGTAAATACATATATCTCTGTTACAAGAGAGAAAATGATAGTACATATATTTCGCAATTAATGCTAGGTGATGAAAATCTTACGCCACCTTCAGGATACGAAAAGATTGACGTAGATCTTAATGCGGGAGCTGGCGGAGACTATATATATCTTTTTTACAAAAAAAGTAGTTCTGAAATTCCAGTTTATGATATCGTCATTCAAAGTACTGGTGGCTCTAGTCAGGAGATTCCACAGTATGACGGAATAACTTACAGGAAATTGAATATTGATATAAATGAAGGCGCTGGTGGAGACCATATTCATGCCTATTACTTAAATGAGAAACCATCTCCACCAGTACCGAACTGGACTACTGGAATTCCCTCAGAACTGCTGAATAACCCTGAAATAGAATACGAAATATCAAGGATTCAACTTGGTAAAAGAACAATGTTAGTTAGACTACAAAAGTTACAAATTGTAGAGCAACGAACCATAGGAGCAGGGATAGAATTTGACTATACACAAACAAAGATAACTGGAACAACAGAGACAGAAACTAAAACTTTTTCTACCGAAGTTGGAATTTCGGCAGGTTTTAGCTTTAGTAAATTCAATTCAGAGATAAATATCAAGCTGGGTTATAGCACGACAAGTTCTTATGAAACTATGGAGCAATTTATAACTGAAGAGAAGCTTTATTTTGATCCCGTTGGATATGACCGAACCTATGCCTTTTGTGATGTAGTAGATATTCTTCGCATAGTCAGTATTCCTCAAGGCCATGTTCTCAACGAACTAAAATCTCCAACTAGCATTTCGGGGATCTTTCTTACCAATGAACATGGGGAATGGGGTGAAACTCAAAATCAACTTGGATCAGTATTACAAACTTAATTAACTAATTTTAATTTAATCTCAAAGTAAAAAATGGACAGACAGTCAATAGAGATAACCCCAATTTCGCATTGTCTGTCCTCTGATTGTTTTGTGCTTTGGTGAAACATTGGAAACAAAATTTAACTTACGATTATGAATATATGTGATCGCTGATCAAGCTGGAATTGCGATTGCGATCACTTTAAATTTTATCTTCATGGCAAAAGAATGAAAGCATCACAGCGATGTTTTTAATGCCTGCTTCTCGACCAACTAGATAAGCGACTTCTGCCAATACAGTCTGAGGCATAAGAATCTTTTGTTGCTTAAGATAAACATTTTTGCTAGGTTGTGTTTTGAGTCTGAGATATTCGTTAAAGCAACAATAAATCCTGTATCTGCTATGACTGTTTCCATGTCCATCCAGAGTTTTGTTGAATTTCTTGCTGCAAGATTTCTTCTGATTGTTCTGCAAGATTAGGCGAGCCAGAAAATAATCCAATGATAGGATCTTCCTCCTCAGAGATAGCCAGTTTATCTGTATTTGTCGCTACGGGTTGGTAAACTAGCACAATTTCTATATCTTGGTCGGCTGGTAAATCATTTAGTTGAAGTTGTAAACTGCCATCAACATCCACATGAGAACGTAATCGGATAGTTCGCATTAAACTTATTCTTCCTGAACTAGGAACTAGTTTTCTATTTTACTCTTACTCTCTACTTCTGCGATCGCTTACTATAATTAGGACAATTGCGATCGCTACTTCGGGAATGTTTTCTGGAATCGCGACCATAGTAATGAGAAAGTAAAAAACAGACTACTGACTTCAGAATAGAATAGAGTTCACATTCAGGACCAACTTTCTATGAAAGCTTACGAATTAACTGCAAATGTCACTGCTGACGGACAAGTTGAATTACCGGATTTTCGTCTATCACCTACCTCACCACAACCTGCAACAGTAAAGGTGATTATCTTGGTTTCCGAACCCGAAGAAACTCACAATCAGTCAACCCAGCTAGACGAGAATTTTTCAGAAGAAAGCTTCAAGCGATCTTGGCAGCAAGCAATGGAAGATGACACTTTACCATTGTCCCAACTATGGAAGGAGACAGATATTGTCTGAGCCTATCCCCCTTGAAATCAAATTCACTCGCGAATTTCAACGCAAGGCAAGATTTCTAGCTAAAAAATATCGCCACATCCAAACCGACTTAGAGCGAATTTTGGAAAAACTTAGATTGGGAGAGACGCTAGGAGATAGGATCTCTGGCCTCAAATCCATTGTTTATAAGCTGCGTATTAAAAACAGTGATATTCAAAAAGGAAAGAGTGGTGGTTATCGCTTTATTTATTGGCTTAAGACACCCAAAGGCATTGTTTTACTGGATATCTACTCAAAATCCGAAAAAGACAATGTTGATATCAAAACAATTGGGCAAATCGTTGCCAATTTTGAGCGCGATCTCTATCAATTTTTGTTAATGCTACAATGACATGGAAAACCGCTTAATCATCTGGACTCAGAACTATTTCTTAATGAATTATGTCAAGTTTAAAACCAGTAATTAACCAGAATCAGATTGAACAGCGCCTTGGCGTTTCTTTACTGACTGTGACTCAATTTTGCCAAAGATGGCAAATTACAGAATTAGCGCTTTTCGGTTCAGTACTAAGAGACGATTTTAATCCTAATAGTGATCTCGATTTTTTAGTAACTTTCTCTCCAGATGCCAAAATTGGATTAGCTGAAGTAAATGAGATGGAACAAGAGTTAAAAAATATGGTCAAACGCAAAATAGATCTTATTTGGAAAAAAAGCATCGAAGCTAGTCAAAATTGGATTAGACGACAAAATATTCTTGAAACAGCAAAAGTTATCTATGGAGAGAGATAAGGCTTTTATTCTAGATGCCCTAATTTTTGCCGAACGGATTTTAGAATTCACCGCTGAGATGGATGAAAAAATGTTTGCCAATGATCTAAAAACTCAAGCAGCAGTTCTTTATGAAATTTCCGTTTTAGGTGAAGCAATGCGACGTATTTCCCCAGAATTTCAAAAACAACACTCGGAAATTCCCTATAGGAAAATCATTGGAATGCGTAATAAATTAGTCCATAATTATGATGGGATTAATATTAAACTTGTTTGGTCTGTGATTCAAACAAATATTCCTGAACTGATTGATCAATTTAAAACCATTGTTTCTCTACAGAAACCCTAAAATAATTGATATATTTTTAGCAATGGTAGTCAAAGAACTAGTGTCGCTGCGCGGAAGTATTGAGTAATGAGTATTGAGTAATAAGTAATAAGTATTTATCTATCAGCTTTCTGCTATTTGTGAATAGATAGCTTATTTACGTCCATGTCTACTAGAAGATCGCAAATGCTATCAGAATTAGAAATAGCAATTATTCTCTAAGTTTATGCATGGTCATTGCAAAGGTTTCAAGCAATACAATAACCATACTTATTACTTATTCACTCTGCAAAACAGCACTAACTGTAGGATTTATGCAAAATAAATTAGTACCATTTTAATTCTAAAGGCCCTTTCTGAGTTACATCCTGAGCCTTCTCTTCCACCCAATCAGCATCTTGGTACGTACCAAAAATAAAATCCCACCAATCTAGTCCTAGCCCAAAATTGTGATGCCATTGATTATATTCGTGATGAACATAATGAACAGGCATTCTCATCCAAAAGCAAGCCTTAGGATTATCATGTTGCAACTGATGAGCGTAGGAAGCAAAAGCTGCATAGACCAAAGAACCAATCAACCAACTCAAGCCAATTTCCCGAGAAATCAAAAAAGGAGAAAACATCACGACCGAGCTAAGCAATATATAGTCGCGAAACTCCCATAAAAAACCCTGTCCTGAGTTATTAATATGATGTCTGGGATGAGTAGGAAAAACCTTAGGAAAAACATGCATCAATCTATGGAGCCAATATTCGACAAAGCTGCCAAAGACAAAAGCCCCGATAGAACAAATAACAAGTCCTAATATATGACTTAAGCTAAACATAAAACCTCTTTATTTTGTGATTTATGAAAGTTTATTTAATAAATACCAGTAATTAATATAACGGTTTCTCCCTCAATGGGCTATAGATTTTATCCTGAATATTGGAATTTATGACGATGCGCAAATTGCTCAACTTGATTCTTTAACTTTCGTTTTAGAGTTTCCACTACCACAGCAATAAATTAATTTGATTTATTGTCAGAGTGCGATCGCCACTCAGCAATTGATCGCAATTTAGGAAATTAGGGATTCCTCTTGGGGACAGCTTACTATATATTTGGATGGAACAGATTGAAATGCTCTAGCGGAAAATCCTATTTTTTCCAGATTGAATGAACGGAAAATCCCCCCAACTACTAAGACAAGTAAGACTGTTAGATCCTACGACTCAAAGCGATCGCCTTACTGATGTTTTAATTATTAATCATAAAATTGCCTCTATCGGCTCAAATATTACTGATTTCCCCACAAATACCGAAATAATCGATGCTCAAAAATTAGTTCTTGGTACCGGATTAGTAGATCTTTATAGTCATAGTGGAGAGCCAGGAAACGAAACCAGAGAAACCCTAGAAACTCTAGTTGCCAGTGCTGCTGCTGGCGGGTTTACTCAAATTGCCGTGCTTCCCGATACTAGTCCGCGAATCGACAATGCTCAGATTTTGACTTCTCTACAGCAAAAAATTCAGTATCTGGCAAATGATAACTTACCTCGGGTTCATTTGTGGTCGGCAATTTCTGCGGGAGGAGAGCAAAAACAAATGGCAGAGTTAGCTGAACTGAGTTCCCAGGCTATTGGGTTTAGCGATCGCTTTTCCCTGACTGATTTACCGTTTCTCAAACAAGTTTTGGAATATCTGCAACCACTACAAAAGCCTTTGGCGATCGATGTTTCCGCCAATGAATTAACTGCTCAAGGGGTGATAAGAGAAGGAATTAATTCTGTCCGCTATGGGTTGGTTGGCAATCCCGGCTATAGTGAAGCTTCAGCGAGCGCAGCTATTTTAGAGCTTGTCACCGCAATTAACACTCCAATTCATTTGATGAGAGTTTCCACCGCTAGAAGTGTTGAACTCATTGCCGCAGCCAAAACTAGGGGCGTCCCAGTAACGGCTAGTACAACTTGGATGCATTTATTATTTAGCACCGCAGATCTCGCTAGTTATGATCCAAATTTGCGGTTAGAGCCGCCCTTGGGAAACCCGAGCGATCTACAAATATTGCAAGAAGGCTGTCAAGCGGGAATTATTGATGCGATCGCGATTGATCATCAAGGATATAGCTACGAAGAAAAAACCGTAGCTTTTAGTGAAGCACCCAGCGGCGCGATCGGATTACAGTTAGCATTACCGATTTTGTGGCAAAAGTTCGTGGCTACGGGTCAATGGTCAGCCCTGCAATTATGGCAAGCTCTCAGCACCAAGCCTCAACTTTGTTTACAACAAACTCCCCGTGATCTTGCGATCGATAGTACAGAATTTACCTTATTTGATCCCGAGAAGGTTTGGACTGTAAATCATCAAAACATTCATTCTTTAAGTTCTAATACTCCCTGGTGGGGACAACAAATTAGGGGACAAGTCATTGTCTGAAGTCAGAAGGCAGAGGGCAGAGGGCAGAAGACTTAGTTTATTTTGTTTTCTTAACAATTAAAAAATATTGATTTTGATGATTAACCTGGGAACTATAAGTACGTAAAAAACTTGAGATAAAGTCCCCAAATGTCTTATCAGGAGTTAGAAACTTCTCGCATCGAGAGAAATAAGTTTATAGAACAAATAGATGTTCTAGTACAGAAAAATCAACAACTCGAACAAGAACTACAACAAGTTAGAGGCAGCGAAGAACGTTTTCGTCAAATAGCTGACAATGTTCGCAGCAATTCCAAATTCGAAAGTAACAGGGGATACAGAACTAGGCTTACGGTAGCGCAGCAAGATAGAAAAAAGTCAGAAATCAAGAGTGAGCTAATTTATGGAAGTCAAAGCGCTTAGTTTCACAGTGCTTTTAGGATATATAG
>NZ_ALVZ01000076.1 GCF_000332055.1 Xenococcus sp. PCC 7305 | reverse complement strand
GGCGTTGCTGATTTAAAACATGAAAGAATTTTGGACTAATCTTCTTTGCTTCTTTCTTTGCGTCTTTGCGCCTTTGCGCGAAACGAATTCATATCTGGATTCAGCAACGCCAAAAGCTGAATCGAATCACCTCGATCGCATGTCTGCTCTTAGACTATATACTGCGGCGGCGTTCTGATTTTCGAACCAACAAGGAAATAAGCGGCTTATCTTAAAAATAAAATCAATGTCTGTAGCAAACCAATTGTAAAACCCAAGATCCCACCCAAATTAACGATCGCCTGTAGTTCACTTTTGACAATACCTTGAATTGACGATTCTAGTTCTTCAGGAGTCGTCGCCGTAACCCGATTAATAATAACTTGATCGATCGATAAGATAGGAATTACTTGAGCCACCAGATTTTCCAAATCCTTTTCTAAATAACGTTCTAATACCAAAGCTAATTCTTGACTCACTACGGTTAAAGAGCCATTAACCACATTAGAAGAACGCAACCGTTTAAGCGCGATCGCCGCAATATTATTCCAATCAACATAATCCCCCAGATTGTGCAAAAACTCGGCTCCTCTATTTTGGGCATAATTTCTCACCGAATCTTTCGTCGTTTTTCTGAGCTGACTAACGGTTGCCACCGGTAAATTTTGCAAAGAAAGACTAGTTAGCCAATCGCGAATCCGATTGCGAATTTGCAAAGAAAAAATCAACTCTTTGAGTCTGGCATTCGTAATCGCCGGTTCGGCGAGGCAAAACTCCCTTAATCGAACTAAACTATTTCGTAGCCCAAATAAATTAGCCACAACCCAATATGTTCCACTAGTCTTTTCCCGAAAGCCTTCATCAATAATTTGGATATTGCGATCGCTCAGGAAATCAATCATCGCTTTACGGATTACATCGGGAGGAATCACTAAATCCAAAATCCAATCAGAAAACTGTCTAGCTTGAGACTCAGTTAATTGGAAATCCAATAATATTTGATCAAAAATTTGATTTATTTGACTATCGAGGAAATCATCCTTTCTTGCGAACACCCGAAGCAGTCGCGGCAATGACTGACCAAATAAATCTTTTAAGATATCAGCTAAGATCTTTGCCGTCTTTTGCTCCTTATCTTCCTGAACTTGTTCTAAAGCTAATTGTAATAACCATAGAATCGCCGACTGAACTCGCTCTGTGTGCAAAAGTACTTGAGCCAATTTATGTAACTCTTCGGGGGTCAGCAAAGACCCCATAATAGTATCAGAAACCTTTTTTGCTAAGCGTTCTTGATTACTAGGAATCAAACCAGGAGTGAAAGGCAGTTGTTTACCCCAAAGAAAAACTGCTTTGTAGGGCCTAAAAAGCATCTTGATGGCTAAATCATTTGTGAAATAACCAATAACGCCACCAGCTAGAGGGGGAACTAAAAATAACCAGAAATGTACCAATTCTAAAACAGCGACTAAAACTACCGATAATCAATTACTAATTGCACAAGTCGGATAGGAGAATCTTCCAAAGAAAACTTCACTTTCCTCTCATAACCAACAATCTCATCATACCCCTTAGCAGAGCACTCATGAGTCACTAAATTGCTATAGCAACATTGTTCAATAGGTTGAGGAGAAGGAGGAAGAAATGCTTAATATATTTGGTACTTTAGCCCTAAATTAATTGTGTTGCATTAAACTGTGAGGTCATAACCAGTATCGTTAATCACCAATTACTTTAAGAATTATCATCATAATGTCCTCAGGATTACTTATTGGCGAGCTAGCAAATCAATTCGGTCTTTCTACCCAGGCAATCCGCTATTATGAGAGGTTAGGGTTACTCACGACTCCCCAGAGAACAGATAATGGTTATCGATTGTACTCCCAAGAAGCTTTAGAAAGATTAAAGTTTATTCGTAAAGCGCAGAATTTCGGTCTTTCTCTACAGGAAATTAAACAATTAATAGAACTTGATATTTATTCGCCATCTTCTCATGTAGCTTTTAAAAAAATGTTGCAGGGACATTTACAAGAAATTGATCAGCAAATTTATAAATTAACCAATACGAGTCAAATTCTTCGCCGCAAGTTTGAGCAAACCAATTACCTTATTCCCGAACCAGGAAAAGTCTATAGTCTAAGTGATTATCAAGGCTCTCTATTAAGTCTGATGGAAGAAGTAGAAAAGAAAGCTCAAATTAATCACAAAGCCAATTTAATTGACAAAGCCTATAACTTATTGCAACTTTACAGTAGTGGAGAAAGAAACTTTCGAGGCATTGAATTAATTGGGGCAAAACTTAATGAAGCTATTTTAAATGGCTGCGACCTCAGTTGTGCTGAGTTGATGTTGGCAAGCCTTAATGAAGCCTGTTTGGAAAAAACTAAACTCCAAGGTTCTTACCTAAGTGGTGCCGATTTGATTGGAGCCGATCTTCGCGAGGCAGAATTAACACGAGCAGATTTAATTGGTTCTGATTTGACTGATGCTGATTTGACTAACTCTCATTTAATTAGCTGCAATTTAGGTGGTGCTTGTCTGAAAAATGCTAGCCTAAAAGGTGCTAATCTGAGTGAAGCGATTCTTATTGGGGCAGATTTACAAGGTGCGGATCTAACTGGGGCAATGGTTTTGGGCAGTAACTTTTATGGAGCTAATCTCGAAGGGGCCAAAGGTGATCTTCGGGATATCGAAACTTTTCAAGATTGATATGTTGGTTCCGTTTTCCCCTTAGCTCAATTTTTCTCGGTTTGGAGTCAAAACAGCGTTCTGTTTGAACATTTCTTTGATGACTAAAGCAGGATCAACATAGCTGCCATTATGTCTTAATACCCAATGTAAATGGGGCCCTGTCGTTCTTCCTGTCATCCCAATACGACCAATCCTTGCCCCCACAGCTATATCTTGTCCTTGCCAAATTTGCACAGCCCCTGAGCGATCTATTAGATAACGTCCTTCATCAGAATTTTCGACTGTTCCTTGTAGGTGACAGTAGACATGTTGCCAACTTCCTGACTTAATAGTAACTGAAGTGCCACAAGCCTCATCCTGCGCTACTTTAGTTACTTTACCTGTCCACCAACTACGGACATAACTACCAAGAGGAGCTGCCATATCCAAGCCGTTATGAAATTGAATTTGCCCATCTACTGGAGAACGACGATAACCAAAAGGGGAAGTATAGGACTGAAAATTTTCTACTGGGAAAGAAGCATGTTTCCAAATATTGCTAGCTATTTCCGCAGGCGGCTGCAATGGCAAAATCTCATTGTACTGAGAATTTATAACGTTATTTTGTGTTTGATTCCCAAGGGCTTGAGTTTTGTTATTTGGCGATCGCCCTAAGCCGATAGAAAAAATTATAGTTCCTACTATTAACAATAATAGTAAGCGCTTCCGTTGTAGTTTTAATTTCATCAATCTTTTAGATCTCACTGGGGGCAATAAATATTTAAAATATCCAATCGAATAAATTCCTGCTACTTTTAGAAACAGAATTTAGAGTTCTTTTTATAAGTCTTTAATTATGTATTATGCTTCTGAGCGTTTCCAATTCGACACTAGCTTAATATAAGCTATTTGGATTATATTATTTCACTTATCATTCCCAATATCCTAACTAAATTAATTGTTCGATCCGCAGAGGTTCATGTATAAATAAATTCCAAAACTTGTTGAAACCCTGTAATAATTATCAAAATTAGGCATAAAATTTTCTTTTAATATCCCATGCTTCAAGATATATTCCCTTTTATATTTTCAATTAGTCCAGTTATGATCGCTGGAGGATTCCTTTGGTCATTAGCTCTCTACATTACCCTGACAAAAGTAAAAAACTGGCTAATGGAGCAATTAACTCGCTGGCTGAATTTTGCAGATCGTTCTTTATTTATCTCGATGGAAGAGTTTGAAGACACGAGAGTTGCTCGGGAAGCTCAAAATATTTTCTATGCTTCCATTTTGAGTATTATTCCTTTTTCTGTTTTGGGGTTCTTGTCTAATTGGGCTTTAGATCTAAGTTTGGGGGGAAGCTGGTCTATTAGTTTGGGCATTATGACCTGTGTTGTCGGTGGGGTTTTCGCTCTGGGAAATCAGGATGGGGAAATGAGCGATGAGGAGTAATGAGGAATAAGTAATAAGTAATGAGTAAGATTATGACAGTAACCTATCTGATTGTGAGGATATGCAACTCATGACTAAGAGTTTATCTGCGATCGCTACTAGCAATATCGCATCTCAACCAACAGTTCCGCCGTTAGAAAATGGCGATCGCCTTACTCTCAATGAGTTTGAACGTCGCTATACTGCTATGCCTCATCTGAAAAAAGCAGAATTAATCGAAGGACTTGTTTATATGGCATCACCTCTTAGAATTAGACAACATGGTAATCCCCACAGTTCGATTGTTGGCTGGTTAATGGTTTATCAAGCTTATACTCCAGGAGTACAATTAGGCGATAATTGCACAGTGCGTCTTGATGCTGACAATGAACCGCAACCCGATGCTCTGCTGAGAATCGAAACAGATGGACAATCAACCATTAGTGAAGATGGCTATGTCCAAGGAGCACCAGAATTGATTGCGGAAATTGCTGCTAGCACTGTATCCATTGATCTACATGACAAACTCAAAGTGTATCGTCGCAATCAAGTACAAGAATATATTGTGTGGCGAGTGGAAGATCAAGAGTTAGATTGGTTTCGCCTCGTGGGAGGTAAGTATACTAAGTTAATTGCCAGTGAGCAAGGAGTGATTAATAGTGAGGTTTTTCCTGGCCTATGCCTGGATGAACAAGCGTTGTTAACTGGAGATTTGGCCAAAGTACTAGCTGTGCTGCAACAAGGATTGGACGCAAGATAATTGACTTAAGTTTGGCTCAGATGCCATTGAAGATGTTCTTCAATAAAAGTAGAAATAAAATAATAACTGTGATCGAAGCCTTCTTGGATTCTAATTTTCGCAGGATAATTAAGCTCGGCTGCGGCAACAATAAAATTAGGAGTCAAAAGTTGTTCTGCCAAAAATTGATCATTAGAACCTTGGTCAATCAAAATAGGAATTCGCTTTTGTCCCTGAGATAATAAACAGGTAGCATCATATTCTTGCCAAAGAGATTTGTCTTTTCCCAGATAACCAGAAAAGGCTTTATGTCCCCAAGGACAAGCCGTAGGATTGACAATTGGTGCAAATGCCGAGATGGAAGTAAATAAATCCCGATTACGCAGACCCACAACCAAAGCACCATGTCCGCCCATCGAATGACCCGAAATCCAGAGGGTTCGAGTTTTTATCGGGAATTCCTTGAAGATAAGTTCTGGCAGTTCCTTGGCGACATAATCATACATTTGATAGTGAGCACTCCAAGGATCTTTGATGGCATTGACATAAAAACCCGCACCACTACCAAAATCCCAATCCTCATTTTCCCCGGCAATTCCTGTATTTCTCGGGGAAGTATCAGGAGCAATCAGCAAAATGCCATGTTCATCGGCAAATCTGAGAGCATGACCCTTAGTGATGAAGTTTTCTTCGGTACAGGTGAGTCCCGAAAGCCATAGTAAACCTGGGAAAGGGCCCTTTCCTTGTGGCCTAAATACGGAGAACCGCATGGGGGATTTGGTTGATTGGGATGGATGTTCGTAAAAGCATACCTGGCCTTTGCCATAGCGATGAGATTTGACTAAAAAAGAAGAAAGTTCCATGATTAATTGAAAATTAAAAATTGAAAATTGCTTGCCCTCGAATGGGGGAAAATTAAAAATTAGAAAGCTTAGAGTTATTATGTTTTTGCGCGATTTTGAAAATCTCTTGAGCAGCGCGATCGCAGACTCCTAATTCCCCCAATAATTCTCTCATTTCTTGATAGCCAGCAATAATTTTCTCTCGCTGACTCTGATTAAAAAATAACTCTAAGGCTGTCTCGGCAATATTCTCTGGGGTAGCCGCTTCTTGTTGCAATTCTGGTACAACCCCTCGGTTCAAAATGAGATTTGGTGGCGACATAAAAATAATTTTAATTTTGAGAATATTGCGCCCTACCCAAGCCGTAATCGGATGTACTCGGTAAAAAACAATCTGGGGAGTATTTAGCAAGGCAATTTCCAAATTGACTGTACCGGATTTGGTAATGGCAATATCAGCAGCTGCGATCGCGTCTAGGGTTTTTTCTTCGATAATAGTTGCGTGTAAATTATATTCGGTGATCGCTGCGGCAATTGCTTCACGATAATTTCTCAAGGAAATCGGAATTAGAAACTGTATATCAGGTATTTTCTGTTGAATTAATTGGGCTGCTTCACAAATAGTTGGCAGCATTTGGGTAATCTCCTGTTTACGAGATGCCGGTAACAAAGTAATGATGTTTTGTTCGAGTGAAATGTCTAATGCCAGTCGAGCTTGTTCTCTGGTTGCTGTAGAGTTAATCCTATCTATTAAAGGGTGGCCCACCCAAGTTACCTCAACCCCTTTGCTACGGTAATATTTAGCCTCCTCAGGAAAAATAGCTAAGATCCGATCCGCAATTTTAATCACTTTGGACGCGTTGCCCAGTCGAGGGACAGCCCAATCTTGAGGCGCAATATAATACACTACTGGAATCTGAGGAAAATTCTTTTTGACATAACTCGCGATCGCAATATTCGGTGCTGCATAGTCAATTAAAACTAAAACATCCGGAGGATATTCTTGAAGATATTTTTTAGCTTGGTTTTGAACTTTTATTGTCGGTATTACCAAAGGTAATGCTTCAAAGAAACCAATTGAGCCAATAGTTGTCGTGTTCACGATCACATTTGCACCTGCTTCCTTCATGCGATCGCCACCGAGAGCTACAATCTCCACCTCAAGATTGGCCATCTTAGCTTGGCGATGGAGTGCTTCTACAAGCATCGCACCCTGTAAATCGCCCGAAACCTCACCTGTACTGATAAATATCCGCATTATGTACTAAGCTATTGTGCAGCTTAAATTTTATATGATTCTGATCTCTTCGCGATTCGATGCAGAAAAGATTAACTAAAGCAAGAAAAGTTTAACTACGAATGAAAACAACGATGCTATAGTTTTTGGACGATACTCAAGATTAAAACTTAGAATTGATATTAGAAAACATGGAATACCAAAAAATCTTAGTTGCTTTAGATTCCTCCCCGATGGGTGAAACAGTATTTGAGCGAGGTATAGCATCTGCCAAGCAAAATAATGCTTCTCTAATGTTATGCTACTGTCTTACTTCTGATAGTCCTTTTTGGGTTCAGCCAACCTCCTACCATAGCGAAACTAGTGAGGATTTTAAGGAAAGATATCAAGGAAGTTTGGAAAAAGCTAATCAATGGCTAGCTGAATATGTCAACAAAGCTCAAGCCCAAGGGATCTCAACCGAATCAACTTGCAAAGCTGATAAACCCGAACATATGGTTCTCGAAATTGCCAAGAATTGGGAGGCTGATCTAATTGTTGTCGGCAGACGTGGGCGAAGAGGTTTGGCAGAAATATTTCTGGGAAGCGTCAGCAACTATATTGTTCACTACGCTCCCTGTTCTTTACTTATTGTCCAAGATTAAGACTATTTTGCAGCCTAAAATGAAATGTACTTCCCTAATGACCTTGTGTCATCACTTTCGATAAGTAGCATAAGTCTCTAATTGTGGTGCTCATAATCAATATTTACAATATTCTAATTGCAGAAAGCTAAATTATTTTTTGTTTTCACTTACAATTCTATCTACTCATAGGTAGAATAGGGCCATGAAACCCACTGACACTCGATCAAAAATTCTCGACACGGCTCAAGAGCTCATCCAAAAGCTCGGAGTAAATGCCATGAGTTACGCTGATATCAGCACAGCTGTTGGCATTCGGAAAGCAAGTATCCATTACTATTTTCCGTCAAAAGAGGATTTGTTGAGTTCCTTACTAGAGCGATATAACCCATCATTCCTTAGGTTAGTCGATGCTATTTTAGAATCTCCTGACTCTGCCGAAATTAAACTGCGCCGCTACTGTGGTCTGTTTGAAGATACGCTCAATAGTGGAGAACAAGATAAAGCCTGTCTCTGTGGCATGCTCGGTGCGGAGGTGAAAACTTTAAACTCTCCTTTAGCAGAGCAGATCTCTTATTTTTACCAAGAGAATGAAATCCGTCTCGTCAAACTTTTGACTCAAGGAATCGAAACGGGGGTGTTTAGTTTTTCTGGGGAAACCGCGGCAATGGCTAAATTGATTTTTTCTCTTTTGGAAGGCGAGCTTTTAATTGCTCGCGCTCATAGTGGAGTAGCTCATTTTCCTGTGGTGGTTGAACAATTATTTCAGTTGCTCAAGGCATAATTTTTTTTACGTTCTTATCTACCATCTAGTAGGTAAAGTTTTCTAATTAATTTACTTGGGATGTCGATGGTGGTGTGATGGCTGGTCGCAATCAATATAACTAGTGCTGCATAATAAGTAATTAAAATATTATATGAGGAAAGTAGGATGCAGATTAATGCCGATTTGAGTCAACGAGTTGTTGTTTATAGCCAAGATTTACCTTGGGTTGATTCGCCGATCACTGGGGTAAAGCGACGAATGTTGGAAAGAGATGGCGAGGAAATTGCTAGAGCAACTTCCATAGTTCGTTATGAGCCTGGTAGTTCCTTTTCTGCTCATACCCATGGTGGAGGGGAAGAGTTTTTGGTCTTAGATGGTATTTTCTCGGATGAAAAAGGAGATTATCCAGCGGGAACTTATGTGCGAAATCCGGTAGGTTCTCGCCATACTCCTTCTAGTGAATCAGGTTGCACTATCCTCGTAAAACTATGGCAAATGTCTCCGGGCGATCAAAAAAGAATCGCGATTTTAACCAAGGAAAATCCTTGGATTCCCGGTTTGATATCAGGATTACAGGTCATGCCCTTACATAGTCATGGCACAGAAAATGTTGCTCTAGTCAAATGGGAACCTGGAACTGTGTTTCAACGCCATAGCCATTGGGGCGGAGAAGAAATCTATGTCATAGAAGGAGTGTTTGAGGATGAACAAGGAACTTATCCTCAAGGAACTTGGATTCGTAATCCTCACGGTAGTATTCATACCCCTTTTAGCAAAGAGGGTTGTGTGATTTACGTTAAGACTGGACATCTTGATACTTGATTGGGATAAGTATGGACTTAACTAAATTCATGAATATAAATGTGCTAAAAATTAGGTGCAGTTTCTTCCAGGATTATCCTGGACAAAAAGAACCATGTCTGTTGACTTAATTCCTTTATCCCAACTGCCGTCGAGATATGGCATTGCTCGTTCTAATCTTTATACTCGCCTTAAGGAGTTAAAGATTGAATCGGTTAAACAGGGTCGCAAAGCTTTTGTCACTGCGGCTAGCTTACAGTTACTAGATGGATTACATGCTCATCTCGAACAGGGAGGGACTACTTCCGACTTTATCAAGTTACAAGCCAATAATATTGTGACTATTCCTAATAGTTCGTTAGAAAGCTCGAATTATTTTGAAAACCCATACTCTAGTGAACCCACAATTTCCCTAAATCCCACGGCACTGGTTGGGGTCATTGAAACCGTTGTTAAAAGATTGATTCCGACTTCTCGGAGTCGTTTGACCTACATGAGAGAGCTGGAAGAAGCGTATCAAAATCAATGGCTACTTTCAACTTCAGAAGTGTCAGATCTTCTGGGACTAACTAAGAAAACTATTACCAACTATGGACAAGAATTTAGTGATGCGGGTTTTATTTTTGAGCGAGTAGGAGTTAGAAAAGGAGGGGAAATAGCTTGGTCGATTGATAAAGAAAGTAATCGGCTGGGAGCTTTTTCTGATTCAACTGAGCAGGTCAAAGCAGCTTTTTCTGAAGCCTTTGATCCCTAACTATTTAACTAATTTCACTATCAATATCTAAGCAAGTCGCAATTTTCGTTAGCGCTTGCTTTTCACTATCAGACACTTGCAATCGTTTCAAACGAGCACGGAGGGAGTCGAACCCCCGACACCTAGAACCGGAATCTAGTGCTCTATCCAACTGAGCTACGCACCCTGGCCAATTAAAAATTGAAAATTAAAAGATTAACAATTATTTATTTTCCGTATATCACAATAGCATTTCTTGGCTTAGGATTGGGCAGGTTTCAGATAAATATTAACGATCGCGTCTTTGGCATCGAGCTTAGCAATTTTTTGAGGTTTGCGATCTTTGCCCAAGATTTCTATTTTCTCTAGCTCCTGGACTAATTGTTTTCCTGTATTGGTCGTTAAAATGACCTCACTTTCAGGTTGGGCAAGCAAAATGCCAGCTAAATAATCTTGTTTGTTGGCAAAAGGAATGATATAAGTTCCCAAATCACCTCGCTTACATAATCTGGCCGTGTTAACAGGAAACTGTTTGCTATAGCCTAGCCGAGTTACTAATAAAATATTTTTGTTATCAGTCACATTGGCACAACCAACGATAGTTTCTTCAAGTCGTAATTTAATACCCTGATTGCCTTGGGCATTGCGTCCCATTGTCGGGATATTTTGTTCATTCACTGGTAAACGAAGAATTCGACCTGTACTAGTTGCGATCGCAATTTCTCCATCTTCCTGATTGAAGCCAACATATTGCAAATGATCCTGCTCTTTGAGTTTGATCAGGACAAAACCTCGATTCCCTAGATTATTTAATTCGGCAATTGCTAGGCGTTTGATGACTCCTTTGGTGGTTAGCAAAATAAGATCGCGTTTTTCCTCAGGATCTAAAAAGAAATGCTCGATTGTTTTATTGGCATCTCTTTGGGCCGCTTGAGATAACAGCCCTATGGTAGTTTGGGTTTGATTTTCCAGGTAATGGGGGATCTCCTCGATCGCTACAGGATAGGCTTTGCCACTATCGGTAATAAAAATTATGGTCTCGCGATCGCCGATAATCTCTTGTCGCACTACAAAATCCTCACCTTTTTTCCAGGAGGAAGGAGTCTGATCGTTAGGATTTTGCCAATAGATATGGCCTTCATGGGTGAAGTTAATTGTGGCCTGGGCTTCTTTGGTAATTTTTAAGACCGAAGGCTGAAGGGTTTTGGGACTAGAAGTGACTTCTTGCTCTTCTTTTTTGAGCTTTTTCTTACCTTTCTTTTGGGGTTTTGCTTCTTCTAGCACAACGCGATCGGCAATCCGAGTGCGCCGTTCATCACCATATTTGCGTTTTAGAGAACGTAACTCTTTTTTGAGGGACTTCATTAACTCATGGCGATCGCCTAAGAGAGTTTCCAATTCATCAATTCTCTGTTGTAATTCAGCTTGTTCGGCTGCCAGTTTTTCCTTTTCTAAGCCTGTGATGCGTCGCATGGGCATTCCCAAAATCGAATCAGCCTGGGTTTCACTCACTCCCAAATCCTCGCTCATGCGAATCTTGGCCGTCGAACCGTCGGGAGCATTGCGTAAAATATCGACCAATTGATCCAGATTATCCAATGCCAGTAATAGCCCAGCAACTAGATGCAATCTTTGTTGACAATCGCTCAACTCTTGACCATATTGTCTTCGCAGGGTTAATTCGCGAAATTCCAAGAATTGATTTAGTATTTCCCTTAAGGAAAGTTGTAATGGCGTATTATCTACTAAAGCAAGCATAATTGCCCCAAAATTATGTTGCAGCGCTGTCTGGCGATAGAGTTTTTGCAGTATGTCTTGAGTCATCACATCTTTTTTCAGCTCAATGACCACTCTCATCCCAGTGCGATCGCTCTCATCGCGAATATCGGAAATACCTTCTAAGCGCCCATCGTTAACTAAATCCGCAACCTTTTCGATCCAAGCAGCTTTATTTACCTGATAAGGCAATTCTGTGACGATAATTGCTGTTCGTTCTTTGCGTCTTTTCTTTTGGCGCAAGATCAGTTTTTCTACCTTGGCAATACCTCGAAGTTTGATACTCCCCCGTCCCATACTATAGGCCTCGGTAATTCCTTTTGTTTCGACAATTTCTCCTCCTGTAGGAAAATCAGGTCCGGGTATCAGATTCCATAACTTCTCATCAGATAAATCTGGTTTATCGATTAAAGCAATTAACCCATCAACCACTTCACCTAGATTATGGGGTGGCACATTGGTTGCCATGCCCACGGCAATTCCTCCACAGCCATTAAGCAACAAAATCGGTAGTTGCACCGGCAAAACCACTGGCTCTTGTTGAGAATTATCAAAGTTAGAAGAAAAATCAACCGTTGCACCATCAATCTCGCTCAACATTCCCTCATGGGCGATCGCAGCTAGTCTAGTTTCGGTATAACGCATAGCTGCGGGAGGGTCATTATCTACCGAACCAAAATTGCCATGTCCTGCCAAGAGAGGATAACGAGTTGAAAAACTCTGTACCATTCGCACCAAGGCATCATATACCGATTGATCACCATGGGGATGATATTTTCCCAAAACATCCCCCACAACTCTGGCACATTTACGGTAGGGACGATCTGGAGTTAAGCCCAACTCGTGCATAGCATAGAGAATCCGCCTGTGCACTGGTTTCAGACCATCTCGGACATCGGGTAAGGCACGACCAACTATAACGCTCATGGCATATTCCAGATAAGACCGTTCCATTTCCGTGTGAAGCGCGGTAGGAATTATCTGACCATTTCCTAATAGGTTTAGTTGTTTTGCCATTTACGATTCTCCCCTGGTTGGTATAAAAAATAGTATCAGAATAAAAAAATTACTATCTCATTTATTTTTGAGCCACAATGATACTGGTGATTAATCAATGTTCCCTAATGATTATTCTTAACATTCAGTTCAAATACACTAAGTAAGATTCTGGTAATTAGTATCTATGACCACAGTTTTGATTGTAGAAGACGATCCCATTAATTTCCGAGTTTTTTCGAAAATTCTAACAAAAAGAGGAGGATTAGAAGTTCTGGGGACAGAAAATGTCTCAGAAGTCCTCGAAATTGCTAAATCTGGAAACATAGACGTTATTTTAATGGATGTTTCTTTAGCCAATAGTATCTTTGATGGCAAACCTGTAGATGGTATTAAGATTACGCAAATGTTAAAATCTGACCCTCAGACATTACATCTACCTGTTATTTTAGTCACTGCCCATGCGATGCAGGGCGATCGTGAATTATTGTTAAAACAGAGTGGGGCAGATGGTTATATTTCCAAGCCAGTAGTCGATCACCAGCAATTTATTGATCAGATTGTCGCGTTAGTCAATAATTAAGGGGTTAACCAAAAGTTCTCCTGGTTTCTTATGACTGACAATCCTCTTCACGATAAGCTGAAAGCTCAAGTAGACAATTCTCAATGGCTGCAAAAGTTTAAAGAGATTGGAGAGAATCTTAAACTCATCAAGTCGGCAATTCCCATCACGACGCTATGCCAACTAAAGTGGAATACGAGCAAGAATGGGTTGGATATCCACTGTCCGAACGAGGAAACCTGGAATTTTCTAAAACAAGAAACTGCTACGATCGCAAAGCTGCCGTTTAAGGGCGATCACATTGCTATCTTCTGGCAAGATCAAACTGTTTCCTGTGATTTTTAGGCTGGCGGTGACATCCTCCGCACACTGAATCAAAGATTACAGTGTGGGCTTCTTACGTGATTACACTTGCTGAGGAAACCTCAGCGTGTCTCACGCGCTTCCAACTCTCACGAATTGGGATTTCTG
>NZ_ALVZ01000075.1 GCF_000332055.1 Xenococcus sp. PCC 7305 | reverse complement strand
TTGTTAATTCTGTAACTCCTGCCACATCTCTCCACAGCAACGTCAAGACGGCTGCTACCATCAAGGGTAAATTTAGTATCCGATCTCTGAGGCCTAATTGACGATAATAATTTTCTTGAGCAGTAATCGCCGGAGTCAGTAATGCTTCAAGTTGATTGGCAATTACTTCATCTTCTGCCATCGGGCGTTGGGTTCTCTTCGCGTGATCTCGGTTTAGTTTTCGGTTGTTACTCATGGGCAACTGCAATCGCTCAACTCTTCTTCTGTTAGAAGTTTCACCCGATTTTTGTTGCCTCTTGACAAATTCCCGAATTCCTTAACTTGTGACTAATGGGGATGCTCCCAGTTGAGAGCTCAACTTTTTTGCTTGCTTCTGAGCTTGTTCGATACCTGCACCATTAGCATAAAGTCCTAAAGCTAAATACTACTGATATGGTTGGTCTTTACCCAATACTGGTTTGGGGGCAAAGTTCCTCTCAAAGATAACTTTTGACCCCGCTTATATATCTTGACACCGCAATTACTTTTGCGCAATCTCTCGTTGGCAGCTCGAAGTGACTTGTCTAGCTTGTCCGACACTGAACTAATTTTGAACTAAATTTACAGGGAATTAGAAATCATTGTAGGGCATTCTGGGGTGTTTATAATTCTCTGCATTCTTGCTAAAACGGATGGGGGTAGGGAGACTTGAACTCCCACGATCGCAATGATCAACGGATTTTAAGTCCGCAGCGTCTACCAATTCCGCCATACCCCCGCATTTCTCGGTTATGTCTGGTTTGACCTAATACATCATACAGTATGTTCAGTATATTGCAACACTTAATTTTCAATTTATGGATGATATCCATAAACCGTACGAAAGAGCACTATTCGCAAACAGAAAAGACAATTACGGTCTCATGTTAAAACCAATATTGCTTAATTAAGCTCATCTTAATAAAAATTAAACTAGGTTGCGTGAGCGAAAAAAATAAAAAAGGGGAACACTCTAAATCAAGGGCAAGGATTTTCATCACTTATTATTAATGTTCATTTATGAAAACAACCTTAAGCACCTTCATTTACTAAGGATTTCTTGAATTGGATTTCACAAAACAATATCAAACGCTATCCTAAAATTCCTTTATTAATTCATAAGCACTATTTTATGAATCAATCCTTGAACTGTGTAGAATTACTGACAGAAGCCTCTGGTTCTAAAAGCAATGGCTCCTTTCAATTTTCTGGAAAAGGAGTCAACTGGAAAATTTATTTAGAAAAAGGCCAACTTAGAGGTGCTGCTAATTCAATTCGTCTTCCCTTTGCGTTGAATTATCATCTCCGCAAACTAGGCTTCACGAGTCTAATAAACACAATTAAATCGATTCCAGCATCGGAACTAGAAATCCACAATAGCGAAGGGGATAATTGGTTAGAAGGCGGCTCCTGGATTCCCTGCTTAAGATGGCTAGTCTCCTATAATCATCTTAAGTTATCTGAAGCAGATCAAGTGCTAGTTAGTTTAAGTGAAGAAGCATTAGAAACTTGTCTCTGGCTAATTGCTGGCGAATATAAATGGATTGAAGAACAAAGCCTTCCTCAGCAAGTAACAACTGCTGGATTTATGAGTCAAACATTTGACTTGGTTCCTTTGATCGAAAAATTTCAAAATCGATTACAAACATGGCAAGAATTTGGCTCAGTAATTAATTCTCCATATCAAGGTCTTTTCTTCAAGCCTCAAATAAATCCAACCCAACCACCAACCCCTGTCTTGCTGAAGCTATCCAAGTTTTTAAAAGGTTTGAGTTTTCGTGAGTTAAGCATTCTTCTTAATCAAGATGAACTAATAATAGCTCAACTGCTATTACCTTATATTAAAACTGGAGAAATTCAACTACAAGAGCCATCTTTCCCTTTAAATTTTTTACCTTGTATTCCTCAAAAAGTTGAATTCTCTAATGGAACAGGCGATATATTAAAACAACAAAACAGATTTAAAATTGCTTGTATAGATGATAGTCCAATTATTTTGGATGAAATGCAAAGATTTCTAGGAGAAAAAAACTTCGAAATATTTAGAATTGAAAATCCCTTAGAGGCAGCTTCAAAATTATTAAAAATAAAACCAGATTTGATCTTCATGGATATTTCTATGCCTCAAATCAATGGTTACAAGCTATGTAGTCTACTTAAAAAAAGTTCTGTTCTTAAACAAACGCCAATCGTTATGGTCACAGGCAGAACAGGATTTATTGATAAGACTAGGGCTCAAATGACTGGCGCTTCTGATTACCTGACAAAGCCCTTCACTCGCACCGATTTATTGGAAGCTGTCGAAAAATATTTACCAGATTTTGCATTGTCTAGATAATATTGGAGAGGATAATTATTGAGTTAATTAATTAAAATAAACAAATAGTATTTTTCGATCTAAAAATTATTAGGAGCAACTAAAATGGCTAAAACAGTCCTGGTCGTTGACGACATGAAAACCCAATTAGATTTAATTAATAATTATTTAGACGAAGCAGGTTATAAAGTCTTAACTGCTTCAGATGGAGAAGAAGCCCTGGATAAGGTTAATCAACATCAGCCTGACTTGATTATCACAGATTTAGTAATGCCAGAGATGAGTGGTTTGGAATTTTGTCGCAAATTAAAGAAAGACTCTGCCACAGCTGACATTCCAGTAATTGCCTGGAGCACTAAAAATCGTTCGATGGATCAAAAATGGGCAATGAAACAAGGAGTTGCTGCCTATTTAGTTAAAGGTTGTAGCAAAGAAAAAATTGTTCAAACTGTTGAAGATTTAACAATCTAAAATTATGGCAATTTCAACTACCAAAGATCGACTAAAAGAATTACTACCAGAGCTATTTTCTGAGCAAGAAATTGAGGGTGATTCTTATCTGAGATTACAGCTAAATTCCCAAGTATTCGCTGTAATAGATTTAAACCAAGTGCAAGAATCTTTGGTCATTTCTAGTCGAGAAATAACTACGATTCCTAATGTACCAGAATATGTTTTAGGATTAATGACTTCTCGAAATGAAGTTTTTTTAGCTGTAGACTTAGCTCATTTAATTGGACTATCTCCAGAGATTGTTAATTGTCGACAATATCAGGTAATTGTAGTCAAACCCTCTTTTGATAATAAACAAATTAAAGAAACTTATGAGCAATCTGATAACCCTAGTTTTCTAGGTTTAGTGGTTGATCGTATTTTGGGAGTTTCTCGATTTGTTTATGATGATTTTGATTCATCGAATAGAGATATTCCCACGACATTAGAACCTTTTGTTTATGGCTCTATCCAACATCAGGAAAATCAATATCTGGTGCTTGATATCAAATCCTTAATTGCTAACAGAATTAGCAAAAACAACTAATCTTATTAGGTTATAGCTTCTAGATCAACAATATTTATAGTTGAATATTATGAGAAATCTCAAAAATCAGTCTTGGAAATTGTTGAATAGAACAATTAAATCAGGTTCTAATAAATCAAACCGACGCTCTTTTCATTGGATTATCTTACTTAGTTTTACTGGTTTGTTGTTACCTTCTGTCGTGCCTCAGATTGCAACTAATTCTCTCACTAAAAACATTTTTTTAGGAGCTGCAAGCGCAAATACCAACAGTGAGTTAGTTGCCCAAGCTAAGTCAACAGAACCAACTGGCCAAAAGAAAGTTTTTAAAATTGCCACAATCGCCAAACGAGGTAAGGACAAGACAATAGAAAAATGGAAGCCCTTAGCAGACTATTTATCTGAGACGATTCCCGAATATGATTTCGAGCTGGTACCGATGAATTTTGAAGAAATTTATGCAGCTGCGGAAAAAAGCGAATTTGATTTTCTCTTGCCTAATCCTGGGATGTATGTCGATTTTGAAGCGAGATATGGAGCTAACCGGATTGCTACTTTAAAGAACCGTAGATTAGGGAATGCTTATACAGAATTTGGAGCAGTAATTTTTACTAAAGCTGATCGTAACGACATCAATGAGCTCAAAGATTTCAACGGCAAAACCTTTATGGGAGTTAAGGAAGTTGCCTTTGGGGGTTGGCAAATGGCTTGGGGTGTCTTCGAGGATAATGGGATTAATCCTAAACGCCAGTTCAAAGAGTTAGATTTTGCAGGAACCCACGACAAAGTAGTCATGGCAGTCTTAAATGGAGAAACCGATGGTGGAACTGTCCGAACAGACACTATCGAACGCATGGCAACAGAAGGAAAAGTCAAACTCGAAGACTTCAAAATTATCAATAATAAACAAGATCCTCAAGGTAATTTTCCCTTTTTGATTAGTACTCCTCTCTATCCAGAATGGCCTTTTGCGTCGACCAAAAATGTTTCTCTAGAAATTTCCGAAATTGTGGCGAAAGCATTGCTTAATATGCCCAAAGATCACTCAGCGGCAAAGGCTGCAAAATCAGATGGTTGGACAGTACCTCTAAATTATCGACCCATACATGACTTATTTATTGAACTATCTGTTACTCCCTATGACGAAATCGAACAAATCACTTTTGAAGATTTACTCTGGTACTGGGTTGCGATCGCTGGGATTCTCGGAACATTGGCAGGGGTGACAATCTATTTCCAAAGAAGGTCTCTTATTCAGACACAAACCACTGAAAAATCCCTAAATGCCTTAAACCGCTCCTTAGAGCAAAGTGCTAAAGAACAAAGAGAAGAAAGAGAAGCTCTAGAAGAGGCCATTTCTACTCTGATGGATAGTTTAGAACCAGCATCAGAAGGAGACTTAACCGTTCGTGCCCAATTGCTCGAAGGGGACGTGGGAATTATCGCCGATTTGTTTAATGCCATCGTCGAAAATTTACGGGCGATTGCGATTCAAACCAAAAGCTCTGCTAGCCATGTAAGTCTTTCTTTGAGTGATAATGAAGTTACTATTAGAGAATTGGCCGAAGAAGCTGCTGTCGAAGCACAACAAATTCAAAACACTCTGTCGTCAGTCGCCAATATATCTGAGTCTATTAAGGAAGTGGCAGATAACGCAGAAAAAACCGCATCGATCTCCAATGACGCTTTTGCCACAGCGCAAGAAGGAAATAAAGCAATGGATCTCACCGTGGAAAGTATTCAGGGTTTGCGGACTACAGTAGGCGATACCGCAAAAAAAATTAAGCGTCTAGGGGAATCTGCACAACAAATCTCGCAAGTAGTCTCTCTGATTGATGAAATTGCCCTTAAAACTAACTTACTAGCGATTAATGCTAGTGTTGAGGCGGCTCGTGCTGGGGAACTAGGCCAAGGCTTTACCGCAGTGGCTGAACAAGTTGGAGCCTTAGCAGAACAGTCGGCTAACGCAACTAAAGAAATTTCTCAACTAGTTCAAGGGATTCAAAGTGAAACTCAAGAAGTTGTCGCCGCAATGGAAGTCGGGACTACTCAAGTAGTAGCTAGTACTCGTCTAGTAGAAGATACCAAAACAAGACTACAAGCAGTTTTAGCTAAGTCCCAAGACATTGACCTTCTGATGCAGTCTATCTCTAAGGCTACAGTTTCCCAGGCGGCAACTTCTCAAATAGTGACTGAAACTATGAAACAAGTTACCGAAGCATCTTCCCAACGTTCTCAATCTTCCCGTCAGATAGCGGAGGCTATCAAAGGAACAACGAATATTGTGCAAGAACTACAAGAATCCGTTGCTCAATTTAAAGTAAGTGAAGCAGAACAACAGCCTGAGGCTAAGATGGCTTAAATTAGGGACTAGAGGTTAAATATTCGGTGTTAGAGATTAATGAATCTTTCTCTAACACCTTCAAAGACTGGTTCTGATAGAGCTCAAATGCTTTATCTCGATGGCGAATTTCAGACAACAAAACCATATCAACTACTTTTGTAGATAGGCTAATCTGGCAATGGATAGAGATCAACAAATACAATTGGACTTTCTTGAAGAAGCTAAAGAATATTTTGATAATCTAGAGTCGATCATTATAGACTTAGATTCTCAGGAGGTTAATACCGGGTTGCTAGACAAAGCAATGCGGGCTGCTCATTCCTTAAAAGGTGGTGCGGCGATGATGGGATTTTCTTCTTTAAATAAAATTGCCCATCGTTTAGAAGATTTCTTGAAGATTCTGCGAGTGAGAAAGGATGCGACTTTGCTGGATCAAGAAGTCACTACTTTGTTGCTTCAAGGAGTTGATTGTTTAAGGGAAGTGGGTCAAGCCCATAAAAGCCAAACTTTAGTTGATGAACAATGGATTGCTCAGATCACCGATCCAGTTTTCAATCCTTTGCATCAAAGGCTTGGAGACTTAAAAGAGGAAGACGAAGACTCTCTATTAGCCGAAGAAGAAGAAGTCGATGTATCTAACCTAGTCTTTGAAACTGGTGTTGAGGAATGTCTTGATAGCTTAGAACCGAAACTAGGGAATTTAACCCCCCAACAACTGAGAGTAGAACTAAAGTCTTCTGCCGAGCAACTGGCTGACTTTGGATTGATGAGCGGTTTGGATGATTTTGTGTCTCTTTGTGAATCAGTTCAATCCAGATTAGAAATCGTCTCAGATGAGGGAATTAGAGATCTTGCCTATCAAGCTTTTAATACTTGGCAAAGATCCCATGCTTTAGTAACCTTAGGTCGTTTAGAACAAATTCCTCGGAATTTGCCATCTGCAGAAATAACAGATTTGGAAGCAGAACATGAGCATAATTTGAGTAACCTTGAGGAGCTCGATTTTTCTGGAGTAGACCAATTACAAGAAATGGTTGCTCTAGAATTACAATCCAATAACCAAATCCCAGTTGAGGTTAGTTCTCAGGGCGAAGATCTAGAGCCCACTGAATTGATAAATACAGAGTCGGATTGGGAACAGCTNACTCCTGGTCTAGAAGAATTAGCCGATTTACAGGCAACTTTTGAGAATATAGAACCTCAAGNCGAAGCAAAAGAAGCCGAACCCTCAACTGTGGATTGGGAACAACTAACACCTGATCTAGAGGAATTAGCTGATTTACAAGCAACTTTTGAGAATCTAGAGCCTCAAGCCGAAGCAACAGAAATCAACACAGAAATCAAATCTGTTGCTCGCGATCAGGCGACTGAGTCTGTTGCCAAACCAATTTCCTCTTCACCCAAACCTGTGGTATCGGAAAGAATGGTTAAGGTCTCCGCTCAAAAATTGCAAAAGATTAATGTTCTATCAAGTAAGTTGATTTTAGAACGTAATAGCGCAATCTTACGTTTAAACCAGCTACATAATTATTTGGCATTAACCAAAGAGAGAATTCGCACTCTAGAAAAGTCTACTAGTCAAATTCGCAAATGTTATGACTGGGCTTCTTTAGAAGGAATGTTGCCAAAAATCAATCAACCTAACGAGTCATTAGCCACAGGCAAGACACCTTGGCAGTCGGGCGACTCTAATCAGCAAGAATTTGACGAAGTCAAAGCAGGCTCTACCCTTTCAGGGCAAAGTACCTTCGACTCTTTGGAAATGGATCGTTATAGTGATTTGCATTTAATGTTCCAAGAGCAAATTGAGACTATTTTCCAGTTGCAAGAGGTTACGTCAGATATTGACTTGGGTCTACAGGAAATGACTCAGGTAGTCAGAGATTTTAGTTATACGACAAGAGACTTACAGCAAAATGTAACGCGCTCTCAAATGCGTCCTTTTGCCGATTTGGTTAGTAGATTTCCACGATTGATTCGAGATTTATCTCTGAAACATAATAAACAAGTTAATCTTAAAATTTCCGGGGAGATAACTCCGATTGATCGGCAAGTCTTAGAACAACTGATTGACCCTCTTAATCATTTGCTCCGTAATGCTTTCGATCATGGGATTGAAGAAGCCTCAGTTCGTCTAGCTCAGGGGAAACCTGAGGTCGGAACTATACGATTGAGTGCAATGCAAAAGGGGAACAAAACCATTATCGTGATTGAGGATGATGGAAAAGGGATTGATGAGCAAAAGATTCGCGATCGCTTTTGTAAAATGGGTTTACCAAGAACACAAGTAGATCAAATTCCCACAGCGGAAATCCTTCAGGCTATCTTTGAGCCAGGATTTAGTACGGCAGAAAAAGTGACAGAACTTTCAGGCCGTGGTGTGGGAATGGATGTGGTGCGCTCTAATTTAGAACAAGTCCGAGGCAATATTCAGGTAGAGACTAATCTAGGGAAAGGAACAAAATTTACAATTACAGTCCCTCTTTCCCTATTAATTCTCCGTGTTAATATCCTAGAAAGTGCAGGAATGGTTTTTGCTGTTCCTGTTCATAGTATTAAGGAAATGATTCGTTTCGAATCAGATCTCGTTGTTCAAGAGCAAGATCTCGAAACAATTAACTGGAACGACTCAAGAATTCCATTAATTCGCCTAGAAAAGTCTCTTACTTTCAATCGTCCGAGTAAATCTTTTCAGATGGACAGTAAACCGACAATTGATACCCCAACAGTATTAGTATTTGGTCAGGAAAATCAGTGGCATGGCATTTATATAGAGCGTTATTGGGGGGAACAGGAAGTGGCAATTAGAACAGTTGCCAGCCCGATCAGTCTTGCTCCAGGCTTTACCGGTTCTACTATTTTGGGAGATGGTAGGGTGATCCCTTTGATCGAACCTGGTTTCTTGGGTAATTGGATGACTAAGGAACAAAGCAGTCAGGAGACCCTTATCCAGGCACCAGATAGTGGTAATCCTAAGCCAGAATACTTCAAGATTGATAGCCCAACGATTTTAATTGTGGACGATTCAGTTAATGTAAGACGCTATTTAGCATCAATGTTGGAGCGTAATGACTATCAAGTAGAACAGGCCAAGGATGGTCGAGAAGCGGTAGACAAGTTAGTTAGTGGGCTGGATGTCCAAGCAGTTATTTGTGATGTTGAAATGCCTCGTCTAGATGGTTATGGGGTGCTCACAGAAGTCAGGTCTCATGCTAAGTTTGCTAAACTGCCGATCGCCATGTTAACTTCTCGCAATAATGATAAACATCGCAAACTTGCCATGAAGCTTGGGGCTTCCGAATATCTATCTAAGCCTTTGGATGAGCCAGGATTGCTGAAAATATTAGAGAAGTATATTGTTAATAAGTAGCTTGAAACTTTAAGCTGTTAGCAAGTTCTGATTGAGATTTTGGCATAAAATGACGAGTACATAATATTTACCGATCTCAATCACTGCATTATGAACTTATCTCAATTTGGTATGCAAATGTCCCAACTCACAGGAGTTCGGGCGATTATGAAAGATATTATTGAGACTTTGAGCAATAGTGCAGGTAAAGAATTCATCAATCTGAGTGCGGGAAATCCTGTAATTTTGCCAGAAGTGGAAAATTTATGGCGAGAATGCACAACGGATTTGTTGGCAAGTGCGGAATATGGTGAGGTGGTATGTCGTTATGGTTCTTCTCAGGGCTACACACCTTTAATCGAAGCTGTAGTCAAAGATTTTAATCGACGTTACGAATTGAATTTAAGTAATGAGAATATTTTAATCACACCTGGCTCACAATCACTCTATTTTTACGCTGCTAATGCTTTTGGTGGTTATACAAAAGAGGGTGATTTACGACAAATTGTTTTACCATTGAGTCCTGATTACACGGGTTATGGTGGAGTTAGTTTGACTCCTGAAGCCTTAATTGCCTACAAACCTACTTTGGAAATTGAAGAAGGGCAACATCGTTTTAAATACCGTCCTGATTTTAGTCAATTACAAATCAATGAGCGAACTGGCTGTGTAATTTTTTCTCGCCCTTGTAATCCGACAGGTAATGTTTTAACAGATGAGGAAGTCGGTAAAATAACTTCTTTGGCTGAGGTTTATGATGTGCCTGTATTGATAGATTCTGCCTATGCTCCGCCCTTTCCTTGTTTAAACTTTACGGCCATGAATCCGCAATTTGGAGAAAATATTATTCACTGTCTGAGTTTATCTAAGGCTGGTTTACCAGGAGAAAGAATCGGCATTGCGATCGGAGCTAAAAAATGGATTCAAGTTTTAGAATCTTTTCAAACGAATGCTGCGATTCATTCTTCTCGCTACGGTCAGGCGATCGCAGCTAGAGCCATTAATTCTGGTAGATTAGCCGAGATTTCCACTGAGATTATTCGTCCTCATTACCAAAATAAATTAGAAATTTTAGCCGCAACCTTAGACGAGGCAATGCCTCAGAATCGACCTTGGTTTTTACACCAAGGAGAAGGCGCGATTTTTGCTTGGCTGTGGTTAAAAGATTTACCAACCAGCGACTGGGAATTTTATCAGGAATTGAAAAAAGTAGGAGTGATTGCGGTTCCTGGCAGTACATTTTTCCCTGGCTTGAAGGAAGATTGGCAGCATAAAACACAATGTCTGCGAATTAGCCTCACTGCCACAGTGGCAGAAATTGCCACTGCAATGACAAGACTAGCGAAAGTTTATTCGCTCCTCACTGCCTAAAGGAGCTTTAGAGAATAAGAATCGCAAATCCTAGGCGAAAAACAGAGGATTATGATTAAATGAGTCATGCCAAATAACATCAAATTACCAATATATTTTAAGTGCTAATATGAGTTCATTATCTCCTTCAACAACATCGGAATCCACTAGTAATCAGCAAAAATCAGGATTCTTTTGCGAAAACAATGGCAACAGATCCTCAATGAGGTTGATGAGCTTTATTGCTCTGATTGCTGCAATAGTTTTCGGTGCTGTGACCATTATGAATTCAGGCAATACGAACAGTAATACTGACGGTATATATATCACTTTCGGTTTTTTATTGTCAGCTTTTGCCCCTAAAGCAGTTCAGAAATTTGCCGAGGAAAAAATTAAATAGTGAAATGCTTAATTTCTGCAAAAATTAACCGAAAATCATCCCAGCCAACAAAATAAAGCCCAACCACACATTTTGACTAAATACTTTGCCATAAACAGAGCGAGGAAGCTGAGGTTTGCGAATTCTTTGATATTGTAAAATCCAGCCCATAATAGCAACTACCCATCCCAACCAAAAAATCAACTGCAACTGAAGACTGAAAGCGAGAATGGCCATTAAAACCGCAGTAAGAATAAAAAATATGCCGACGACTTCTGCTACATATTTGCCAAAAAAGATTGCACTGGAATTAATGCCAAGTTTGAGATCATCTTCTTTGTCTGACATTGCATAAACCGTATCAAATCCCAATGTCCAGGCAATTGTCGCCCCCCAAAGCAGCCAAGTATTATGATCAATATTGCCTGTTACTGCTGACCAGCTAATTAAGACGGCAAAACCCCAACATAAGGATAAAACTAATTGGGGGACAGGAAAAATCCTTTTTGCAAGAGGATAACCAATAATGAAAGGGACAGCGGCGACAGATAACCAAAAACTGAGAGGATTGAGATAAAAAGCTAGTCCCGCCGCACAGAGCAGTGCGATCGCAAATATAATGATACCCAACTTTACGGATAATGCCCGAGATGCGAGAGGACGGTTTTTCGTCCTGGCCACTTGAGGGTCGATATCTTTGTCCCAGAGATCATTAATCACACAACCAGCGGCGCTAGTTGCAAAAGTGCCTAAAATAATGATACCTACCAAAAGAAGTGGCGGATTGCCTGAAGCCGCTAAAAATACTGCCCATAATGCAGGAATCATTAAGATTAATCTCCCTGCCGGTTTATCCCAACGCAGAAGTCGAATGATTTTTTCCCCGGTAGATTCTTTGATAGTTTGCGGATATTGACTCATAAAAAAATATTAATTTCGATAAAAATATAAAAAGTTATTGTTGTGTGATCATAATTAGCCCTTGAGAATATATGCTGTTTCTTAGGGGACTCAATCAAGAGTTATTCTTGCATAATTTTTATGGTTAATTCTATTTATCAACCTAGTGTCGACACTCCTTTCAGTGTCAGCCAAACCAAACAAGTAATTGCGGCAATTGATATTGGGACAAATTCGGTTCATATGGTGGTGGTGGAAGTAGATCCAAAATTGCCAGCTTTCCATATCATTGCGAAGGAAAAAGATACTGTTCGTTTGGGCGATCGCGATCCCGATACGGGTAATCTGACGGAAGAGGCGATCGCAAGAGCCCTCAAAGCCATTAAACGTTGTAAAGATTTGGCGGAGAGCCTTAAGGTTCGACAAATAATTGCCGTGGCAACTAGTGCAACACGAGAAGCTGGCAATGGTATCGCTTTTTTACATCGTATCAAGTCGGAACTAGGGATTGGAGTTAATTTAATTTCGGGAAAAGAAGAGGCTCGGCGGATTTATTTGGGTGTTCTTTCAGGAATGGATTTTGGAGATCGACCCCATGTAATGATCGATATTGGTGGCGGTTCGACAGAGTTAATCCTAGCAGATATTAGAGAGCCTCGTTTCTTGAGTAGCACCAAAGTGGGAGCTGTTCGTTTGACCAAAGAATTTGTGCATTGCGATCCCATTAGTAAAGAAGAGCTAAATTATTTAAAAGCCTATGTCCGAGGGATGTTGGAGCGTCCCGTCGAAGAAATTTGGCATAACTTGCAGTTAAATGAAAACCCTCGTTTGGTAGGCACTTCTGGCACGATCGAAACTTTGGCTCTAATTCATGCACTGGATCGACAGGGGACAGAGCCAAACCCCCTTAATGGCTATCAATTAACTCTTGAGGATATTGAGGAGGTAATTGATAAATTGTCAGAGATGAGTTACGAAGAACGGTTTGATATTCCAGGTATTTCTGATAAAAGAGCTGAAATTATTGTCCCTGGTGCGATCATTCTTCTAGAGGCAATGAAAATGCTTAAGATGAAATCAGTCACCATCTGTGAAAGGGCTTTACGAGAAGGCATTATTGTTGATTGGATGCTCACTCATGGCCTGATCAGCGATCGCCTACGCTATCAAAACGAAGTTAGAAATCGGAATGTTTTTAAGATTGCCCATAAGTATCAAGTAGATCTCGAATATGGCCAAAGAGTGGCCAATTTTGCCCTCAGTTTATTTGAGCAAACGAAAGAACATCTCCACCAATGGGGGCAAGGGGAAAAAGAATTATTATGGGCAGCTGCTATTTTGCACAACTGTGGTATTTATATTAGCCATTCAGCTCACCATAAACATTCCTACTATCTAATTCGTAATGCAGAATTATTAGGTTTTACTGAACTAGAATTAGCATTAATCGCGAATATTGCGCGTTATCATCGCAAAAGTAAGCCCAAGAAAAAACATACTTCCTATCAAGATTTACCCAGCAAAAGATATCAATTAATGGTCAGGCAATTAAGTTCTATCTTACGCATCGCCGTAGCTTTAGACCGTCGGAACAAAGGTGCTATTGAAAGGGTTAAATGTGATTTTGATGCTAGACAAAAAATCCTTAAAATGGCAGTTGTTCCTCACGAAATTGGCGATGATTGTGCCTTGGAGTTATGGAGTTTAGAATATAAAAAACCAATCTTTGAAGAGGAATTCGATATTCAAATAGCAGCTAGACTGGAAAGTTAATTCAAAATTCAAGTCTGCTTGCACACTCTTATTTTAGGCATTACTGATTTAAAACATGAAAGAATTTTGGACTAATCTTCTTTGCTTCTTTCTTTGCGTCTTTGCGCCTTTGCGCGAAACGAATTCATATCTGGATTCAGCAACGCC
>NZ_ALVZ01000074.1 GCF_000332055.1 Xenococcus sp. PCC 7305 | reverse complement strand
CGCTGCGCGGAAGTAATAAGTAATAAGTAATGAGTAATAAGTCTTGATACATCAGCTTTTTGCCCTTCGTTGATAGATAGCTTATTTACGCCCGCGTCCACTAGTAAATTTTGTACTCATCGAACTCACGTTACCCAATACTTGTTGTTTATGGGTGGATTACTATTATTGTCTAATTAGTATCTAATTAGTTAGATATCGTGCTGAGAGTTCTTGCTTCAGTATCTTGTGTCTCAAATTCAGTTTCAGTAATATGCTGCTCTAATATTTCTAAATTACGGATATTTGCCTTAAAGTAAGCATCAAAAATATCTCCAAAAATAGGAACTGAACCAATAGCAGTTTCGATCGCCACATTTTTGATCATCTTCAGTATTTCTGCGCGCTCTAGTCCAAAACGAGCTGCCAGGTAAATCATATATGCAGAGATAGCTGCGGTAATTAAATCTCCTCCTCCAGGAACTAACCCCAAAATAGGATCTAAACCGAAACGAATTTTAGTCCCAGGAATACCGATCGCTGTATCTAAAAGATTAGCTATCTTGCGAATTTTTTGGAGGTTTTTTAGTTGCTGAATTTTATCCATTAGGGAGAATTTGATTGATTTCGATGCCACCCATTATATCGCGATCGCCTTTTTACATCTTCTAGCTGTGGTTAGATTTCACTAACGAGATAAGCGCAGATGAAACTTATTATGAATAAGACTTACGCAGATATCTAATAAATATAAAGAAAGATATTTGAAAAATAGGTTTCGAACAAAACTTTCTACGCCAAAATATTTGGCAACTACCAAGAAAATAAAATCTCTCCAACTCACAAGTTAACACTTCGGCAAGGGTTTGGGGAGGGCGTATCGTCCCCAATGGGCGAGCGACCCCGCCGGAATTTTTAATCCGCAAGGGAACGCGCGAGATTGGGGTTTGGGGGGCTAGTCCCCCAATTGCATTGACGGATTTAACTTATATTTTGGGGATAAAAATATTAATTTTGAGTAAGTCCTAATGAATTTACTTGTGCAAGAAGTTTATTTGTTGTTGTTCTGTAATTTGGATCACTGATAAAAAACCTTAGAACAGTTTAAATATAAATAATTCTAAGTTTTATGAATAGGTACTGGGGGAATTTAACCCCCATTAAATTTAGTTGCTTACAAAAAACTTAAGCATCATCAAGAGCTAGAATACCAGGCAATTTCTTACCTTCAAGCAGCTCTAAACTAGCTCCACCACCAGTAGAAATATGGCTCATTTTCTCAGCTACACCAACTTTTTCTACCGCAGCAACCGAGTCACCACCACCGATTATAGTAATAGCATCAGGTTTACCAGCTAGAGTGTTCGCGATCGCCTCAGTACCAACAGCGAATTTATCGAATTCAAAAACCCCCATCGGGCCATTCCAAATCACTGCATTACAGTCAGCCAAAGCATCTTGAAAAACCTTGACAGAATCAGGGCCGATATCTAATCCCATCCAACCGTCAGGAATATCATTAATACTGACAGTTTTCGCATTGGCATCAGGAGCAAAATTATCAGCCACAACAACATCTGTGGGCAATAACAAATCTACACCCTTAGCTTTGGCTTTAGCTTCCAAGGATTTGGCAAGTTCAAGCTTGTCCTCTTCTACTAGAGATTTTCCCACACTCAAACCTCTGGCCTTGTAGAAAGTGAAGATCATGCCGCCGCCAATGAGTAACTTATCGCATTTATCAAGCAAAGTATCGATAACACCGATTTTACTAGATACTTTAGAACCACCAATAATTGCCGCTAAAGGACGTTTGGGATTATCTACTGCATTTTGCAAAAACTCTAATTCTTTTTCGATCAGGTAACCAGCAACAGAAGGGCTTAAATATTTGGTTACCCCTTCAGTAGAAGCATGGGCGCGGTGCGCAGTACCAAATGCTTCATTGACATAAACATCAGCATTGGAGGCTAAAGCTTTGGCAAATTCAGGATCGTTTTTAGTTTCTTCAGCGTGGAAACGAAGATTTTCCAGAAGAACGACTTGACCATTGCTCATGCCGTTAACAGTCGCCGCAACCGCATCACCTACGCAGTCATCACATTTAGTAACTTCCTGCCCTAAAAGCTCAGAAAGACGTGCTGCAACGGGGGTTAGACGAAGTGCTTCTTTAACTTCACCCTTGGGACGACCCATATGGCTACAAAGAACGACTTTAGCTCCTTTGCCAGTTAAATCTTTGATAGTGGGAAGAGCTGCACGAATCCGAGTATCATCGGTGATGCTTCCACTATCATCTAGAGGCACATTAAAATCTGCTCTGACTAAAACTCTTTTTCCTGCTACATCAGCTTCTGTTAAGCTAGCCACGGTTTTCTTTGACATGTTTTAATAGCCTCCTGTTATGTCTGATAAATTAACAAATTATTAAAATTCAAGTGCTAGTACAAAAATCAAGCACGATCCCAAATTCGCAACAAAAATTTAAATAAGGGTATAGGATTAATCTACCAGAGGAGATGACACAAAGAAAGCAGAGCTTAGGGGAATGACAACAAAGATGTTACCGTGAAATCGATAAAATGCTTTTTCTATAAGACTTCTAGCGATTCTAGGTTAAACCAAATGTTAGGAGTGGCAACGTAAAATTTGACTAGAGCGTAATCTCCCTCAATTTCTAGGATCTCACCTTTACTTTCAAAAAGATAGTCGGGAAAGCGATTATCGCTAGCGGTAGCCTCAACGCTATCTGCAAGTTTTTCTTTTACTGCTCGAACTAATGCACCTTTTTTAATTTTGCCTGCCATAGAACCTACTCGATAAAATTTACTTGAGACTTAATCTTCATTGTTGATTGTGCCATATTTAACCCTATATTGAGGAGAAAAGACAATGCTGACAAAACTAAACAAGATAAGCTTTGAAGGTGACGTTAAAAAAGACAAAGATATTAGTGCGATCGTATCTTTTGGCAATTTTCTGGCGATCGGTTCTGATGAGAGTAAAAGAAAGATTCAAATTTTAGAACAGAAGCAATCCGACTGCTATGAAGTCAAGGACAAGTTGGAGATTGCGCTGCCTGTTCTTTCCGAGCAAGAGGATCAAGAAATTGATATTGAAGGAATGTCAATTAGTAATGGTAATACTCTGTTTATAGTTGGTTCTCACTCCTTAAAGCGTTTAAAAACTGACAAGAAAACTTATCTTAGTAACCGAGAAAGAATTACTAGGGTTATTAGAGAAGATAAAAAGAACAGTATTTTTAAATTAACAATCGATCCTCAAACAGGCGAAGAAAAAGACCAGAGTGAAAGAAAAATCATTCGTATCAAAGAAATTATCGAAAACGATAGTATTTTGGGGATTTTCTCGCAGATTCCCAGTAAGGAAAATGGAGTTGATATCGAAGGTATTGCCTCCGATGATGATAATGTTCTATATCTAGGGTTTAGAGGACCCGTGTTGCGTGGAAATTATGTTCCGGTGATGGTCATCGAGGACTTTACCAAAGTATCAGATTATAAACTGCTTTTTGTTGATTTAGGTGGTTATGGGATTCGGGATCTATGTAAAGTTCAAGGAGGATTTTTGATTATTGCTGGCCCTGTGGGTGATGGGGTTGGAGATTATAAGCTTTATTTTTGGAACGGTGTCGATAGTATTCCTGGGACGGATAAGCCCCAAAAAACAGAAAGAAGCCTGTTGGGAAAAATTACGCTGGACGATGAGAACTCTAAAGCAGAAGGGATAACGCTGTTGGAGGAAACTGATGATATTTATAAATTCATTATTGTTTATGACGGTGTAAAAAACGGAGATGCGACGGTTTTTCAGGTTGATAAAAGCATATTAAAGCCGACTTCTTAAGCCCCGCAGAGCGCCAACTCTTAAAAATAATCACAAAATCGAATAGGATCAGCAATAGTAAAAGATAGAACAAAATGAATGAAAATTGCGATTCTTGGTTGCGGATATGTTGGCAGTGCGATCGCTCGTCCATGGCAGAGAAATGGTCATCAGGTAACAGTAACTACCACTACAGAGCAAAAAGTTACCCAATTATCAGAGATTTCCCATCAAGTAGTGATTCTAGATGGCAAAGATAGTAGTGCTATTGAAGATTTAATTCAAGATCAAGATGTCGTTTTATTTTCTGTAGGGGCAAAAACTAGAGAGCTAGATATTTATCGTCAAACCTATCTTGGTACTGCCCAGAATTTAGTCACAGCATTGCAAAATAATCAAACTGTTAAACAGGTAATTTACACAGGAAGTTATGGGATTTTAGGGGATAAACAAGGTGCTTGGACAGATGAAACAGCTCCCGTTGCGCCGGCTAACGAAAATGGGAAGGTGTTAGTTCAAACGGAGGAAGTAATCTTATCCGCAAGTGCGCCAAGCCGAAAAGTATGTGTTCTCCGTTTGGCTGGTATTTATGGGCCAGGAAGAGAATTAATCAAAATCTTTCGGCGCTCTGCGGGGACGACTCGTCCAGGAGCAGGAACGGACTATAGCAATTGGGTTCATCTGGAGGATATTGTTAACGGGATCGAATTGGCTAGATTAAAACAATTAGCAGGTATTTATAATCTAAACAGTGATGAAATTCTAGAAACTCGTGTATTCTTTCGTAGGTTGTTTACAGCTTATAACCTACCTGACTTTAATTGGGATACAAATGCAGCTTCTAATCGCTCTTACAATTTGAAATTATCGAACCAAAAGATTAAGGATGCGGGATTGAATTTGACTCATCCTCAGATTGTTTTCGATTTGTGATTTTTGGGGAGTGGGCAAAATTGATTTATTGAGATTTGTTTATAGGACAAGATTTTGCTGGTTTATCTTCTTCTCCTTCTATATTTTGAAGTTTTCCATTAACAACCTTGCGAATACGAGCAAAACGATTAGATTCTCCGTTGCGATCAAAACAGAGTTCTTCTCCTGAAGTTTCATCTTGCCCAAGATATTCAGAATCCTTAAACTCATTGAATTTTTTCAACACATCTTTGCGTTTAGCTCCCTCAGGCAGAGAAGATAAAGCGTTTATAACAACTTGAGTTGCATCATAGCCCATTGCCATTCGCCAGCCGACATCTTCTTCTGTTTTCCATTTTTCTTGTGCTTTTTTCGTGTAGGCATTTTCATCTTGCTGCCAAGGAACAACTAATACTGAACCTTCAAAGATATTGCCATGCTCTTCAAAAACATTTTTAGTATAAAGAGTATTACCGCCTAAAAATTGTAACCTTTGTTCCTCAGGAAGTTCAGCATTTGCCTGAGCTATTGTTATTGTTCTAGAAACTGTTTTTGTACTTGGGAACAACACAGCGGCTTTAAAATTCTCACTGACAAGACTCGCAATTTCTTGATTCCAGTCTTTAGACTCTTCTGACTCAATGTCTTCTAATAAATCAATATTCTCCGTTTTTTCCTTTCCAAATTTATCTTCAAAAGCCTTTTTAATAGTCCTGCTATAAGTACTTTCACTGTCATAAAAAAATGCTACTTTTTCTAGATTCATTGTTTCTTCGACATATCTAGCTAAGTTACT
This sequence comes from Xenococcus sp. PCC 7305, assembly GCF_000332055.1. Lineage (GTDB taxonomy): Bacteria > Cyanobacteriota > Cyanobacteriia > Cyanobacteriales > Xenococcaceae > Xenococcus. The sequence continues at coordinate 7,722 of NZ_ALVZ01000074.1, read as the reverse complement.
TCCCAAAATCTCATTTGAGGGTGGAATACGGAAGAAATTGGGCTGATTTAATTCTGTACTTGTTGCAGTAGCACTAATAACAGCTAATCCAGCTTTTTCATACATTGGCAAGGCTGCTTCAGTTGTTTCAGAAGAACTATGGCCAATAACAGCAATTATCTTTTTATTTTGAACTATATACTTTGAGCTTAAGCTATTAAGCAATCTATTCATTTTCATAACAAATGTAAATTGATTCCTGATAAAAAAATGTGTAACCTAATACAAAAAACTTAATTTTATTCAAATGCGCACCAATTTTGGTACGGATTTATGTTACGGTGCGTACAAACCATAATAGATAGTAGTAGAATGTAAAAGACAATAATTTAAGTCAAAATAATGCTACAAAAAGTCAATGTACAAGAATTTAGTGACAACTTCGCTAAGTACCTTAGTACAAACTCTCCTATTGTCGTTATACGTCACGGAAAGACCGTAGGATATTTTTTCCCTACACATCAAGAACCAGAGAAAACTGAGCTTGAGGCATTAAAATCAGCAGCGGCTAAACTGGACACTCTACTCCAAGAAAATGGAATTAGTGAAGATGAGTTAGTTAGTGAGTTCCGCCAACTTCGCCAGAAGAAGTAGTCAGGCATTAAATGAAAATAGATAAAACTCTTGTTCTAGATGCTAATATTTTAATTAGTGCTGTTCTTGGTTAAAAAGTAAGAGGAATTCTCGAACAATATAATTCTTCTGCGCGATTTGTAACTCCTGAGATTTGCTATCAAGACGCAAGAAAATATTTGCCACCTCTGTTTGCCAAAAGAAACCTGCCTGTACAAAATGCTCTAGATGTTCTAGAAAGTCTAAACTATTTCGTCAAAGCTATTAATGTTGATCTATATAGCTCATATGAGCAAGAAGCTAAGGAACGTATTCTCAGAGACATAGACGATTGGCCAATTGTTGCTTTATCTCTGACTTTAGACTGTCCGATTTGGACAGAGGATAAGGATTTTTTTGGAGCAGGAGTAGCAACCTGGACAACCGATCGAGTTCATATATATTTATCTTGATTTTTTCTGTAAATGATCCGTATTATCTAAGAGCCAGATTAACGAATAGGGTCTCTGGCGATCGCAATTAACGCTGAACTGAAAAAAGATTAGGATAAAAGTAAGATCTCATCTCCACCAGAAGCTTTTCCAGATATTTTGAGAGCTTAAAGATCTTACCAGAGTCATCAAAATAGCAAAAATGTCTTTCTCTTACCATCGAACTATTTACTTATCCGATACTGATGCGGCGGGAGTAATTTACTTCGCCAATGCTTTGAAAATTTGCCACGAAGCCTATGAAACATGGTTAAGCGAAATTGGCATTAGTTTACCGCGAATGCTCACAGAAAAAACCATGGCTATTCCCATCGTCCATGCCGATATTGATTTTTTGCGGCCTATTTTTTGTGGAGATCAACTACAAATCAATTTAAAACCAAAATTAATTTCAGACAATGAATTCTGTGTTGATTATCAAATTTTTAAGCAGGAATCTTTGACTCGACCTCTGGCGATCGCAAAGACTCAGCATGTTTGCATTAATCCCCAAATTCGCAGCCGAATTCCACTTCCCCAATTAATTATCTCAGCAGCCAAGCCTGATTTGGATTAGATTTCACGCTCTACCTCTCATTTTTAAGGATATTTTGTGCTTATCTTGAGTGAGTTCTTGGCTAACCCCATAAATTGCCGATAATAAAATCCAACCTAGAAGATTAATTCTTAGGTCAAAAATTGTAATATCCAAAAGATTAAATAAAATACAACAACCAAAAGCTACAAGATAAGAAAAAAGAATCAAGCGATCGCCTTTTGTCAAAATTCTAGAATTTCTTCTCGGACTTCGACGCAGTAATAGAAAAGCTTGTGCCAAGATCCAAGCAATAATTAAACAAAAGAATAAACCACCAATAATCCCTATTTCCATACCCAACATGAAAAATAAATTATGGGGATGTCCCAACCAAAAATTGGTAGCCTCTAAATATAAGGGGGTGAAATTACGCAAACCCCAACCGATAAGAGGATTTTCTTGGATTTTTTCCCAGCAAAATTGCCATTGAGTAATTCGTAAGGTTGCGATCGGGCGATCGAGGTAATTCTGGTCTGATAGTCTACTCCAAATAAACATCGGGACAATTTTGCGTAACCATTCTTGTCCCCAGAAAGAACCAAAGGATGCACCCATGATTGCTATTCCCATTGCGGTAACAATCGAGATCAGCCAATACCAGCTAAAGTAAATCGCAAAGGCCATGATGCCTATCATAGCTATGCCCCAGGCATTACGAGAACTTGCTAATCCCAATCCAATAGAATTAAATATTAAAACAATACTAAGTAATAACAATAACCAATTACGTTTTTTTAAGCTGTGATTTTGCCAGACATCTAACCATAAACCTAAGCCTAAAATAAATGCGATCGCTAAATAGATGGCGAGAAAATTCGCATAAATAAATACCGATGACATTCTTCCCGTCGGAACACCTTGAGCGACTAATCCCCAACCCAAAATAGTTTTAATAAGGGGAGGACTCTGCCAGTTTAAATATAATTGCCCTAAACCCAGAATTACGATGGGCAAAGCAGAAATCACTAAGATCCAAGCAATTCTCCTCAGTTGATGAGGATAACGAATGGCAATGCTTAAGCTCCCAAATAAAGCGAAAAAAGGTAAAAAATTTGCCAGCCCTAAAAAGGCTTCTGATGGTTGATAGGCCAAAAACGAATTAATGACTAACCATACACTTAAAACTGCTAAGGCTCTATTGATAGAATTCTTAACTATCTGGGAAAAGTTAGCGATCGCAACCCGAATTAAAATCCATAGTAATCCTAATACTCCTAAAGCAGGAAAGAATAGCAAGAGAAGGATACTAGCCTGCAAAATTAGAAAGGTCATAGTCAATAACTATATAGCAATTCCTCTACTTGTAGCAGGTGAGTTCGATGAGTACAAAGTTTACTATTTACGAATAAGGATTTGGGGATTTGGGGATTTGGGGATTTGGGGATTTGGGGATTTGGGAAAAAGCCTATTACTTTGTTGTTCAACTTGGGAAATTTAATCAAAAAAAATTCGTCGAACTGAAGTTATCCAAAATTGCGATCGCCATAATCAACGCAATTAAGCTAACATGATTCTTAGCGATCGCAGAATATTGATTTCAAATTTGAGTGGAGAGATAATTAACAACCAACGCCCAAATATTGGAAACCAGCTTGCTTCACCACTTGATTATCTAAGAAATTGCGACAATCGATTATCACAGGATTGACCATTAATTTTGCCATTTTAGAATAGTCAAGTTCTAGAAACTCTTTCCATTCAGTAACGAGAACTAAAGCATCACAACCATCAGCTAACATTGCAACATCACTCTCGATAATAACGCCCGACAAGCCATGGCTAGCTCCCGATTGAGATACAATCGGATCATAGGCTTTTACTTTGGCACCCAAACGATCTAATTGTCGAATCAACTGCAAAGACGGAGCATCTCTCATATCATCAGTATCAGGCTTAAAAGTTAGACCTAATAATCCAATAGTTTTTCCTTTAAGGATTTTCAGTTCATGTTGTAATTTCTCTAGTACAATGAGGCGCTGACGCATATTGACATTGACTGCGGCTTTCAACAATTCCGGTTCATAGCCATAATCGTCTGCGGTATGAACTAGGGCCGAAACATCCTTGGGAAAACAAGAGCCGCCCCAACCAATCCCAGCATTGAGAAACTTGCTGCCAATTCGAGAATCTAAGCCAATACCTTTAGCTACTTGAGTAACATCGGCTCCTACGCGATCGCAGATATTCGCAACTTCATTAATAAAACTGATTTTGGTAGCCAAGAAAGAATTGGCGGCATATTTAATCATTTCTGCCGAACTAAGATCCGTCACGACCACTGGAACCTTGGGCAAAGAGCTATCTTGGGCAAATTCTCTATTCACCAAAGGTTCATAAAGTTTTTTCATCATTAGAATGGCTTTTTGACTGTGGCTGCCTAAGACAATGCGATCGGGATTAAACGTGTCGTGTACAGCAGAACCTTCGCGGAGGAATTCAGGATTGCTCACCACATCGAAATTAGCCTGTGTCTCTTGTGCTTTACTGGGAAGATTGCCCGCGCCAACTAATACTTTTTGTTGCTCTGCAATTCCTTCAAGCATAATCATTCTTACCCAATCCCCAGAACCGATAGGGACTGTCGATTTATTGACAACCACTTTATAGTCACCATTTAAATGATTACCAATTCCCCTAGCCACAGCTTCCACATAACGAGTGTCACTTTCTCCTGTGGGCAAAGAAGGTGTTCCGACAGCAATAAATAAAATTTCGCCATGAGTCACTCCCTGGGCAAGATCAGAGGTAAATTTTAGCTTTCCTGCTTGAGAGGAAGACTTCATCAATTCAGTTAATCCCGGCTCATAGATAGGAGACTGCCCTGATTGCATTAATTTGATTTTTTCCTCATTGTTATCCACGCAGATCACATCATGCCCGATATGAGATAGACACACACCAGTAACTAATCCAACATATCCAGTTCCAATAACACAAACTTTCATAACTTAAAGCCTCTCTAAAGAATATTTTTTACTTTTTCGGGAATTTATCATCCCATCTGCTCCTCTGCCCTTTGCATTCACCTCAAACAATAGCCTTGGGATTTACCTTAAGGCGATCGCTAAAATCCTTGATTGTTAGTTCCAATCCTTGCTGAAGAGATATAGTAGGTTCCCAATCTAGTAAATTTTTAGCACGAGTAATATCAGGTTTCCTTTGTTTTGGATCGTCTTGAGGTAGGGGTTTATAGGTCAATTCTGCCCCTGGGTTTACCATTTCTTGAATGGTTCTCGCCAACTCCAGAATCGTATATTCCCCAGGATTCCCTATATTAATCGGCCCAATATGGTTTCCATTCATCAATCTCATCATGCCCTCAACCAAGTCAGACACATAGCAAAAACTACGAGTCTGAGAGCCATCGCCATAGATAGTTAGGGGTACTCCTCTTAAAGCTTGAGCAATAAAGTTGCTCACCACCCGGCCATCATTTTCTAGCATTCTCGGGCCGTAGGTATTAAAAATCCGCATTACCCGAATATCAACATCATTTTGTCGATGATAGTCAAAAGCAAGAGTTTCGGCTACTCTTTTTCCTTCGTCATAGCAGCTTCGAATTCCAATACAGTTGACATTTCCTCGGTATTCTTCTGGTTGGGGATGTACATCGGGGTCGCCATAAACTTCCGAAGTAGAAGCCAGCAAAAACCTCGCCTTAACTCTTTTCGCCAACCCCAACATGTTTAATGTTCCCATAACATTAGTTTTAATGGTTTTCACCGGATTGTACTGATAATGAACTGGCGAAGCTGGGCAAGCCAAATGATATATTTGATCGACTTCTAAACGAATTGGTTCGGTGATATCGTGGCGAATAAGCTCAAAATAGGGGTTATTGAACCATTTAAAGATGTTCTGTTTATCGCCTGTGTAAAAGTTGTCCAAACAAACAACTTCGTTGCCTTGCTCCATTAAGCGATCTATTAAGTGAGAGCCGATAAAACCAGCACCACCAGTAACTAATATTCTCATTTGATGATTGTTGCGAGTGAGGGTGAAAAGTGAAGTTAGAAATCCGAATCGGCTTTAAGCTAACTTCTGACGAGTCAAAAATTGTCCAGATTTTAGCTAACTTTTAGAATTATGTAAAAAAAAACAAGTTCTCGACACAAATATATAAAGAAAATTATTTTACTGATGACGTTTTTGATGCCATCGCCAAGCATGGGTCAGAATATCTTCTAATCTAGAATACTGAGATTGCCAGCCTAAAATCTTTCTGGCTTTTGCGCCACTGCCAACCAAAATAGGGGGATCTCCTGGACGGCGATCGCATTCAACGGCCTTGATTTCTCGACCTGTTATTTTTCGAGCAGTGGCAATAACTTCTTTGACAGAAAAGCCATGACCATTCCCTAAATTAAACATGTCTGTAGCGCCATTTTTCTCAAGATATTCCAATGCGAGAACATGAGCTTGAGCCAAATCTGCAACATGAATATAATCTCTAATACAACTACCGTCTGGGGTATCGTAATCCGTCCCAAAGATCGAAATAGATTCGCGATCGCCCAAGGCCGTTTGTAAAACCAAAGGAATCAAATGAGTTTCAGGATCATGGTCTTCTCCTAACAGACCATCAGGATCAGCCCCTGCGGCGTTAAAATAGCGTAGGCATACAGAACGGAAATTATAAGCAGCCGAAAAATCTTGCAAGATTTTTTCCACCATCAACTTGCTCGTGCCATAGGGATTAATGGGATTTTGAGGTTGATCTTCTACAATTGGTACTTTTTCTGGTACACCATAGGTGGCACAAGTTGAGGAGAAGATAAATTTATCGACTCCTGCTGCCAACATTTCTTCTAGCAAAGTCAAAGTTCCCACCACATTATTGCGATAATATTTCGCTGGTTGGGTTACCGATTCTCCGACATAAGCATAAGCCGCAAAATGCATAACAGCATCTATTTTATGTTGGTTAAATATTTGTTTTAACAGAATCGAGTCATTAGTGTCCCCAATGACTAATTTAGTTTTCAACACTTCGGTTACTAAATCCTGATGACCATAGACCAAATTGTCCAGGATGATCACTTCATGCCCCAATTTTTGCAATGCTAAGACAGCGTGAGAGCCTATGTATCCTGCCCCTCCTGTCACTAAAATAATCATATAGAAAAGTTGGTTATTTGGTAGTAGAGTCTATAACTAAAATCTTGTCTTTGTTGTTCCATGAGTTAAATAAGCGTCTTTTTCACGATTGCCCCAACTTGTTGGCAAGAGCTAATTTTTAATTCGATGGCTTTTTAGGCTATTTGCGATCGCAATACATATGTTGTCTTGTTCTGATAATGTACTAGTTGTTTCAAGCTAAGCATCATAATTTTCAATTTTTTTTACACTATAAGCTAATTATTATCTGAATTTTTGTGTTCCTAATTTATTCCTTGTACTTTAAATAAATCTTCAAAATAGAGGCAAAGAGTCTAGGTGGCAGAAAAACAATACCTTGACTAAAATGTGCTGGACTTACCAAATACGTCAACAAAGGGAGTAATTGAGATGGAAGAGTCTAGTATTATTGTCATAGGGATAGAAGCTCTAAGAGTTCAAGAAGATATTGGAAAGGCTATTATTCCCATCATACGTACTGGAAACATAGATATAACGTCTTCCGTTGACTATTCAATTAATGGTAACGTTGCGCGATCAGGACAAGACTTTATCAGCATTTCCGACACTTTAATTTTCGCCCCTGGAGACACAGAACAAGAAATAACAGTAGACATTATAGATGATAGTATTTTCGAAACTGATGAGAGCTTCAGCCTGGCAATCGGTAATCCTACAGGGGCAGTATTAGGAGATATTAGAACAGCTATTGTAACCATTGAAGATGATGATGTAATTAGTGAAAACACCCTTGCATTTAGTCAGGCAGAATATTCAATTTCAGAAGCTGAAAATATAGCGACAATTACTATCACTAACGTGAGTTCGACGAAAATTTGAGAGAAAAGAAAGGCTGACATTGTATACTCATAATAAGCAGAATTAGAGAATCTCAGCTAATTTTATGATGACATCAAGATTAGA
>NZ_ALVZ01000073.1 GCF_000332055.1 Xenococcus sp. PCC 7305 | reverse complement strand
ATTTAACTTTCTCTTACCATTTTAATGCGATCGCCTTAAACTAAGGGCGTTGCTGAATCCAGATATGAATTCGTTTCGCGCAAAGGCGCAAAGACGCAAAGAAAGAAGCAAAGAAGATTAGTCCAAAATTCTTTCATGTTTTAAATCAGCAACGCCAGAACTTGCTCTTTTAGATTTTGCAACGAATTCCTGCTCACTCTGATAATGTCTTACTATAAAGTAAGGAATAATAGTAAGGAACAATAGTAATGGTTCAAGCTCGTTTAACAGCAAAAGGACAAGTAACCATTCCCAAACAAATTAGGGACTACTTGAACTTAGATAATGGCAGCAAAATAGATTTTGTTATTGATGAAAATGGAGAAGTGAAAGTAATACCCTTAAATATTTCTGCTGAAAGCTTGTCGGGGATTTTGCACCGAGAAGGAATGTCAACGGCTTCTCTCGATGAGATGGAAAAAGCGATCGCTGAGGCTGCCCATGATTGGACTTGATACTAATGTCGTCGTGCGATATCTAACCCGAGACGACGAAACACAATGGCAAAAAGCTGTAGATCTTATCAACCAGTCTGAATCATGCTTTCTCTGTAATGTAGTTTTGTGCGAAATATTTTGGGTTTTAAAGGGAAAACCTTATAGGTATTCTCAAACAGAAATCATGGAAACTCTAGAACTGATGCTACAAAGTCCTAAGTTTGATTTTGAAAATCGTTCGATTGCTTATCAAGCGATCGCTGCTACCAAACAGGGAAAAGCAGATTTTGCAGATTATCTAATCGGTACAGTAAATCATCATCATGGAGCGACTCATACAGTTACATTTGATCGCAAGTTAAAAAACGTCAAGAGATTTACCGTATTAGATTGAATTACATGCGATCGCCGAAGTTGCCAATGATTGAACTTGATACTAAAAAAACAAAAAAAACTGGAGTAAGCCTGTCAAACCTCTCCAGAAAAGTTACGGAATTCAATTTCTGTCATGAGACTTGCACCAAGATTCGGTCTCTGTCTCAATCTGTATCTAAAGTAACATTATTTTCATTCTGAGTTTGGTAGTCGAGATTATCAAGTTTAAGAAAAACGTAACAATCGCTACAAACTATACCCTGACCGAGTTCTGTTTAGGTAACTTCTGATGCTTCTATGAGTACCTGATTTTTGACAGTAGCATCTCGTCTATTTCTTATTCAGACTAGGTTCTAGAAAATATCATCTGGATGACTAAATACCAATAGCTTGCTCGAACAATACTAAGACCTGTTGGTAAAAATACTAGTAGATAGACCCCAAGAAAAGTTTATAGATCGCTCAACACATTATCCAGTCTTAAGTTTTCTATTGATGAGTGCAATCTAATGAATCTAATGAATCTAACCTGTACCCATCATTCTAAACAAAATTAAGGGTACTGATATAAGCATTACATAGACGAGCGACCCTGCGTCCGAATCAAGTGGGATTAATCTCGGCGCAAGACGCAAAGGAAGGATAAAAATGCAACAGCCACTAACTATCAACAACAAACAAGGGTTAAAGCATCAAAACTCAAACATCTTATTTGCAAACATGCCTTGGCCATCAAGTCTCTGGGAAGATTTTAAGATTATCTTTGATCGCGATCCAGCAGCTAGTAATTGGCTAGAAGTATTGATTTGTTACCCTGGAGTTCATGCTTTAGCTTTACATCGCATTGGTAAATGGCTGTGGCAAAAGCAAGTTCCTCTAGTGCCCCGTTTCCTATCTCACTTAGGAAGATTTCTCACTGGTATTGAAATTCATCCTGGTGCAACTATTGGCAAAGGAGTTTTTATCGATCATGGAATGGGAGTCGTCATTGGTGAGACTGCGATTGTTGGTGATTATTGTTTAATCTACCAAAATGTCACCTTGGGTGGCACAGGCAAACAAATAGGAAAGCGTCATCCGACTTTGGCCCAAAATGTGGTTGTCGGTGCTGGCGCCAAGATTTTAGGAAATATTAATATCGGTAATAATGTTCGCGTCGGTGCGGGCTCGATCGTACTAAGAGATGTCCCAGATGATTCTACAGTGGTAGGCATTCCTGGTCGTATCGTTTCTTCTCGTACTGGCCAGGGCTGCCCCCTAGAACATGGCAAATTACCTGATCCAGAAGCTAAGATCATTCATTCTTTAATCGATCGCATCGAGAGTTTGGAACAACAGATACAGAAATTATCCCCTTATCAACCTTAATATCATGTACAAACTTCCCCGCCCTGACGCCTTTGTCAGTCAGGTAGCTAAGATCCATCGTGGCGATCGCTGGAGTGTCCATCATCGCCTGCAAGAATTAAATATTCCCTGCTGGTGCCCCGAAGATGGTGCGCTCTGGGTAGAAATTGATAGTTGCATTCATGCCATTCTACTCCGTAGTGCTATTCAGCAATTTATCAACACGCGCTCGGAATCCATTACATGGCTGGAGCGGTGTTGGTCAACGGAATTAGATGTCATTAATCATCGATCAATAGCCATTAGTCGTTAGTCATAGATACTAAACAACAAATGGCCAAGGAAAAACAGATTAACCCTACTTATCTCGTTTAACGGGACTTACAAATTAAAGAATCATGACACAAACATTAGTCTTACAATCTTTCGGAGAAGTTGCCAATAATCCTGTTGGTTTGGAAAAAGAGGTTGTCGTTCCTGTCTGCGAAGGTTTAAATCTTGCTCTAGCAAGTTTTCAGGCTCTTTATCTACAATATCAAAAACATCATTTTGTAGTAGAAGGTTCAGAATTTTACTCAATTCATCAATATTTTCAAGAAAGTTATGAAGCAGTTGCTGGCCATGCCCATGATATTGGGGAACGTTTAAATGGTTTGGGAGGTGCTCCTGCGGCCAGCTTTAGCAAATTAGCCGAGCTTTGTTGCTTTACACCGGAAGAAGATGGCATCTTTGGCTGTCGTCAAATGATCGTTAATGATCTAGCTGCTGAGCAGAAAATTATCGATCTCATTCGTCGTCAAGCTGCTCAAGCTGAGAGTGTGGGAGATCGAGCTACTCGTTATCTCTACGAACAACTTCTCCTAGCTACCGAAGAAAGAGCCTTCCATCTCGATCATTTCCTAGCCAGCGATAGCCTAACCCTAGAATTTGTTGGTAATTAGACATAGTCATTGGTCACTGGTCATTGGTTTTTGCTAACTGAAGACCAATGACTACTAGCCAAGGGCAAGAAATCATGGAATTCAATTTACAAGTTACGGAATTAGGTCGGTTTTTACAAGAGGAGTTAACGATATCTCCTGCTGAAATTTCTTTAGTTATGCAAAAACAAGAGGAATTAAAAGCACCCATCCCAATGTTGCTCTGGCAATACGGTTTGGTCTCCCGATCAAGATTAGACCATCTTTTTGATTGGTTGGAAAGTCAAAATTAGTTAGATCACCGTTGAGACTCTTAACTTTCGGAGTAGATTTACTTTTGACTTTTGACTTTTGACTTCCCCGTTAGGGGCTATTGAGGAATATGTTATGCCATCGATTCAGATTAACGATACAACCTTGCGAGATGGAGAACAAGCGGCAGGAGTCGCTTTTAATATAGAAGAAAAAGTTGTCTTTGCCAGCTTAATGGATGCCATTGGCGTACAAGAGCTGGAAGTGGGCATTCCCGCAATGGGTAGTACCGAAGCCGAAGCAATTACCGAGATCGTCAAACTCGGTTTGAAAACTAAGCTTACTGGTTGGAATCGTGCTGTGCGCGCAGATATCGATGCTTCTCTAGCTTGTGGTCTAGAACGAGTGCATATATCTATTCCGGTTTCCCAAATCCAAATTGCTGTTAAGTTTCAGGGTAATTCTCAGCTAGTCTTAAATTTACTCCGAAACACGATTCGTTATGCTTGCGATCGCGGTTTATATATTTCGGTCGGTGGGGAAGACTCTTCTCGGGCTGATGACAATTTTTTACTGGATATGGCCTTAGCGGCTCAAGATTGGGGGGCATCTCGGTTTCGTTTTTGCGATACCGTAGGGATTCTCGATCCTTTAATGACCTATAAAAAAGTCGAAAACTTAGTCGCTAAGCTAGATATTCCCGTAGAAATGCATACCCATAATGATTTTGGTATGGCAACGGCTAATGCCTTAGCGGGTATCAGAGCAGGAGCAACTTCTGTCAATACCACGGTCAATGGCTTAGGAGAAAGAGCGGGTAATGCTGCTTTAGAAGAAGTGGTCATGGCATTGAAGCGCATCTATGGAATCAATATTGGTATCGATACCCAACGATTTCAAGAAATATCAAAATTTATAGTTGAAGCTTCTGGTTGCGATGTTCCTCCCTGGAAGGCGATCGTGGGGGATAACGCTTTTGCTCACGAATCGGGCATCCACGGCCATGGAGTAATCCAAAATCCTGCCACCTACGAACCCTTTAGCCCCGAAGAAGTGGGACGACAACGGCGCTTAGTGATTGGCAAGCATTCTGGCAAACATTTGATTAATAACTTTTTACAACAACATGATATTGCTCTGAGCTTAGAAGAAACGCGATCGCTTTTGGCTACAGTGCGAGACTTATCAGTTGAATTAAAACGTAGTTTAACAGCAGACGAGTTGCTAAATCTAATCCCCAAAGTCAATTAATTCTTATATAGCAATTCTTTTTCTCGTGAGGTACAGCAAATCTAAGCTTTCGGGAACGGGGAATAGGGAATAGAAAGTACGTGTACCTCAATAAATCTGAGAAACGCCATAAACAATAACAAATAAAATCGGCAGGAAAAAATCATGAAAGTAATGTTACATAAAAACGATCTAGGACATTTATCTGTCTATGTACCGAAAAAAGATTTGGAAGAAGAAGTGGTCGAGCAAACCACTACAACAGAAGGCAAAATTTTAACTCTAGCTAATGGTTGGCAATTGTCTTTTGATGGGTTGGAAGACGATGCTAAACTGCCTCAAACTTTCCGAGCTAGGAAATTATAAAAATTTGTTGTTATCTATTCAATTGGATAAGGGAAATTAGCTATGAAAGGAAGAAATATCAAAATTGCCCAACAAGCTGCCCAACATAAAATTCTTATTCTGCTAGTCCTAACTCTATCTTTGATCTTCGATCTAATTTTTCGTCAACCAAATTCAAAATCGTTAGACAATCAGTCTCTACCTGAAATGCCAGCAGCAAGATAGATTGAGAATTTTATTTACCTTTGCAGTCCAAAGTATCAGTAATGCTTAATAATGAATTCAAATAAAGATCATGAACAATTCAGAACGTCTTCGAGAAGAAATTTTAACTCTCATAGTCCTTATTATCACCCTCGCCTTTACTTCTAGTAACTTTACTCCAGAGTCTTCGAAAGATAAATCTTGGAATAATATCTTGCCAATGGCGGAAGTCGATAATCAGGATTTTCAATCAAATCGATAACAAGTAAAACTCTAGAAAGTAATAGTCAACTTTGTAAATAACTTACCAACAATCTTATCACTAACAGGAGATGTAATCATGGCTAAAATTGGAATTTTCTACGGTAGCACAGCCGGTGTAACTGAAGAAATCGCTGAAAAACTTGTCGGTTATTTTGATGAAGATGTTTGCACTCTTTACAACATGGAAGATGACTTTGATGATTTTGACGACATGTTGCAATACGATTATTTATTGCTTGGTTCTTCTACTTGGGGCTCAGGGGAAGTGCAAAATGATTGGCGCGATCCTCTAGTAGACATGGAAGATGAAAAACCCGATTTTACAGGCAAGACCATTGCTTTTTTTGGGGCAGGAGACTGTGGAACTCATGGCGAAAATTTTGTCAGCGCTTTGGGAATTTTGTACGACTCTTTTAAAGAAGCAGGGGCCACCATAGTTGGGGAAGTTCCCACAGATGATTACACTTTCAATTATTCTTTCGCCGTTCGTGACGGTAAATTTGTCGGATTGCCCATTGACGAAATTAATGAAAGTGAAAAAACCGATGAACGCATCGAAAATTGGATTGAAAACCTCCGCCAGTATTTTCCTCAATAATTAAGATTAAACAAATCATGCAAACTATTCAAGATCGGCTTTCTTGGTGTGATGTTGAGCCAGAAGTTAAAAAATTATTGCTCTTAGCTAGTGATAATTGGGAGTACACAGGCTTAGCAGAAAAATACATCAGATCAGCTTTATCTCAAGCAGGAAATAACCTCGATGTATTGGTGGGAGCTTATCGCTTCTTTTTCTATAAACATCAACCGGCAACTGCGCTGTCAATTGCCGAACAGGTTCTCCAGTTGATCTCAAAAACAGAAAACTTACCAATTGAATGGTCACAACTTAAGCCAATTTTACTCACTCACAAACAAGAACCTAATATTCGACTATACCTAAACGCCTATGCAGCCAAGGGTTTAATTCTTGCCCAACTAGGCAGGCTCACTTCAGCTAAAGAAATTAGCGAAAGAGTTAGGGAAATAGACGATAGTCGGGAATTTTGTGCAACTACAGTCTTTGAAGTACTCACACAATCGCCCGATGAAGATGACTAATCAACCATGTTAAAGACTAATGACTAATAACGAACGCCAAGAAGAATATTTCAAATTAATCGATCGCCTCCTTCGTTGTCCGAATGGCAAAGAGCCAGAGGTTTTAGATGCTAGTGCAGATTTAATTGATGCTGAATTGATCAAAACCATCATGCAGGTAGCGACAATTATGGCCCACGAAAATAACCAAGAAAGTTCCCAATTCTTGATCTTTATCGCTCGTCAACTTGCCAAACAATTAGGCTTGTATCCAGAATTATCCACTGAGGTATAAGAATCATGACGATAACTAAAGCACTTAAACAAACGACAAAAGTATGGCTACAAGGAAAAGGCTACAGTGCAAAAAATCTAGACCAACAAGGCGATAATGGCACCACAGCTTTAGTCCTTGCTAGCCGAGAAAGAGAGATTGATATTGTACAGGATTTACTTAGTAATGGAGTTGACATTAACCTAACAAATAATGACGGCAATAACGCTCTTTGGTTTGCTTGTTTTAGAGATTATTTTGAGCTTATGGAGTTGCTGATTAATGCAGGTATCAATCTTAACAATCAAAATGATAACGGTGTCACTGTATTAATGTATGCTGCCTCTTCAGGTAAAGCGGAGGCAGTTAAACTTTTATTAGCAGCAGGGGCAAATCCTAATCTCAGAAATCTTGATGATTTTAGAGCGATCGAGTTTTCTAATACTGTCGAGATTTTTAATTTATTGCGAAATCATTGACCAAAAGATTGACTAATAATGGCTATTCAACAATTAGAAACTGTCGGTAAAAAATTCCACGATGCGACTAAGCATTCTCCTCTGTCGGTGATGCTAGATCCGAATTATGTGGATGCGATAACTCAACCGTCTGCTTTTAAGATCTACCCCAAATTTTATCGTCGTTTTGAATTAGATAAAGAGAATCCAGTTCATGATTTTATTCGTTTAACTAGTACTATTACTTTCGAGAAACGGTACAAATATGATTCTTATCAGTTGAGAGTAAATCCTTCAGCAGGAGCTCTATATCCTTCTGATGTTTATGTTCAGATTCGAGGAATCAAAGGAATTATAGATGGTATTTATCACCTAGAAGTAGCTACCAACTCATTGACTTTGGTTTATGAATTGATTGATGATGGCTTGGAAAGTTATATCTTACCTGATTGTTTAGTCAAGGGTTTTATTTTTTTAGTAAGCTCTGTTTATTATCGCTCTAGTTGGAAATATAAAAATAGAAGTTTGCGCTATTGTTTTTTGGATAGTGGGCATCATCTAGGTGCGATCGCTGCTGCTGCTTACTTATATCAAAAAGCGATTCAAGTTATTTTTGATTTTGATAAGATTGAGCTTAATCGCGATCTAGGGTTTGAAAATAAAGAATTTGTTACTGCGAGTGTAATTTCTGGAGAAATTAAGCCCAAAACTGTTCGCAAATTGCGATCGCCTCTACCTTTTGTTTCTCCTACAGATTATTTTGAGGCTAATCCCTTTATCGAGGCAGGATATAGAAATACGGTTTTAAATGATACAGCAAGGGATTTATTTTCTAATAGAAAGTTAGTTCCTGAAATACCATATTTTAATTGTCCCCCAGAAAAGTTTTTACCAACAATTCTTGGCAGGCGATCGGCAAGAGCTTTTAAAGGAGGAACGATTACTCAAGCAGAATGGGAACAAATTTGGCATTGTTTGCAGCAGACTTTACCGACAATTAATCAAGAAAATATTGTAATCTATTTAGTAGTTAATCGTGTTGAAGGAATAGAAACAGGTTTGTACAAAGAACTTCAGTTACTAAAAGCTGGAGACTTTAGAGAACAAGCCAAATATTTATGTGTTAATCAAGCATTGGCTAGAGATAGTGCCATCACTTTATTTTTTGCTTCCCACTACGATAACTATCAAACAGCTATGCAGATTGCTGGTTGGCTAGGGCAAAGACTTTATTTAATTAGTAATTATTTAGGTATTGGCTGTAGTGGAATTGGAGCTTATCACGATGATGAAACCAAAAAAATCTTGGGGACAAGTCAGGATATTCTCTATGCTATGGCGATCGGACGGTGAATAAGTAATAAGTAATAAGTAATAAGTTAATAACTAAAAAAAATATCATGAAAATTGCCAATAATATTACAGAATTAGTTGGGAAAACTCCCTTGGTACGATTGAATACGATTCCCTTTGCTGAAGAATGTTTGGCTCAAATTATAGTCAAATTAGAAAGCATGAATCCCGCAGCCTCAGTAAAAGATCGAATCGGAGTTAATATGATTAATGCTGCGGAAAAAGCTGGTTTAATTTCTCCAGGTAAAACAGTATTAATCGAGCCTACTTCTGGCAATACTGGTATTGCTTTAGCTATGACTGCTGCTGCTAAAGGCTATCAAATTATCCTCACCATGCCTGAAAGCATGAGTCGGGAACGACGGGCCATGTTAAAAGCCTATGGCGCAACGCTGGAGCTAACTCCTGCTAGTGAGGGCATGAAAGGTGCGATCTCTTGTGCGGAAGAACTAGCCGCCACTTTACCTAATGGGTTTATGCTCCAGCAGTTTAAAAATCCTGCAAATCCTGAGATTCACTCTCAAACTACCGCAGAGGAAATCTGGTCGGACACAGATGGACAAATAGATATCCTGATCGCTGGTGTGGGAACGGGGGGCACCATTACAGGGATTGCTGAAGTTATTAAACAGCGTAAACCCGAGTTTCAGGCGATCGCAGTTGAACCGACCGATAGTGCTGTACTATCTGGTGGCAATCCAGGAGGGCATAAAATTCAAGGCATCGGTGCGGGTTTTATTCCTGAAGTATTAGATGTCAATTTAATCGATGAAGTAGTGACCGTTAGCAATGACGAAGCCTTTGACTATGGTCGTCGTTTGGCCAAAGAAGAAGGTTTACTTTCAGGCATTTCTACTGGAGCAGCTCTGGCGGCAGCTATTAAAGTTGGGAAAAGGCCAGAAAATGCGGGCAAGTTAATCGTCATGATTCAACCTAGTTTTGGAGAACGTTATCTAAGCACGCCTCTATTTCAGGATTTAGATGAGAAGAAGTCATTAGTTGTTAGTTATTAGTCATTTGCTATTGGGACAAACAAAGACAAGGAACAAATATTAAGATTATGAAAACCACAAAAGTTCGACAATCGACTAAATCAGGAAAAAATAAAAAAGGTAAAATCCTGATTTGTCGCAAGTCTAGTTGTGACAAACGAGGTGGAAAAAAACTTTATCGGGCTTTGGGAGAAACCCTTCATAAATTGGGATTAAAAGAAAGAATAAGCATCGAAGTCACAGGCTGTCAGAAACAATGTAAAAAAGCTCCCAGCCTAATTTTGATGCCTGGGAAAGTCAAGCATGCTGACGTTAGTCCCAAGGATCTGGGTTCCCTGCTAAAAACCCATTATCAATAGTCTTTGGTCATTTGTTATTTTATTTGATGCTGGAGGCAATTATGGCACGAGTTATTTTCTATGAAAAACCTGGATGTATTAATAATGCTAAGCAAAAAGCTCTATTATGGTCTGCGGGACATGAAGTATTGGCCCATAATTTACTAAAAACGCCCTGGACGTTTGCTAGCTTACGTCCCTTTTTTGGCGATCTCAAGATAGTTGATTGGTTTAATAAAACTGCACCTTTAGTCAAGTCAGGAGAAGTAGTACCCAAAAACTTGGATGAAAAGACAGCATTAGATTTAATGATGAAATATCCCTTGTTGATTCGTCGTCCTCTGATTCAAGTAGAAGACGTTCGTCAAGTTGGATTTAATTACGATCAGATCGATGCTTGGATTGGTTTATCGGCACCAAAGGTCTTAGAGGATTTAGAAAATTGTCCTCGAACTCACTAAAAAAAGCCAGCAAGCAATAACATTACTCTTGTAGCTCCAAGACTTTGCGTAGTTTGTGAATATCCGCTATTTTAGGTGAGAAACGACTATTCTCGATATCTCGAATCCAGCTTTGACTTTTTCCTATTTCCTGTGCCAACTTCCTCTGACTAATTCCCAGTCTTTTTCTGGCACTCGCAATTTGTTCAGCACTTATATGAGCAGTGCTTTTAGCTTTATTCTGACGACGAGCTTTTCGTTGTTTTTTATTTTCCCAATGGGATAGTTGCTTATCCCATTCTGGGGGCAATTCAAAGTAAAGAATCCTCGCTTTCATCAATAAATTCCATTTTCCTGGTGGCGCAGAATTAGTAATGCTAGTTTCATTGCAACCATCATTAATCCAAAACTCCATTGCTTCTTCGGCATCGTCGGGAATGTCAGCCAATCTCGCCCACAAAGGCTGAATTTTGGTTGGGTAGGTTATAGGATCGAACATGGGCTTTATTTGATAATGATTAAGGACTTCTAAGTCACTCTCAAATCTGCGCAATAGTCTCTTTCGTTTTTCCCGATTTAATGAAGCCTCATTAATCTTGGCTTCGCCATAAGCCACATACATTAATGTCGGAATCGTAATCCGCTGTTGTTTGCCCATTTTTGTTTTAAATAGTAGCCATAGCATCATTCTCACCGCACCTTCATGTTGATGCCAAATGGTCATGACTGTGGTTAATAAAAACTTGGGTAAAGTGCCGTATTGATAATAAGCAACATATTTTTTATATCCTTGTTTATTAAGAAAATACTTCGCCCACATACCGGCTTTGATTCTAAAAGTTATGCCTACAAGATGTTTGTATCCATGCTCATCTTCTTGAAAGTGATGATCGATCGCCATTAAATGCCAAATACGGTCTTGGGGCACAGAAAACGCTTGAATTTTACCCTGTCTAAACCAATCAATATCGGCAACTAGTCTACAGGGTTGTTGAACTAGATTTTTGATCAAAGTCAGCTTGGTCGCTTTGCTCAAGTCCTTGCGTTTATTTAAGCCCAAATAAGTTTCAAGTTGTTTGTTATCGATTACAAACTCTTGTTCCCAAGGTCTTTCTAGGTGAGTAGCAAAAGAGGCGAAGATCAAATGCATACAAGCCGCACGGATATCCATTGAGTTGATAACAGTTTCCGCATCTTGACTGCTCAAAGTCTTATTTAGATCTGTGTTGACATTTTCGCTGAGGCGAAACTCAATTTTACCTTTCCCTTGCTTGACCTGGCGCTCAAAATACAACTTACCATCATGATCAGTTTGCCAAGAAGAATCCGCTCCTTTTGCCAATAAGTTACAAGCTTCCCAAATAACCATAGAAGAGGAAATAGGAGTGTTATGGCCATTAGCGAAAATGTGATGGCTATTCAAAACCATTGCCTCAGCCTTGTATCTACCTTTTTTAGGAGGTAAAGGTAGTGGCAAATTGTCAGGACAACTACTAACACATAGAGGTCCCGATTCTATATCTTCACAGCCATTACATAGACCTGGCTCTATCCAATATTCATTATTGTCATCTATTTGAATTGCGCCTGTTGGACATATGGTTGTGCAGTCACCACATTGCACGCAAGTAATCGGGATTGTGTAGGTCATAGTTCAGTTTCCTCTGGGGATTATTTACGGCTAACAAAAAACAGGAGCAATATAGAATTATTGAATTCTTAAGTAGTAAAGCAACTCCACACAAACACGAATTAAAGTCCAGAAATCATAACATTAAAGAAAATCATTTCTTAGGGTCACCTATTAGCTGTTATCCAATGATGTGGGAGTAATTTACTTGCTGCTTGTTGTTTATTAATATCTACACAATCTTCTTTACCCAATTTGTTATATTTGCTATATTTTATAGGATTTAAATTATTCTTTATGTTTTTTTTATTTTTGTTATTTTGGTCATTTTATATTTATTGCAATATTGTTTTACAGTTACAATAAGTGCTAAATTAATTCAAGCAATATGTACTTAACGAAGTACAAATAATCTGGGTTAAAATAGTATAAAATATGGTTGAAAAGATCAAAATAAATTAAACTTTAGATAACTAATCAGATGAATTAGTCTGTAATTTTCTCCTTTTTGTTGGCTTTTTCTGACATTTCTAGGCTTGGAGACCATTCTCTAACTAATTGTCTTAAGACATCATTCATAGATACCTGAAGCTCCTCGCAATAGGATTTAACTTTACGATATTCTGCTTCTGTCAGTCTCAAACTAAATCTTTTCATAATATTAAAATGACATCATCCTAATGTCACAGAATAGCGATCAAATTCACCATCCTAATGTCACAGAATAGTGATTAGATACAAGATTAATATTCAAATTTTGCTCAGCTCATTTAGTAAATGACGTCAAAATGATGCCATCCTAATGCTGATATTCCTCTAAGCGAAAATTTTTAGTACTTAGTAGAGAAACTTGTTGTTACTAAGGTCAGTTATAGCATTAACCGTCTAATAGAGTTTAAGTTATTGATTATATTCATATTCATTAATATTAGTTAAAGATGTACTCAAAGGTCACAAACGATAATTTGCAATGGGTGAACATTTAGTTTGAGATAGGGGTCCAAGTATTTTCGGGTCAGGACACGAGTACTCTTAGGTTGGAAGATGAGTATTTTGTTTTTGTTTCACCACTCTAATTTTTATGCTGTGAGACAAGGAAGTGGTCGTAAATTTTCTCATACCAAATTGAATCGAAGGCAGAAGAATGAAGGCAGACGGCAGACGGTAACTGGCATAGTGGGAGAATTAGACTCACCACTATGCCCTGTTCCACTTAAAGAAGTGGAGGAATTCAACCTAAAGGGATAAGTTAGAAGTAGTTTTATCCTTCTGCC
>NZ_ALVZ01000072.1 GCF_000332055.1 Xenococcus sp. PCC 7305 | reverse complement strand
CAAATTTCGTTAAACTACCGACTATTTGTCGGAATTTTTCCCTAAATCCCGATATCCCCATCTCCCCATCTATCTTTTTTGAGAATGAAACAGCCCTACCTCGCAGTAGAACTAGTATAAGCTTTCATTGGTTCTTGAATAAAACGAATATAAAAATGTTTGAATGTAGAACGCAGTACCCGAGGTAATCCAAAATCGATCGGCATTAAGGCATCAGGTAATTTCCAGTCATCGACTAACAATTCCTCTGGAGTGCAATAAGGAAAAGTAATCTCCTGTAAATCTGGAGATAATCCCAGTCTAGCTTGAGCTGCTAAAGTAGGAACCAAGCTGGGATCGACATTAAGAATTTCAATAAAAGCCCGATCTAAAGCAAAAACATTAGTAGAAGCACCTAAGATTCCTAGATCTCTCGGCTCTCCCCCACTAGGGCCATTCCCTTCATGACCGATAATACCATCTATAATAGTCAGATCTGGCGCGATCGCTTTAGCCGTTTCCACTAACATCTCCCCAAAGCGATCGGCATCTTTTCCCGCTTCCATATGCCACCAAGCCTTCATTTTTCCTGGCACACAACCAAAAAGATTTTTAACTCCCATCGTCATTGTTAGCTGCATATGAGATTTAACTTTGGGAAGATTAATCACCACATCGGCATTAATTGCTTCTTTGGAAAGACGTAGCTGATTAAAGTTTTCATTGTCAGTGTCGTAGCGTTGACCAGAAAACTCAATAATGGGTAAGTCCAATTCTTCACATAAAGGAAGATAACCATTGACCTTGGCAACTCCTTTAGCACTACCAAAAGCTGGACTATCACCCAAGAAAGGTTGACCCCCAGCTTCTATGACTAACTGAGCAACACAATAGACGATTTCTTTGCGGGTAATACATTCTTTAGTAGGACGAGATCCTGTTAGGAGGTTCGGCTTAAGTAAAACGCGATCGCCTTTTTTTACTACTGCCCCCATTCCCCCTAGAGGCTCCAGCAAATATTCAATAGAGGCTCTTAACTCTGGCAGTTCGTAGGATTGAGCACGAACCAAACTTACTTGATGCATATAAAAAATAATATCTAGATAGTTGCTCCTGAATTTTAACTGATAACTGATAACTGTTCACTGATAACTGAATCAAGGTTCATTGTAAACAACATTCCCCGTTGCGGTAACCGTCTGTCCAGGAATGTCCCAGGTTAATTCTTGAGAATGTAACGTAGAGAGCTCGCGATTATCAATACCCTTGACCCCTCCTTGAAGAGTCACAACCTCAGCAATCAAATCAACTTGTCCTTGATTTCCTGTCACATCTAGTTGACGTTGTCGATCCACAACCTGAATCGGCTCCGTTGCAGTAACAAGGCGATTTTGATAATCCCATTGCGCCGCATTAGTCGCAATTTGCAGTTGGGGGTCGAGCGAAATGATTTCGATATTTTGCGATAAGCTTAGAATATTTTGCTGGAGATCAACTTCTCCTCGATCTGCAACTAAGCGGTCGGTGACAATATCTTCTTGGTAACGAACGACTTGCCAAGGCAGATTTCCTATTAATCTTTTTTGAGGTATTTTCCAGAGTAAACGCTCAGTACTCATAATCAAATAGGGATCAACTGCATTGACCACAACCTGGCCTGTTAACTCTAGGTTTTCGCGATCGCTAAAGTATTTGGCTTGGTTGGCAGTAACCTCTAAATTTGAATTATTTACCCGGAGATTTTCGGTAATAATGAGAATATTCTCTTGGGGTCGCCATTCGGCGCGATCGCTGTTTAAAACAATATCACTTCGTGGATCAACTGCCACGACCTTATCTTGTAGCAAAATTAGATTATTGTTGTCGCGAACTTCTCCCTGTTCGGCACTTACCTGTAAGATAATCTTGCCATTATCAATGAGATTGGCAGTTATCTTCTCTAAATAGGCATTTTTTTGGTCAGCACTATAGGTAGCTGTTTCTGATTTAATTTTCCAGGAAAGATTACCCTGATTACTAGACTGCTCCAAGACAGCATCATTTAGCAACAATTGCGTTTCAGAACGACCGGCAATCTCGGTATTTTGAGGACTAGAATTTCCCTGCGGATCTGTGCCTCGACAAGCAACATTCGCCGACAAGCACCAAGCAGCAATGATTATTTTGGCTACCCTCAAAATTTCCGATTTTCTATAGCTAGACAACAGACCTATTTACTAATACTTTTATTTACTACATGCTCATCCAAAAGACCAAATCCTGGAAAACTGTGATAGGATTCACTACTATGTTTACTGGTTTTCTGAATATCAGCTTTGATTTGATCGAGATCTATATAGCGATCGGCCACATTAATCAAACTATCACTAGTCATCGAACGTAAGCTGACCACCTCAACTCTGGCCCCACGATAACTAACTGCATCTACTGCATAGGCAAGATCGCCATCGCCACTCACTAACACCGCAGTATCGTAAGAACCAACTAAGGCCATCATATCAACAGCAATTTCTACGTCAAGGTTGGCTTTTTTTGAGCCATCTGGCAATTGGACAAGATCTTTGGCAATGACACGATAACCATTGCGACGCATCCAAAGCAAAAACCCTTGTTGTTTTTCGTTGGTACGGTCAACCCCAGTATAGAAAAACGAACGCAAAAGTCTTGAGCCAGAAGTCAGACTATGCAACAGCTTGCTGTAATCTATTTCAATGCCCAACTGAAGTGCTGCATAAAACAGATTAGAGCCATCAATAAAAATTGCTACTCTTCCCCGATTTTCCAAAATCTGTTCGGGAGTAAAAATCGTATCCGTTTCAAAATCTTCTAACATTTTTTTAAGCCTCTTCGATTTAGTAAATAGTTATTTAATTGGTCAAACGATTTAATGTTTGAGATGTTTTAAGGACTTGAATTAGTATTTGTGATTGTGGTATTGAAAATAAGAAAAAAAAACTTTAATCCCCTGATGATAATTCCAATTGAGAAAAAATGGGGCGAGCTTTATTAAGATTTCGGTTTGCTGTCAGTTGACCCCACTGAGAATGTTCGGCAAAAATAGCTTTCTGGCCAATTTGATTTTTATTATTAAAATCTAGATCAAAACCTAATTGATGATAAATATCATTACTTAGATTGGGGATAATCGGCGATAAAAGATAGGCAGATAGTCTTATTGATTCCAAGACAGCATAGAGTATATATTCAATTTCTGCTTGTTTTCCCTGCTTGAATAGACTCCAAGGTGCTCCCTCATCGATATATTTATTACTAGCATTAGCCAAGGCCAAAATATCTTCGCACGCTTGTTTAAATTTTAAATTTTCATAAGATTTTGTTACTTCTTGAGATAAATTTTTGCCAATAATTTTTAATGGATGGTCTTCTGGATAATCAGATGCTGTTAATTGAGGGCCATTGCCTTGGCAATATTTATTTAACATGCCTAAGGTTCGATTGAGTAAATTACCCAAATTCTTGGCCAGGTCAGCATTTAAGACCTCAACAAAACGATGTTCATTAAAATCCCCATCCTTGCCCAATTCAATTGCTTTGACAAAGTAGTAACGAACGGCATCAGAACCGTATTTATCTACCAGGGCAAAGGGATCGAGGGTATTTCCCAAACTTTTTCCCATCTTGAGACCATCTTTGGTTAAGAAACCATGACCGAATACTCTCTCTGGTATAGGCAATTTTGCGGCCAAAAGCATGGCTGGCCAATAAACCGCATGAAAACGTAAGATATCTTTACCAATCAGGTGAAGATTTATCGGCCACCATTGAGCAAGGGCATTTTCGAGGTTTGGTTCTTGATCTGGCTCTAGCAGGGCGGTTACATAACCCAAAAGAGCATCAAACCAGACATAGATAGTATGTTTGGGGTCTGTGGGGACAGGAAAGCCCCAGTCCAAATTCACCCGGGAAATCGAAAAATCCTTTAAGCCCTGGTTGACGAAATTTAGAACTTCATTACGACGGCTTGCTGGCTGAATAAAATCAGGGTCATTTTGATAGATTTCCTCCAGTTGGGATTGGTATTTGGAAAGACGAAAAAAATAATTTTCTTCATCACGCCATTCGGCTTTTTTATTAGGATGAATCTGACAGAATTTATCTTCGTTGAGTTCCCTCGCTTCTTTGAATTCTTCGCAAGAAACGCAATACCAGCCTTGTTGTTGGTCTAAATAAATGTCTCCTTGATCCCAAACCCGCTGAAAAAATTCCCTAACGATCGCTTCGTGGTTGGACGCAGTTGTCCGACTAAAGCGATCATACTGAATATTAAGCTTCTCCCAAAGAGCCTCAAAACTCTGGACAATGCGATCGCAATGTTCTTGGGTTGCTACACCCTTTTCTTCTGCGGTACGTTGGATTTTTTGCCCATGTTCATCTGTTCCTGTAATCAGCAATGCTGAATTTCCCTGCAAACGCTGAAATCGGATCAAAACATCAGCGATCATTGTGGTATAGGCGCTGCCAATATGAGGAACATCATTGACGTAGTAAAGGGGTGTTGTGACAACAAACTTATTATTCAATAGAGATTTATTCATTTATGTTGTATTGATAACAAATGAGCCGACCCAGAAGATAAAGATTAAGATAAACTGTTCTGGACTGGATTCATTATGCTAGTGTTTTGAGTATTGCTAATTTTGCCAGTGTTTTTAATGTTTTAAGGAAATAGATAATAAATTTGGTGTTGGTAATTTGAACTACACCTTACAGTATTATTTATTACAGGATTTTTGGTGTACTTCTCGGAAAATACTTAATACTTGTTTGATTTCTTTAACATAGCCTGGGCTAGACTGTAATTTGATTACATTTAATGCTATTGAATTAACATAATTATCGAGAAATAACGAAATGTTAAGACAAGAGTAAGTGAAGGTTAAAAACCCTGAGAGGAACAAACTCAATGTGCATTTTCTCGCTAGCAGCATTGTCTGTAGAATTAGGGTTTCAGGTGGGGGAATAGGGAACAGGGAACAGGGAACAGGAAACAGAAAATGTGCAAAGTTTTCAGAGATTTCTTCAAACCAAATAAGCAACCTCAGTAACTGGATAACTGATGAATGGTCAATGTCTAAAGCAGCCCCTCTAATTGTTGACGTATTCTTTCTAATTCGTTTTGGGCCATAGTCTTGGAGTCTGATTTCGCATCGGCTACTGAAGAGCCCTCCGATTCTTGATCCCAATCGGTTTGTTCGACATTTTTTTCTGGGGGAAGAGCTAATTGCCCTGGTTCAATTAATTCGCTATCATAATCAGCTTTTTCGCAAAAAGCCTTGACCTCTTCCGAGTCAATCTCTTCTACTGTCGGCTCAGGAAAATCCTGAGCTTCCAGCATGATGGCAAAACGAGTTGCATCATCTTCTTCTTGAAACATCAAGACTTTTTGGCGATCGCCAATTTGGATTGTATGAATTCCCTCATTATTGGTTCGGGCATTAAAAAGTAAAATATAGACACGCATTGTAACTAAATAAATTGTGAAAGATTAGTTCCCAAAAAGCCATTTCTGGCCATTTAAACGCTGGACAGTATATAACACCATTAAATCAAGAGTAACTCGGCGCTCATCAATCATAAAAGATTCAATAGTGCTAGGGGTTTGACCATTTGTGGAGGCCGAAAAGGCTTTCGCTCCAGTAATATTTTCTTCGAGGAAGTAAAGATTAAACTGGCGTTGTCCGTTTTGCCAATTACCAATAATCTGCCAGCATTGTTCTTGAGGATCGGCGCCATTAATGGGGAGTCCTTGTTTGCTAAATTGCAAACTCATATCTTCTAATCCTTCAGAGGTGAAGGCTTCCTGAAGTGCGGTAGTAAAATGCTCCTCAATAAATTCTTTAAAAGGTTTATCTTCTAATTTAGGTTTTTTGGCCTTTTTTGCGGCAGGGGCTTTCGCTGCTGCGGGAGTTTTTGCTGCGGGAGTGGATTTTTGTGTTTCTTCTGCCATATTCTCAAAGAATTTATCTAAAGGGCAATCGCTATCGATTTTAATACAAAAACCAAAATAATACCCTCAAAGTTTAGGGATTAAAACAAACAATAAGGCTTACAATTAATTCTGTCTGGATACTTAATGGTTAATTAATCTTAAAGTGACAAAGGCAGAGGGCAGAAGGCAGAAGTTCACTTATTTGGAAAATTAGCGATGGGCTTTAACTAAATGCTGAAAATTAAATTATCTATTTTGGTGGGTGCAATCTTGTTTGGTTGTAGCTCTCCTTCACAGATTAGTACAGAAAGACTGACTATTGGAGTTGTCAGTTATGGCAATGAAGCTAGATCTGTAGACAAATATGAACCTTTGCAAAGTTATTTAGCTGAGCAAACTAATTCGATTGTTGAATTGGAACCAGCCTACAATGAGCTTCAAGCATTAGAACAAATTCAGCGTCAGAGATGGTCTTTGGTCTTTGCACCTCCTGGCATAGCAGCGATCGCAATTAAAGAAGGGCAATATCTTCCTATCTTTACCCTAGAAGGACTAGGCAATCGAGAAAGATCTGTTTTAGTTGTCAAAAAAAATAGCCCCATAGAAGAGCTGGCCGATTTGTCGAATAAAAAAGTAGCGTTGGGAAAACCAGGGTCAGCCACTGGTTATTATCTCCCTTTGTATGATCTCTATGGTTTAACCCTAGCCCAGATTTTTTTTGCCCCAACGCCCAAAGAAGTTTTGCAATTAATCCAAGATGGAGAGGTCGAAGCAGGAGCTTTAGCCGAATCAGAATTTCAAGCTCATCGCTTTGAATTTGAAACTAATTTTCGGGTCTTACGAAAAAGTCGTTTAATTCCTTCGGGAGTGGTAATTTTAAGTCCCGCGATCGAACGCAATCAACAGGAAAATATTAGTGATTCTATGAGAGAAGCTCCAGCCAGTATCGTTAGTGATGCCGGTTATGTAGTGGATTCCCAAGTCCCTGAATATGAAGAATTTATCAAATTAGTCGAAAAAGTGAAACCATTAGAACAGCGAATTCGCCAAACTCCGGCGGTTTTAACAATTGATAATTAACTTGACTTGGCAATTTATAATTCAGTCAAGACTGATGTTAGGTGCTAGGTGGTCCAACAAGTTAATTTATGAAGGGCAAATATTTTCCCTAATTCCCTATTGCCCTAACTCCCCATCACCTAAAACCTAACACCCAATACCTAAAACCTCTCTCCGACTCACTTACTTCCCGGCAATGGGACTAGACCCAACGCGGCACTCAGGCGATCAAAATCAAAATATTGCTTCATCAGCTCACGAATTTGCTGTACTTTAATCGGTTCCCGAATTGGTACTTTGCCAAAAGCAGCATCCACAATTTCTACTGTTGTTAAAGTATCAGAATCTACTGCCAGAATCGGGATTTCGAGATCTTCAGCCCGATTTAAAATTAGTGGCTTGGGAGTAACATTTCCTGTGACAATCAGACAATTGGTTGATGTTTCGAGAGCTGCCATCTGGAGTTCAGTGCGATCGCCACCGGTGACAACTACCATATTTTCCCTTTGCCGAAAATATTCTAAGGCAGAATTAACATTCATCGCGCCAATACTGAGGCTTTCGACCATCAAATCCAAGCGATCCCCACGGCAAAGGATTTTCGCTTCCAATCTTCTTGCCAATTCACGAACACTGACACTGTTGAGCAGTCGATCTTTGGGCAACACGGCCAACACTGGAATATTCTGTTTTTCCAAATAAGGGACGATCAAATTCTGAACATCCTCCCAGTCTTCTGGGGGAACGTCATTAATGGTAATTCCCAACAAGCGATCGCCAAGAAACTGTTTAGCAGTTAATAAACTAGCGACCAAAGATATAGAACTATAGCGCGTTACCAATAAAATCGAGCCATCCACTGCCTTCGCAATTTCAGGAATAGATAAATTAAATAAACTACCTTCCCAAAGGGAGCTTGCCCCCTCAAGTAAAGCTAGTTCCCCCTCAATAGATTGGATATATTCTTGGAGGGCCTGGGCATAATCCTGAGTATCTTTACCGAGCAATCTGCGAGTAATTGTGTCGCGATCGAGATTCAAAAGAGTTGGATGTATCTTCTCAGAAGACAAACCCAAGATGTCTGATACAAAACGAATATCCTTTTCTACAAGCTCTACCGGATTTGTACTCAAACAAGTCCCCAGAGGTTTACCATAAGCAACTTGAATCCCTTGTTCATTTAAATGATGAGTAATTCCCAAGACAGTTGCCGATTTGCCACTATAGGCTTCGATAGAGCCAATCAGAAGATATTTGGCAGGTTTCGCCACTTCCCCACTCCTTAAATTTGATGATTCAGTACGGTTTGACCCTCTCCTTATTCAAATCGCAGTAGTTTCCGATAGAAGCTACGGGGAAAATCTGTAAAGTGAGAGCTCTTAAAGTTCATGATGACATCAATTAGGTAATCAATGAACTCAGAATTGGATAAAGTTACCTCATAACTTAATTCTGCTTGCCCGTCGAATTGTAACCGACAACGAGTCAACTCTGATGGCAGCTTGGATACATACCAACTCGCCACAAAGGGAATGGCCTCTCCTCCTTGGACTTCCCTGTTGCCTTCAAGGGCACCTTGACTATAAAGAGAAATGGCATAGGGTAGCCAGCTTTGCTTATTTTTGCCGTAGTAGGGCATATAGATTACTACTGCTGCTTTTCCCGCAGGTTTTAAAGCTTCAATCGTTGACATAAATAAAAATAGAATATCTGTACTAGTAGATGATTAGGTTGGTGGCGAAACGAAGAATTGAAAATAGGTTTCTTGTTCTCTACGGTTATAACATCTGTTTTCGAGATTTTACCTCTCTAGTTGGACATAAAATCTCCCTGATTAATTATTCCCCAATCCCTTAAAGATAAGCTATTTTATAGTAATCTTAATAAATTTTGTGATCGCGGATTGTGATTTTATTATTTTGTAAGCATTTTTGCCATCCTTGGAGACGACGAATTGCACTAAAATCTGCCAGCAAACCCAGTTCTTGTTCTTGACGAACGAGTTGAGAAAATTTTGCGTAATGAGGGTAATCGGTTGCAACTAAAGAGTCTTTACGATGCAGGATTGGCGGATTGTCATGATCGGAAATGTCATTATAAACAGCGGCAAAATTCTGGAGATCTACCTCC
Source organism: Xenococcus sp. PCC 7305 (assembly GCF_000332055.1). Lineage (GTDB taxonomy): Bacteria > Cyanobacteriota > Cyanobacteriia > Cyanobacteriales > Xenococcaceae > Xenococcus. The sequence continues at coordinate 3,880 of NZ_ALVZ01000072.1, read as the reverse complement.
ATGGTAGTAGTTAAAGTGGGATGGGCAACTTTGTCAAAGTCTGGATAGTAAAGATAACTGATTTTGGGGCGATTGTAGTATAGCTTGATAATATTGGCGTTTTCTAAGCGACCATAAATCCGACTAGCACTGCCTTCATATACCCTCAGTAATGGAGGTAATTTATCCAAAGCACTCATATGAATTGCGATCGCACCCTGTAATTGTTTGCCAACAGGGCTTTTTTGACAAAGCTCGCCAATCTTCTCTAGATTACTAACTCCCAATAATAAAATATCCGCCAGCAGACAGGCTTGTTTATAACTGATTAATAAGGCTTTAGCATCTTCTTTAATCTCTGAGGCGATCTTCCGAATAGTAGGACGGTCTTGAAAATTTCCTAAAGCTAGATAAACCAATAAATCTTGACGACGTTGTTCCTTAATATCGTCCCATTCTTGTTTGTTAGTTGATTGTAAAATCAATTGAAAGGCACGACGATAGGTTTTAAAATTTTCTTTGATTGCTGCTTCTACTGCTAATTCTCCTTTTACGGGAACGCGACCTCTCTTTGTGTAAAACTCCATTAAGGGAGTCAGTAATTTTTCATGATCTTTAAACTCCTGTTGTTCTCGACAAATTTTAGGAGTTGTGAGGCGAGAAACAAAGCGAGAAGAGCGGAAAATTTCGGCTTGTTTGGCATCACGAAAAACCAGAAAAACTCCCAGATCTACGGCGATCGCATTGACCTCCAGGGTACTATCAATATATGTTTTTAATTCTGCTTGCTCATAATATTTTTGAGCAGGTTTTTGACAGGTTAATACACCATCTTCATAGGCAAGCAACCCTTGTTGTCGATTATTGACTAATACTTGCGCCGCCACAACCAAAATGCTCTTAGTCAAGGACCAAGCTTTCGTCAAAGCTTCTTGTCTTTCCTGGTCGTCTTGAATCACATTGAGGACATAGCCAAAATTAACAATATCGGCATTAATAATGGCATTTTCTGGGGAGTGGTGAGGGTCCCAACCAGAACTGTTGTAACCGCGATCGCGAAGTCGGCTCACATCTTCTCCCTGACCAGAACCATAATCGAAAAAGCTCGTACTGTAATTCAACAATTCTTCTTCTAAAATGACCCTGACAGGACGGGATAACTTAGTACGTGGCGATATTGCCACCTGTTTGTCAATATTAGGCTCTTTTTTGACAGCGTAATTGTTGTTTAGAGGGCAAACTACATGATGTCCGGCAAAATCTAATCCATGATCAAACAATAATCTCTGCCATTGTTGCAATGTTCCGATAATACGAGGATTATCCAAAAGACCTAGGGCGAGTTCCTCGGCGGTTAGTTGCGCAAATTCTTGATATAAAGGGTAATCGGGCGTAACGAAGGCTTCCTTGCCATGCAAAATTGGAGGGTTTTTCGAATTTTGGTATTGACGCTGAAAAACTTGCTTAGTATTTAAATGAACTATGATAGTTTTTTGTAATTTGGGATGGGGGTCGCAATCAAAATCAGGGTAATATAAATAGGATATTTTGGGTCTGTCTGTTGCAAACTTGACTATAGTTGCCGACTCAGCAATTTCTGCCAATGCACTAGCTTCTTTTTCGTATTGTTGTAATATTGGGTCAAGCAATCCCAAAGCATCAGTATGAATATAAAACGCATTGGGCAATAATTTACCTATTTTACTTTTCTGACACACATCCGCGATCGCCGCAAACTCATTCGTTATCACTTTCATAATTCATCATCTATCAATTCATGATTTAAATGCCCTATCATATCGGTTTTGAAATAGCAGATTTAGGAGATAACAAGCCCGAGATAGCCATATTATCGGGAGAACCAGAGAGAACTGGGAAAATTGCTAACACTTATTTACAAAACGTCAAATTACTTTCTAAATACCGTGGACTTCATAGTTATCTAGGTGATCTAACCCCAAAGCAATCAATTCTCGTGGCGACCAGTGGCATGGGTGCGCCTTCAACTACCATTGTGGTCAACGAATTGATTCAAGTAGGCATCAAAAAAATTATTCGCGTTGGTACCTGTGGGGCAATTCAATCACAGATTCAAGTTGGGGATATTGTGATTTCCCAAGCTGCCCTATGTCGTCAGGGTGCGGCCAATGACATCGCTCCACCAGAATATCCTGCCGTTGCCGATCCTTTCCTCACAGTGGCCTTAGCCCAAACAGCTCAGAAGTTAGGCGTTGCCTATCATCTGGGGATTACTGCTTCTGTCGATACTTTTTATGAAGGGCAAGAAAGAATTATCTCTTCAGCTAATCCCCATTTACAATCTCATCTGATAGGAATTACCGAGCAATATGGCAATTTGAATATTCTGAACTATGAAATGGAAGCTGGGGTTTTATTTAAAATGGCTGGAGTTTATGGTTTTAAGGCAGCTTGTGTTTGTGCGGTAGTTGCCCAAAGAAATAACCAAGAAAATATTATCTTGGCTGATAAGGATTTGGCAGTCTCAAGAGCCATTAAAGTAGCAATTGAAACAATTGGAAATTAAAAATTAGTGATTTAAAGATTGGAAGAACCTTGGTTGGAGATCTGGTAGATTGTTGAGTAAATCTTGCCAAGTTGTATGGGTTTGCAAGGCTTGGATAATTTCTGGTAAGGGTTCAGAAAATATATGTTGACAATCTACTTCTTCAGGAAATTTTATTCGGAAAGCTAACTTCTCTTGTGGCGGGATGAATTGAGCATCTACACCTATTTTATTTCCTCTAGGGTCAAGACGATACCAACCATCACTTGGTAAATAAACAGCGTTTAATCCATGCAAACAATAGGGTGCGCCGTCGTCATTAACACTTAATCGTTGATAACAAAATCCTGCGGGAATTGAATTTGCTCTTAATAATGCAGCTAGCAAATGACTTTTTGCATAACAATAGCCCGTTTTATATTGCAAAACCTCAGACGCGCGACAAGTTAGAGGATTCATTTTATGGTCACTACTGTGATATATCTCATCACGAACCCATTCAAAACAAGCCTGTACAGTTGCTTCTATATTGGCTTTTCCTTGAGATAAGAATTGGGCTAATTGTAAAATTTCAGGATTTTGCCAATCAATAATATCTGTTGCTTGTAAATATTTTTGCATGAGCCATAAATCAGTAGAGACATAAAATTTTACGTCTCTACAAAGTTTGTGATGATATTTATTTGAAACGACAAGAGATGCTGGGAGGAATTCCAAGTTTGACATCAATAACTAGGTCTTTCAAAATCGAAATATAAGCTCCTTCAAGTTTCTGATGAACGCTTTTTGCCATTAATACCGCTTTAAAGATTGCTACCAAAAGTTTATTATTATCATTTTCGGCAATTAATCTTTCAACGGTTTCATCTTTAATATCCTCAATTGAACCTACTAAAGAGGCTTGTATTTGCGGGAGCAAACCTGCTTCAATATTAAAGCTGGCGATACTTAGGCCCAATTCTTCGGCAAAAGGCATCATCTTATTGAACTCATCGATGATTGCATCGATTTTCTCTTCTCCAGCGGCAGCGACTTCCCCTGCTTTACCTTTTACTTGATTAGTTAGCTTGTTAAATACCAAAGTTCAAAACCTCTCTTAAACACATCAGATGTTAGAAGAATAGATAAGCTATTCAGTCTAAATAAATATAGACCATCTTTTGTATTAGCATCTTAAGTCTAAAGAATAAATTTTCAATTTTCAAACTCGCGCGTTCCTTAGCGAATTACAAATCCGCCCTCTTGGTCAACGTGAGTTCGATAAGTACAAAAGACCTCTTGCAAAATAGATAAGTATTTAAATTATTGTCACAACAAGAAATTTTAAGCTGATAATGATAGTTCGTAATTGTAAATAGCGGAGAGAAGGTTACAACG
>NZ_ALVZ01000071.1 GCF_000332055.1 Xenococcus sp. PCC 7305 | reverse complement strand
GGCGTTGCTGATTTAAAACATGAAAGAATTTTGGACTAATCTTCTTTGCTTCTTTCTTTGCGTCTTTGCGCCTTTGCGCGAAACGAATTCATATCTGGATTCAGCAACGCCATAAATAAATATGGCTGCTCAAAGTATAGAAATTATAATACCTGTTCAATCCGATAGATCTTGGCTTAATATCCTAAAATTACGCACAATTCACTAAGTAACCTAGAATATATTTGATATTGTCATGCAACTATTAAAATGCCAGATCAATCATCAGAAATTGACTTAGTAGCGGTTATCAAACAAGATTACCAACAGTTTCCCAAAGACCAAACCTATAGTATCTACGCAGAAGATGTTTACTTTGAAGATCCTTTAAACAAATTCCAAGGCATAGGCCGTTATCAAAAAATGATTGGCTTTTTGGGTCGCTTTTTCGGCAATATCGACTTAGAACTTCATAATATTACCCAAGACAAAAATATTATCAAAACAGAATGGACATTAAAGATGACCTCTCCCTTGCCGTGGAAACCTCTTTTAGTAATACCTGGTTGGAGTGAGCTAGAAATCAACCAAAATAATCTCATTGTTGCTCATCGCGACTATTGGAATATTGCTCCAATTAAAGTTCTCCTGCAAAACTTCAGATTAAGCAAATAATGAGTGATAGATACACATTTAAACTGTAAAATTACAGAAATAATGCTTGATTTTGCAGGATAAACTATGGAACATGAGAAAATTCAATATGATTTAGAAAATTCCCCAAATATTAAACTGCTAAAAAGTCGGAATGCACCGCTGATTGTTAGCTTTTTGTATCAGCATTTCAAAAAAAAGCAGCAAATCTCAATTCCAGAATCTGAGCTAACCAAGAAACTAGAAGATTATTTAGAGTTTTTACGAGACAGCGAACCAGATCTCTATCCGCGATCGCCCAGGGAATATTTAAATCAATGGTGTAATGATGACTTTCTGCGCAAAACCTATAAAGCTGATAGTGACGATCCTGTATTCGAACTAACCCCTGCAACCGAACAAGTAATTACCTGGCTAGAAGATTTAGAGCAAAGTGAATTTATTGGCGCAGAATCGCGTTTTTTGCAGATCTTTAGCTTGCTAAAAGAGATTAGAGATAACAGTACCGAAGATTTGGAAACCAGAATATCCCAACTAGAGCAAGAGCGCGATCGCATTCAACAGGAAATCGACAAAATCAAACAAACTGGCATTGTCGAAAATTATAATCAGACCCAAATTCAGGAAAGATTTGAATTCGCCAATTCTATTGCTCGTCAATTAGTGGCCGATTTTCGTACCATAGAAAAAAATTTTCGCGAGTTGACCAAGAAAATCACCACCGCAAGATTAGAAGTCAAAGCGAACAAGGGATCTATCTTGGATCGCGTCTTGGATGCCGATGAAGAATTACGGGAATCAAACCAGGGAAAGAGTTTTTATACCTTCTTCAACTTCCTGCAATCAGATAGCAAACAACAAGAATTAGAAATTTTAATCGAAGCCGTTTATAATTTGGAAGATTTATCTGCTTCGGGTTCAAGATATGAATCATTACGTCGGATTAAAAGTAGATTAGTTAACGAAGCCCAATATATTATGCAATCCAACTATCGTCTGGCAGAGAAGATACGCCAGCTTTTGGATGAAAGTAACCTAGAGGAAAATAGACGAGTTGGCGAACTAATCAGAGAAATCCAAGGCTTGGCTTTAAAAATAACCGAATCTCCTCCCTTAGAGCCGAATTTTTGGATATTTGAAGGAAAACCCGAGTTGAATATCTTTATGGATCGTCCTTTCCATTCTTTGCAAGAATCTCCTAGCCCTAGTTTTGCTCTAGATTTAGATAATCTACCGGAAGTTGACTTAAGGCAAGATTTAAACGAAATTTATCATCAAGTTTACGTAGACGAAGACTTATTACGTGATCGCCTTGAGCTAATTTTGGCCACAAGAGCGGAAATTACCCTAGTAGAATTAATCAGGCTATATCCCATTAGCCAAGGATTAGCGGAAATTGTCGCCTATATAGTGATTGCCAAACAAGACCAACAGCATGAAGTCAATCTGAGAAAATTTGAGTACATCGATATAGATAGCTTAGAATTAGGAGATAAGTTATCTCTCAACATGCCGGAAGTCATTTTTAGGCGATTACATTAAATGTCGACTCAACCTCGCCCAGCCTATGCGCCAGTTATTATTAAACTTTTCAAAGGCGTTATCTACAGTAACGACTCTCATTGGAATCAGTTACAAAGCTATCTAACCCCGCTTAAAGAGTTTTTTGGTCAGCTTGGTTTAGAAATACGTAATTACGAAACCGATGGATTTGCCTATCTTACACAACCAGAAGCCGATCCAGAAGATGAATCTGAACCTTTACCCCGCCTGACAACTCGCCATCCCCTAAGCTTTAAAATGACTATCTTATGTATCTTACTAAGAGAAGAGTTGCGACAGTTTAATACCAGTGAAGCCACAGGCCAATTAGTTATTAGCATCGAAAAAATTCGGGATTTACTTCAGCCTTATCTCCCAGAAAGTAATAACGAAGAAAAGTTTCGGCGTAATGTTAATAGTCTAGTCAAGCAAGCCGAAAATTTGGAATTCCTCAGACAACTATCGGGACAAGATGATAAATACGAAATAAGAGCCATTCTCAAAGCAAAACTTGATGCCCAAACCCTTACTAACCTCAAACAAAAACTGGCAGAATATGCAGCAAACTCCACTTCAGCTGAAACTGACTCCTGATTCAGAACATAACTCGTCGGGATATCGTTTACAAAGATACGAAGTTCTTAACTGGGGGACCTTTGATAACCGCCCTTGGGCGCTAAACTTGCAGAGTAAAACATCCTTGCTGACTGGGGCCAATGGTTCTGGAAAATCGACTTTAGTGGATGGCTTATTAACCTTGCTGGTTCCCAACAGAGGACGTAACTACAATTTGGCTTCTGGTGATACAGGGAAAAGAGAACGCAACGAAAAAAGTTATGTCTTGGGGGCCTACGATCGCACCAGTTTAGAAGAATCCTATGGTTCTAAATCAAAATTTTTGCGGGAAGAAGGCATTCCTACAATCTTACTGGCTTACTTTTGCAATACAGATAACCAACAGCAAGTGACCTTAGCTCAAGTTTTATGGGTTAAAGACGGATCGGTTAAAAAGTTTTTTGTTGTTTCCAAAGATGAGTTGAGCATTGAGAAAGATTTTAATAATTATCAGAATGTTTCTGAACTCAAAAAAAAACTCAAAAAAAATAAGGCAACGACAACTTTTGAAAATTTCAATAAGTATAGTGCCAGCTTTCCCAGACTTTTGGGTTTGCAGTCAGACAAAGCCTTAGATTTATTCAATCAAACTGTCAGCATCAAAGAGATCAGAAGTCTGAATGAATTTGTTCGCAAGCATATGCTAGAAAAAACTGATGTCCAGGCAAAAATTGAGGAGTTGCAAAAAAGCTATGAAGACTTAACTGTTTGTCATAATGTAATTGAACAATCGCGACAACAGCTAGAAACTTTAATTCCTCTTACAGAAGAAGACGAGAAATATAATCGGTTAACCCAGGAAATTGTCAATTTACAGCAAAATATCACGGTCGCTCCCGCCTATTTTGCGAAGGAAAAATTTGGATTATTAACCGCAGAAATCACTAAAATTGAGCAGCAACTTGCCCAGAGGAAGCTCGATCAAGACAATAGCGAGCAGCAGCTCGACAGCCTGCGTCAGCAAGAACAAGATTTAAAGATTGCGATTAGTCAAGATAGTGTGGGCAGAAGACTAGAAGAATTAAAAAGAGAGATTAAACAAGATACTCAAGAAATTAGTCATAAAAAACATCAAGCAACAGAATATGATCGTCTGGCAGAATTGCTCCAATTACCTCTATATAGGGATAAAGAGATATTTTTTACAGCACGAGAGCAAGGAGAAAATCTCAAACAAAATATTATTGCTGCGCTACGAGATTTAGAAATTGAACGTGACGAGCTGGTAGGTCAGCGCAAAGAATTGGAGAGTCAATGCCAAGAATTGCAATCAGAATTAGACTCGCTTCGGCAACGTAAGAGCCAAATTCCCCAAAGAAATTTAGACATTCGTGATCGCATTGCCGATGCTCTCAATTTAGAGCAGTCCGATTTGCCCTTTGTGGGAGAACTGCTTAAAGTTCGTGATGATGCAGCTGAATGGGAAGCCGCGATCGAAAGGCTTTTAAAAGGTTTTGGCCTGTGTATTTTGGTTTCCGAGCAATATTATAGTAAAGTCAACTCCTATGTAAATAGTAATAATTTAAAAGGGCGCTTAGTTTACTATCGAGTTGCACCGTCGCCAACCCAAGCAACTCAACGGGCTCTCGCTCCTGATAAAGTACCTTCCAAGTTAGAAATTAAGCCTGACAATCGAATTTTTGCCCAATGGTTGCAACATAAGTTAGTTCAGTCCTATAGCTATACTTGTTGTGATACAGTGGAACTTTTTCTGCAACAAACTCGTGCCATCACCTCCATGGGATTGATTAAACATAGTGGAGAAAGACATGAAAAAGATGATAGCTCGCGCATAGGCGATCGCAGAAACTATATTTTGGGTTGGGATAATGCCGAAAAAATTGCGGCAATAGAAACAGAATTATCTTCACTTAACCAAGACCTACAGGAATTGATTCAACAAGTTAAGGAACTAGAACTAAAACGTAGCCAACGCCAGCGACAACAATCTTGGTTACAAGACTTTATGAATTTTACAGACTTTAACTCCATCGATTGGCGTTTGGTAGAACAAGGAAAACAAAGGCGGGAACGAGAGCTAGCCGAATTAACCGCAAGTAGCAATCACCTACAACAATTGGAGACCCAACTAAAGGAAGTTCAACAACAAATTATCACCGCTAATTCACTACGAGATAATTTAATTAGACAAATTCAGACTCTAGAAGATAATCGTCGAAAAGCCGAGGCGGCAAAGTCAAAATGTCAAGAAAAATTCAGACATTCTATAGAATCTCAACTTGAAAATTTTGCAAAAAAACATCTTAGGAAATTACAGCACAATAACTTAAACTTGGAAAATATTGATGAAATTGAAGACCAAGTAAATAACAAGTTCGGTGAGCAGATTCAGAAAAAGATCAATCAACAAAATTCTTGTAGAAATAGTATTGAAAAACAAATTTACAACTTTAGGCGAAATTTTACCCAAGTAACAATTGATATGGGAAGTGATTTTGAGTCACTCCCAGAATATATTAAACTCACTCATAAAATAGAACAGGATGATTTACCTCGCCATCAAAAAAGATTCAAAAAGCTGATGACAGAGAAAATTGTCGATTCTATAATCATGTTTAAAACTTCTCTAGAACAGACAGAAGAAGAAATTAAGCAAGATATTGATAATCTAAATAATTCTTTGCGAACAATTGACTACACAACCTCAACTTATATTGAATTGCAGTATCATAAAAATCGCGATCGCGAAATTACAGATTTTAGACATAATCTAAAAACTTGTTTGGGAGATGTTGCAAGACAAACTGCTGAAGATAACGAACAAAGATTCAAAAATATTCAAAAGTTTTTAATCGAACCCCTAAAAAATAATGAAGTTCGTTGGCAAAATAAGGTTACAGATGTTCGTAATTGGTTAGATTTTTCTGTCAGTGAACGCGATCGCTCAGATAATCAAGAACAAAGAACTCACACTGACTCGGCGGCTTTGTCTGGAGGACAGAAAAATAAACTAGCTTGTACTATTCTAGCCAGTGCGATCGCCTACCAATTTGGTTTACATCGAGCCAATTCTAGTGGGAAATCATTTAGGTTTGTTGTAATCGATGAAGCATTTAGCAAATTAGATGATAAAAATGCTCGATATGCTATGGAGTTATTTAAAAACTTAGATTTGCAGTTATTAATGATTACACCTCAAGACAAAATAAACATTACAGAACCTTATATCTCCAGTCTTCATGTTGTTTCCAATACAGAGGCCAGAGACTATTCTAGTGTTGTTTCCATGACTATTGAGGAATTTCAACACAATCGTCAGATTGAATTAGCGAAAAATCGTGATTACTCCCAATCAAATTAAGCAAAAAGCAAAACGTAAATATACGAGTTTTCTTCAGACAATAATTAAAAACCAGATTTTTTTTCCTTTGGTCTTACCTATCGGTAAAATTCCCCAAGAGTATATCCAACTGCGGGATGAACTCACCTGTTTAATCAATCAATCAAAATCAACTTTAGGTTATGGATATACTGTCAAATTGACAACTAAGAATACCAGAAGTTATGGATCACAATCTTTACCTACTAAAATTACTATTGAAACCAAAAAAGACTATCTAGTATTACTTAATAAGCAATCAGAATTTAGTAAATTTAAAGCCAATATTGAATTAATTAGGGTTTCGATACCTCAACTTGAAGAATGGATATTTAAACATACCAAACAAGTTATTGATCATGCAGGGCAATGGGAAGATTTATTAAAAGTTTGTCACTATTTTCAGCAAAATCCTGGTCCTAATCTTTATCTTCGTGAACTACCAATTGAAGTTAATACCAAATTCATTGAACAAAATAAAGCTATTATTGATTCCCTTTTATCAGCAATCTTACCCAGCGAAGTTATTCAACCAGTCGATAAACAGAAAAAATACAGCTTTGAACAAAAATTCTCCCTTAGATATGAAGAGCCTTTAGTCAGATTCAGAATCTTAGACAAGCAGCTCAAAGAAAAATATTGCTTTCCAGTTTTTGATCTGACGACTCCCTTATCAGAATTTCAACAACTTGATCTCAAAAAATATCATTGTTTTATAACTGAGAATAAAATGAATTTTCTCACTTTGCCTAATCTTCAAGATAGCTTTGCTATTTGGGGCAGTGGTTATAAAACTCAGGTGTTAAAGTCTGTGAGTTGGTTGGCCGATTGTCCTATCTTTTACTGGGGAGATATCGATGCCGATGGGTTTAAAATACTGCATCAATTAAGAATATATTTTCCTCAGACTATTTCTGTAATGATGAGTCAAGATACTTTTAATAAATTTGAGCAATTTTCTGTAGAAGTAACCAGCTCGGAACCTGAAAATTTATCGAATTTAACCAAAGAAGAATATTTATTATATGCTCATGTATCCCGCGAGGGAATAAGATTAGAACAAGAACATATAAATCAAAATGTTGCGATTAAACATCTCAAAGAGTGCAACTAATCTAGTATTGTAAAGTCACTACCTTCTGCCCTCTGCCCTCGTTCAATTATTCTTAGCCTCAATTTGTCTAACCACAGTTAACGCCGAATAACTAACTCCTGCGGTGCCCTCCCCAGGATGAATAGAATCCCCTACTAACCAAAGATTTTTCATCGGAGTTCTACTGGCAAAGCCAAAAGGGCCAAAAGTTGAAATTCGCTGTCCAATGCCACCGACAATTCCGCGATCGCGTGCTGTATATTTGGCAAAGGTTCGCGGTGTAGCAGTTTCTTGATGCAGAATATTTTCCGCGGTGAGATTAAAATACTTCCCCAGACGCGCGATCGCCTCTTGAGTATATTGTGCTTTCACTCTTTCATAATCATCCTTACTCCCTTGCCACCAGATCTGAGTATCTGTAAACGAAGAAGCAATAATAGTTGCCTGCCCCTCAGCAGCTCGTCCATCACCTGGCTTACTAATCGAAACAAATAAAGAATTATTTTCCCCAATCACGCCATCATAATCATAGAGAAATTGCAGATGAGGTGGACAGTCATCGGGAATAGCGGCTCGCTTTACTCCCAAATAAATCACAAAAGCTCCTGACGCTTCTGGCAATTTATCCACTCTTTGCTGATACCCAGAGAAAAGAGATTGGTTTTGTGGCGAAAGATTTAATAGCTTAACCAAATTCTGCACTGTAACATTGGTGACTATTTCATCCGCCTGTTCGATGGTCGTTTTGCCTGTTTTTTGCTCCCGAACTTTGACTGAGATTACTTTTGATTGTTCTGTCTGAATTTTTTCCACATTATGGCGCATCAATAATTTACCACCATATTTTTCTAATCCAGCGACTAAGCGATCGCTTAAAACCTGCATACTACCTTGAAGATGAAACAACCCTTGGGGTGCTTGGGAAACAGATAAGGCCGTCGCCGCATAAAGCAAAGCAGTTTCGTCGGCATTAACCTGGGAATATAATTTGAGCTGCATATCCAGAAAGGTCTTCAGCCTTTGATCGCCTGCTAAACCATAAAGCTTTAGAGCATCGGTGACACTCATCAAGGTGAAGGGTACAGTCACTAGGGTCTCTAATCTCACCGAAGAAACTAATTGCCAAAAATCCCAAAGATTACGCGGCGGCAGGACCGGGTCTCGACCCTGAAACTTCCAACTAGCACGAAACAACTTATTGAGTAATTGCCAAAATGGTTCACTGCCAGGAAATTGCTTTTGTCTTTCGGCTTGCCACTTGCCTGGATCGCGCCAGACATTAATCGGTTCGCTTTCGCCTGGTAAAAACACAGCACAGGAAGGATCACAGTTAGTTGCTGTTGGTGATTCAATGGCCAACTCCTGAAAAATTCGTTGGTGAATCCCCCCCGATTCCAATCCTGCTACCTGAGTCGCCCCAACATCAAAGGTGAAACCCCGACGCTTGAAGGTCGAAGCACATCCTCCTGGTGCGATCGCCTGATCATAGATTGTGACATCGTAACCTCGTTTGGCAAGCAAAGCACCTGCTGTTAAGCCTCCAATCCCTGCACCAACTACAATCACACGAGATTTGGGATTTCGAGGTAGTGCAGTTTTCATGACAATTCTTTTGTTTACATTTTTTAACAATTATTTGATTATTTTGTCACAGTTCTCCTTAGCAAATCAAATTGTTTAACTCACAAAAAAAGATTAGGGCTGGCACTTCGACTATATTGAGCGAAGTAACAACCCTATGATTTCAAAGGACACCAAATCAAAACGTTTTTCGTTTGATGGCGGTTATCAGTGTTTTTCCGGCAAAGGCTATAAGCTTAAGCTATGAGCACATAAACTCATTCGCCAATCGCAAAGCGACCTTACGCGGGTTCTGCATCAGCAGGAGGAAGCAGGGACTGGGGCAATTCATCTAAAGTCTGGTTCACTGCCTCACAAAAAGATTTCATTTGAAGAACTGTCATAGTTGGTTCAGCTTGCCCCTTTTCCCAACGACGGATGGTTGATACAGCTACACCAATATCTCTTGCTAACTGTTCTTGAGATAATTGTGCTGTCAACCTTAATTGTTTAAATGGGGAATTGGTTTTTTGAGGTTGTCCTTTTTTTGGTCTAGTCATGGCGGTTTCTGTTAAATAGAACGTTTCTTTTGCTTAAGAAAGCAATTCATTGTATCAAGATATAGATTATATAACAACAAGTTTAAAATGCTACTCGTATTGTTAATTAATCTTAAAAATTGACTTTTACTAGGAATTCAAGCAAAGAACTCAAGGCAATTGTTATGTTTCAATGACGCAATCAACAACAAACTTGTAATTTGTATGTATTTGACTCATACAGGCAAAGACATGTCATTCTAGCATTGGGAAGATTGAAACAAGACAATTTTTAATCTCTTTAGTTAATTTTCCAAGTAGACAATCAACATCTTAACTTAAGACGGGCAATCTGCATTTTTTTTACTATCAACTCATAATAGCAAATGGAAATGCTGCTCTCCTTAAAAAACTAATAATCAGGTAAATACTGTTAATTTTCCGGTAGGAGCCACCGAGGTTAAATCTTACACCGCTATTCAAACTATTCCCATAAAGTAATTATTAAGAATTACTATCTGCTGGATAGTTAAAATTACGCACTACCTACTCTGATACTAAGTTCATTAAAGAGTTTATAACCCGTATATAGTAATAATGAACCAATCGACTCTAAAATGGTTTAATTGGTAAGATATTGTTGTAATTCTTAATATTCTGAGCATTTTTATGGCATATTTTATTCTTGACTGTGATTTAGTTGGCTCTCGAATCTCGCTAGAGAACTAAGCTGCTAAAGTAATCTCATCTGAGAGCAAGGTTAGGTTAGCTTAGTTAAGCGTCAAGTTAAAATACTCTGAAAAATTCCAATATTTCTCTTCTAAAGAAGAATTTCTGACTTTTCCTTGGCACTTTTATTATCATTAATAAAAAATCACTAATTTAATTGTCAAATATGGAAATCGGTATTCCGAAAGAAACCAAGGATCAAGAGTTTCGTGTTGGACTAACTCCCAATAGTGTTCGAGTATTATCGGCGCAAAATCATTTGGTATTTGTCGAAACAAATGCCGGTTTGGGTAGTGGTTTTAGCGATCAAGATTATTTACAAGCAGGGGCCAAAATTGTCGCTGGCCCAGAAGAGGCTTGGAGTAAAAAGCTCATAGTTAAAGTAAAAGAACCTTTAGCTTCCGAATACAAATACATCACAAAAGAGCAAATTCTCTTTACCTATCTTCATTTAGCCGCAGATCGCCCTTTAACGGAATGTCTAGTGTCATCGGGAGTAACTGCGATCGCCTATGAAACAGTGGAATTAGCTGATGGCCGACTTCCCTTGCTCACCCCCATGAGTATTATCGCAGGTCGTTTGTCAGTGCAGTTTGGGGCCAGATATTTGGAAAAACAACAGGGTGGTAGAGGTGTCCTCTTAGGAGGGATTCCTGGTGTGCGCCCCGGACGTGTGGTCATTATCGGCGGTGGCGTCGTCGGCACAGAAGCGGCGAGGATTGCCGTGGGCATGGGGGCGAAAGTTCAGATAATTGATATTGATTTAGATCGCCTATCTTACCTAGAAAGTGTTTTTGGTTCCCGAGTCGAATTACTCTATAGTAGTGCGCCTCAAATAGAAGAAGTCGTTCCCGATGCCGATTTATTGATTGGTGCGGTTTTAGTTGTCGGCAGAAAGGCACCAATTCTGGTTAATCGTGATTTGGTCAGCAAAATGCGTGCTGGCTCGGTTATTGTCGATGTGGCAGTGGATCAAGGCGGTTGTGTCGAAACTCTTCATGTGACGTCTCATACTAACCCCACCTATGTTGAGGAAGGAGTTGTTCATTTTGGAGTTCCGAATATGCCTGGTGCGGTACCAGAAACTGCAAGTCAAGCATTAAATAATAGTACGTTACCTTACACCTTAAAATTAGCCAATTATGGCCTAGATGCTCTGGATAAAGATCCTGTTTTAGCCAAAGGTTTAAATGTTAAAAATGGCCAAATAATTCATCCAGCGGTTCAAGAATTATTTACAGATTTATGATGATTTGATTAAAGTTACAGAACGATGACAGAAAATAAGATTATTTTCAATTTATTTCGTTTTGTAAGCACAGATTCAGATCAAGAGTGTGGTATGGTAACGGGTAAAAGGTTGATTTTTTGTTAAATCAGATACAAATTTTTTAGGACGTTTAGAGAGGCCAAAATCATGACCGATAAAAAAGTAGTTATATCTCCATCGATACTATCAGCAGACTTCAGTCGTTTGGGAGAAGAAATCCAAGCTGTAGATCAAGCTGGTGCTGATTGGATTCACGTTGATGTTATGGATGGTAGATTTGTTCCCAATATCACCATTGGTCCCTTGATTGTTGATGCGATTCGTCCTCTTACCAAAAAGCCTTTAGATGTTCATTTGATGATCGTCGAGCCCGAAAAATATGTTGCCGATTTTGCCAAAGCTGGTGCGGATATCATCTCTGTTCATGCAGAGCATAATGCTTCTCCTCATTTGCATCGTACCCTTTGTCAAATTCGTGAATTGGGTAAAAAATCGGGGGTAGTTTTAAATCCTTCTACGCCTTTAGATATCATCGAATATGTTTTGCCCGTATGTGATCTTGTGTTGATCATGAGTGTTAACCCTGGTTTTGGTGGTCAAAGCTTTATTGCTGATGTCGTGCCCAAAATCCAAAAACTTCGTCAAATTTGTGATGAAAAAGGTTTAGATCCTTGGATTGAAGTTGATGGTGGATTAAAACCGAATAACACTTGGCAAGTATTAGAAGCTGGAGCCAATGCGATTGTTGCTGGTTCTGCTGTTTTCAAAGCTCCTGATTATGCGAGCGCGATCGAAGGGATTCGCAATAGTAAGCGTCCTGAATTAGTGACTGCCTAGTTAGTTAAGTAATAAGTAATGGGTTTTGACGATCGCCTCATCGATGGGGCATCGTCTTTTTTCTTGCTAGATTTTGTTATCCTAAGTTAGTAATTCTCCAATCTAAGTAAATACACAGAACTAATGATTGACGATCGCAGTATTCCTGCTGAGCAATTGGCAAATGCCTTAGCCAGTATTCAGCAACAGTTACAAGAGCTTACTAATCGTTTTGATAATGTTGATGATCGTCTCGAAGAATTGTCTGATGTTCCAGCGAAAATTACGAGGCTGGAAAATGATCTGATGTTACTAGGCGATCGCTATAGATATAAAGCATTACAAAAATATCTAGCGGAGGAAAATTGGTTTGAAGCCGATCATGAGACAGTAAGATTAATCTTGGCGGTAACAAATCGCGAAATTGAGGAATTAACCCCCAAAGATATCCAACATTTTCCTTGTAATGACTTGATGGTAATCGATCAGCTCTGGCGACAATATAGCGGCGATCGCTTTGGGTTCAGTGTTCAATTACAGACTTATCAAGATCTTGGTGGCACTGTCGAAAGCACTATCGAACAAGATAACAAGTTGATCGAAACTTGGGGAGAGCGCTTAGGTTGGCGAAAAGAAAATCGCTGGCTCAAATGTAAGGACCTAGACTTTAGCCTTAATGCCCCTGCCGGTTGTCATCCGTCCCGTTGGTGGAATTCTCCCTATGGTTCGAAGATGACCAATTTTTTCCTGAGCCGCCTCATGACCTGCGATATTTCAGTAATCAGTTAACAGTTAACAGTGATCAGTAACCAGTTTTGTTTTTTTCCTCATCCCTCATCCCTCATCCCTCATCCCTTAGGAAATC
>NZ_ALVZ01000070.1 GCF_000332055.1 Xenococcus sp. PCC 7305 | reverse complement strand
GGTGTTGCTGAATCCAGATATGAATTTGTCTCGCGCAAAGGCGCAAAGACGCAAAGAAAGAAGCAAAGAATATTAGTCTAAAATTCTTTCATGTTTTAAATCAGCAACACCGTATTTTCAATTAACAAAATATTTTATTTAAGTTAAATTTTCAGCACTTCAGTGCAACAGCATCCGTTTAAGAGGATGAACAGTTCCCTTCATTCTCTTATTGGTAGGAATGTTTATTTTGACAGTAATCAACAGTAATCAGCTTGATTTTTATTGCAAGAAGTGTCATTATCCTCATGCTCAATCTATTTGGGTTTGGTGCTGTGTTACTCTCGCGAGTTGATACAGTGCAACCAGACAAGATCCACAAAAGATTCGGCCAATTGGAGGGATTCACTGTGTAACCTGTGCAACCTTTGGAGGGATAATGAGAAATATAAGACGCAAACCAGAGCTCTACACCAGTGAGATAACCGTACTTAAATAAAGTTAAGAAATTTTGAAAATCCCAGTAATTTTGACTACCATGAATATAAGCCTGTAAAACTATAGAGGTAAACCTTTAAATTTTTCTAGCTTAAAATCTACTTTCCTCAGTTGAGCAAAGAGTAAAGTTTTTAACCTAGCTAAATTCCAGAGCCAATCTTTCATAGGTGCTTTTATATCACTTTGAGAATGCTTCGATTAAAAAAAACCATTCTTTAAGATAATGCAGTTACTAAAAATGATAGACGGCTCTGAAAGGCAGTGTGAATTGTCCCAAATATATAAACCTTTGATCTTAATTGTAGATAACGATTGCGATAACTTATTTTTTGCTAGCTGTGTTATAAAATCTTTGGGAATGCGCTATTTAGCTACTGATAATGGGGAAGAATGTTTGAGGTTAGTCTATGAACTATTGCCTGATCTTATTCTGTTAGATATTGTGATGCCTAAAATTAATGGTCTAGAAATTATTGTCACAATTAGGCAAACTGAAAATATCTCTCATATTCCGATTATTGCAGTTACAGGATTGACTAGACCAGAAGATATCGCAAAAATTATTGAGGGCGGATGCGATGACTATCTTGTAAAGCCTTATTTGATAGAAGATCTAGAAGAAAAAATTCATCGTTACCTCAAATACTATTAGGTTTAAATTCAAAAATAGCGATCGCTCCTGTCAGATTGTTATCGATAGTAGTGTCGCTCAAAAAATCTACTACCTTAATATCAAATACTTCTTCAATGATTTCTTGAATTTGCGATTGCATTACATTATCTATGACTTCTCTGACTTGATTTGCTAAATAAATGCGGTCATTATTCCTCAGTACTTTTTCTGGTGAAGTAGTTATGCCCTCTAACATGACTACTAGAGTATGGTCAAATAATTTGTAAGAAACTTTGTCAAGTTTATGCTCTAGCCGATCTTGATAGGCATCTCTAATTTTTTGAGAAAGTAAGTTTTCGATCTCTTTAGTTCTGATGACTTTTTTATTCATTTACAGGACCAAAAAACTATTACAAAAGAAAAATTGTCTATAATTATATTTACAGGGCTATTAATTACAATTATACATAATTCATAACTACTAAAGATATCTTAAAGTAATCTTCGGAATAAGTTACAAGTTTTTTCCTTGAAGTTTTCTTTTCTAATTTTTTACTTTAGAGTTACCTTCCGGGTTACGTACTTTAGGAGCTTCATTTAAAATAGCGATGATTCCTGTTCGTCCAGTATCAAGAGTTGCATCACTTAATATATCTATAACCGTAACTTGGGCTATTTTTTCAATCAACTCTTTCAGCTCTGGCCGCATAGAATCATCGAGATTAGTACGTACTTTCTCGGCTAGATCGTTTTTTCCTTCTTGTCGTAAAATTTGTTCGGCACTAGTAATAGAATCTTCTAAAATCACTGCCAATTTGGTATCAAACAGTTGACAAGTAACTTTAGAAGGTTTGTGATCTAAGTGACTACGATAGAATGCCTGAATTTTCTGAGAAAGTTCTCTTTCTAATTGACCCCGAGTTAATAAACTATCGACCATAATTACTATCCTCCATATTTAGACTACTATTTCTAAGCTGATGGTTAATCAAGTTAAAAAGTAATAGTGTATGCGGATAATTCTATCAGTCAGATGGCTCAATTTTTATTCATAGATTATAAATCTATCTAGAGCAAGAAAGCAGAGGTGCTTCGGAGCGAAAGAAGTTTTCCACTCTATTCCTTGAATTGGAAACAGCCCTCTCTCAAAATTAGATTTTTTTCACTATCCAATATAACCTACAACTAAGTGGAACAATAGGAAAAAACTTTACAAAAACAGGAAGAAAAAGACCTCTTTTAATTAGTCCTTAGACAATTGTTTTAGCCTTTGACCAAACGCCGTTTTCGTCTTCGTCATACTTATCTTTGATAATCGCCCAAGCCTGTTGCTCGGCTTTTGTCTCATCATCAGTCCCGTCAAGAATCGCATTGTAGCTGGCGATAAAATCTTGTTGCGCTTCTGATGATAAATGGGAGCGAATTTCAGGAGAGAGATCTTCTACTCCGTTGCATTTACCAGGACAAGGACGAGGTAAAGTTGATTCATTGATGTGAATTTCTTCGCCACCAGCACTTTCGATCAATAATTGGTATTCTCCTGATTTCGCCGCGGGAACTTCCACCATGAGTAAAAATTCGCCTGCTTTGACTCGCGTTTCGTAGATTGTGGCTTTTTCTTGGGGCATTCCTAAAGTGGATAAAGCTGAAGCCAAGCCTGCACCAGCACTACCGGCGATCGCACCTGTAGCCGCACCAAGAAGTACCGAAGTTATAGGTCCAGCGGCTACGACAGAACCGATAAAAGGGATAAATAATACTCCGACACCAGTAAAAAGACTGAGAAGAGAGCCAAATAGGGAGCCGAAGACTGCACCTGTGCGTAAGCCACCGAGGATGACATCTTTTTTTGTGATAAAGCCAGCAATCCGAGTTTGCGACTGGAAATTTTGACCCATGACGGAAATATGGTCTTGGGGGACACCACGATCTATCAAACGACGAACAATATTATCTACTTGTTGTTCTGCTTGAACTACTGCGGTAATTGTACGTTCTGCTTTGTATTCTTGTGTCATATATTTTAAATTCTCCTTAATAAACTTATTATTGAATGGATTATTGTGATCATCGAAAATAAAAAGGATTAAACATCAACAGTAGGTTTAGTTTCTTTCCCTACGCGATCGCCACTACTATTTAAATTTTCTCCTTCGATGAAAGAACGAAGCATCCAAGCCATTTCTTCATGCTGTTCCATCAACCCTGTTAGGAAATCGGCTGTTCCTTCATCTTTATATCTATCACTGCACATACTGATATCTTCTCTGAGATAGCGAATTATGGTTTCGTGGTCTTGTACTAAACGAGCTACCATTTCATTAGCAGAGGGCAAATCATTGGGATGCTCTTGAAGGGTGCTGTATTGAATAAATCCTGCGGCTGTTCCTAGCGGGTAACCTCCCAAGGCTCTAATTCTTTCTGCTGTGGCGTCTATATTAGCAGTCAAGCTATTGTAATGTTCCTCCCAGAGAGTATGTAAGGTACGGAATTGAGGCCCGACGACATCCCAATGGTACTTTTTAGTTTTAATTAAAAGTAGATAAAAATTTGCCAGATCGCGATTTAATAACTCGATCGCGCCGTGACGTTGTTCTTCTGTTAATCCAATATTTAACTTAGGCATAAAATAATTTTGTTCGTGACTTCAATATTATTAGAACAGTTAGACAAGCGATCACGCATCGGTAAAAAGTAAGAATTAAGCTAAAACTATCCTTCTTAAGGAGTATCCAGAGAGAAAGAAAAATATTATCGGTCTGTAAAAAAGTGGGAAACTTCCGCATGTTTATCAGGGCGAATTGTTCTACCATGTTTACGAGCATAAACTTGGGTGAATTCTGCCCCAAAAAGGAGAATTTGAGCCGAATAAAATACCCAAGCCAGAAAGATAATCAGCGAGCCAGCCGCGCCATAAGCAGAACCTAAACTACCTTTTCCTAGATATAAACCAATCAAGAATTTACCTAAGGTAAACAGCAAAGCAGTAATGATAGCTCCTACCCAAACATCTTGCCAGCGAATCTTCACATCAGGAAGATATTTATAAATTAGAGCAAACAACAACGAGATCATCCCCAAAGAAATTGCCAAATCCAGTATTCGCAAGAGGAAAATCCAATCTGGAATTAAATTCACTTCCAGATTGCTTATACCAGAAAGTATGGCACTAAAGACTAAAGAGACTAACAATAAAAACCCGATCACCAGAACCATACTGAAAGATAACAAGCGTTTACGAATAAATTGCCAAACTCCTCTATCTGATTTAGGCTTAATATCCCAGACCGTATTTAATGCTTCCTGTAGTTGAGCAAAAACTCCCGATGCACCAATAAGTAAAATTACCAAACTGATGAGGGATGCGGTACTGCTTAGTTGAGGCTGATTGGCGTTGGCTAATCCGATTTCGATCACCTGTGCGCCCTGTTCCCCTACTAGGTTATTAATTTGCTGAATTATTTTCCCTTTAGCCGCGTCCTCACCAAACACAGCACCAGCGATCGCGATCGCAATGACGAGTAGAGGAGTAACGGAAAAGACAGTATAGTACGCTAAAGCAGCAGCCAACAAAGAAACCTTATCTTGCTGCCACTCGCGAAAAGCTTCTTTTAATAATCTAAAAATTGGTTTAATTCGGATTTGCATTAATCAAAAAAATCTCATAACTGTCCGCAATCATAAAGCTGAAGTTAGGCGATCACATCTAGCTAGAGAAGTAATCTTGTCAAGTAGAAGCAAGATTCCGCTGTTGTTTAGCTAGTTCCTGGAGTTGACTTACTCTTGCTTCAGTTGGGGGATGGGTACGGAATAGAGATTCTAACCCTCCAGCGGCAAAAGGATTGATGATCAACAATGGCTCAAAGGCAGGATTGCCATTCATAGGCACTTGTCTGCCTACAGATTCTAGTTTTTGTAGTGCACTGGCCAAAGCTAGAGGCTGTTGGGTAATTTCAGCAGCGCCTCGATCTGCGGAAAATTCGCGAGTCCGAGAAATTGCCATTTGAATTAAGGTTGCAGCGATCGGTGCAACAATAACTAAAATTAACATTCCAATCGGGTTGCCACCCTGGCGATCGTCGCGACTTACAGGACCATATAACGCGCCAAAGGTCAGCATTTTACCGAGGAAGGTGACTGCACCACCCAAAGTACCTGCTACGGCTTGAGTCAAAGTATCACGATTTTTAATATGAGTTAACTCATGGGCGATTACCCCTGCTAATTCTTCTTTGTTTAAAATTTGCATAATTCCCTGAGTCACTGCCACAGCAGCATGTTCAGGATCTCTTCCTGTAGCGAAAGCGTTGGGAGTTTGTGTCGGTACTACACATACTTTAGGCATGGGTAAATCTGCCTTGTTCGTTAAATCTGCTACTAGATCGTAAAGTTCTGGTGCCTGGTTGCGGTCGATTGGCTGGGCTTGGTAGGCGGCAAGGGCTACCTTGTCGGAATAAAACCAAGAGCCAAAACTTCCCATAGCGGCAAAAAGCAGACCAATTAAGGCTCCTTGTTGGTTCCCTGTTGCCCAGTAGCCACCTAAGACTAATAGCCCGCTTAATAAGCCTAAAAGGGCTGCGGTTTTAATTTGATTACCTTGAAACATAAAATTAACAAAAGTTTAACTAAAATTAGGTGATAGTTTTATTTTTTGACGAAATAAAAATCAATTAAGCTATGTGTAGCTTACAATGCGTAAGTGATTTAGCTGATCTATCTCAAGACATAATTAATTTGATAGTAATAACAGTATCCCTAGCTTTATAATGGATTTTCAAGCCACAGGTCATAACTCTTAAACTTTAATGTCTTCAGAGCTAAACTCTCTAGAATTTCTCTCTTCAATTACCACTGATGTCGATCTTGCTAACTGCTATCTCGCGGAACGCGAGGCACTGTGCGATCGCGAACCAATTCATATTCCTAATTTAATTCAACCTCATGGTGTTTTATTGGCAGTTTCCGCAACTGAATACCAGATATTACAGGTTAGTCTCAATACAGCTGAAATCTTAGGAATCGAATCTCAAAAATTATTAGGTAGATCGTTGAGTGAATTTCTGGGAGAAGAACAAGTAACAGCAATCAAAAGTTGTTTGTCTGAAGATTTTGATAATATTAATCCTTTGCCAATTCAGATTAATCGCGACGGTTTAACTACTAGTTTTGATGGGATTGTTCATCGCAATCAAGAGATCATTATTTTAGAGCTAGAGCAAACTCAGCCCAGTGAAGAGGTTGATTTTTTCAATTTTTATAAATTAGTTAAAAGTCCTGTTAACAAGTTACAAAGTACTAATACTTTAGAAGAACTATGTAATGCGATCGCCAAAGAAGTCCGGCAGATCACAGGATTTGATCGCGTGATGGTTTATCGTTTTGATCAAGACGATGCGGGGACAGTCATTGCCGAAGCGAAAACAGCAGAGTTAGAACCGTTCTTGGGCTTACACTATCCTGCAAGTGATATACCTAAACAGGCAAAATATCTCTATACTCTCAATTTTCTTCGTCTAATTCCCGATGCTGCCTACGAGCCGGTAGGGTTAATACCTAAATTAAATCCTCTGACTAATAAGCCTCTCGATATGAGTATGTCAGTGTTGCGTAGTGTCTCTCCCCTGCACACTGAATATTTGCAGAATATGGGAGTAGCCGCTTCAATGTCCATCTCCGTGTTAAAAAATAAACAGCTTTGGGGTTTAATTGCTTGTCACCATAACTCACAAAAAAAAGTTCCCTACGAAATTCGTACTGTATGTGAGTTTATTGGACAAATAGCTTCCTTTGAATTGGCAGCTAAAGAAGCAAATCAAAATTTGGACTACAAAATGAAGCTCAAATCTATTCAGTCTCAGTTTGTCGCCACGATCTCACAAGCAGAAGAATTAGTCACAGGGTTAACGCAAAATCCCCAAGAATTATTAGATTTAGTCGGTGCTGTGGGTGTTGCTCTATCTTTTGGAAAAGATCTCACCTTAATTGGGGATACTCCAGATAAAGAATTTATTACCAAAATGCTTTCTTGGTTAGAAAATCAATTTACTGAAGAGGTAATTTATAACACTAATTCCCTAGGACAGATATATCCTGCGGCGAAATCCTATAAGACAGTTGCCAGTGGCTTGTTGGCCCTATTAATTTCTAGAGTTCCCAAAACTTTTATTATTTGGTTTCGTCCTGAAGTGATCCAAACGGTAGATTGGGGAGGAAATCCCCATAAACCTGTAGAGCTAGATGAAGAAGGAACAGTAAAAATGTCTCCTCGTAAATCTTTTGCCAAATGGCAAGAAACCGTACATCTCAAATCTTTACCTTGGAAAGCCTGTGAAATCGAAGCCGCTCTAGAATTACGCAGTTCAATCATCGGTATTGTTCTTCGCAAAGCAGATGAACTATCCCAAGTGAACCAAGAATTAACCCGCAGTAACATCGAACTTGATGCTTTTGCCTATATTGCATCCCACGATCTCAAAGAACCACTGCGAGGTATCTATAACTACTCTAGTTTTTTGCTTGAAGATTATGGTGAGATTCTCGATCCAGCAGGGCAAGATAAATTGCATACTCTAATGCGCTTAACCCGTCGCATGGAAGATCTAATAGAATCTCTACTTCACTATTCTCGTTTAGGTAGAGCAGAACTACAAATGCTTCCTGTAGATCTTAGTACTTTAGTTGCAGGAGTATTGGATGTTATTAAGGCTAGTGCGAGAGATACCCAAGTACAGTTTAAAATTCCTCGTCCTCTGCCGATCATAAATTGCGATCGCACCCAAGTTAACGAATTATTTACTAATTTAATTAGTAACGGGATTAAATATAATCAAGCAACTGAAAAAATTATTGAAATTGGTTATTTAGATAGTGATCACCCCATTGTCATCAAGAAAATGGGAGAATATCCCGATAATACCCCAGAAAAAACTATTTTCTATGTCAGTGATAATGGGATTGGTATTCGTGAGCGACATTTAGAATCCATTTTTCGCATTTTTAAACGGCTACATGGTCAAAAAAAATACGGTGGTGGCACAGGTGCTGGTTTAACTATTGCTAAAAAAATTGTTGAAAGACATGGCGGCGAAATTTGGGTAAAATCTGTCTATCAAGAAGGCAGTACCTTTTACTTTACTTTGCAATAATTGTCGATGAAAGAACTCAACCAAAAACCATTATTAATTATTGAAGATAGTGATGAAGATTTTGCAGCTTTAACTAGAATGATGGCAAAAGCTCATGTTCCTAATCCTGTATATCGCTGTGAGGATGGTGAAGAAGCACTTGATTTTTTGTATCATCAAGGAGAATACCAAGATGAATCTCTCGCACCCCGCCCTTCTTTAATTATTTTAGATTTAAACTTACCTGGTACTGATGGGAGAGAAGTCTTAGCTGAAGTAAAACAAGATCAAGATTTACAAACAATTCCCATAGTTATTTTTTCGACTTCTTCTAATCCTAAAGATGTTGATGCTTGCTATCGTTATGGAATTAGTGGTTATTTGGTTAAACCTATGGGCACTGATCGTTTAAATGATTTAGTACAAACTTTTCTAAAATATTGGTTTCAAGCAGTAGAGTTACCAAATTCAGGAATTAGTATCTAGTTTTTTGGTTCCTGAAATTAGTAGTTAAGATAAATAAACTTGACAGTAACTTCAAGCGGACAATTGTCCACCCGTTACGTCATACAATGCGCCAGTGACAAAACTACTGTCAGAAGAGGCTAAAAACACATAGACAGGAGCTAACTCTTCTGGTTGTGCTGCTCGTTGCATAATACCGTCAGTATCGTAATTATCTACTTTTTCGACGGGCATGGTTGCAGGAATATTAGGAGTCCAAACAGGACCTGGGACAACAGAATTGACGCGAATACCGCGATCGCCTAAGTTTAATGCCAAAGACTTGGTTAAAGTATGTACTGCTCCTTCCATGGCGTAGGCGATCGCCACTGCACGACCAATCCCAGAATCACCACCAGTAATAAATGCAACTTTGTCGGTTAACTTATTAGCAGGTTTATAATTGGATAGATCACTATCGGGTTGGGGAGTCATATCTCTTTGAGAAGCTGGATATTCTAGCTGCTGTGGTGGAATGTCATCGGGAGTTGGACGATTTTCTGTAGTTTGCATTGTGTTGTGAATTTTTTTAATTTAACTAAAAGTCTGATTTTTTCCTAACTAGTTTGGTTGTTAATTTCAACTACTAAAGGATGTTCACTAATTACTTTGCTTTCTCCAGAAGCAATAACTTTAGTTTCTGGCGTCACAACTTCTTTTTGGGTATCTTCTTCTGGAACTAGATAATCGGGACTTTCTTCTATCGGTCTAATTCCCGCATCTCGGAAAGTATCTGCAATGTCTAAAGTCCCTTCTTCTATAGGACGAACTCCATCTTCGATAAAAACTTTACTATCATTTTGCTCTGACATAATCTTTGATTCCTCTTTAACTAAAAATTTTTGACATTCCCATTTTATTTAATATTTTCTTTATTTTTATCTCTCTTTGGTTGTATATTAGAAAAAATTTTTTTCTGCACAGGATGAAGTTGAAAACAAATTTAATACCTTAGTCGGATCCGAGAAAGATTAAAAATATTGCTTTAGTTAGATATATCTAAAGATGGTTTTGAGGTTTGATATTTTTAGTAAAAGATAGTTTTGCTCTAAAACTTTGGCGATTAAAGCTTTAGCCATAAGAACCTTAAGAACCTTTTGGGAAATACAGAGGACTTAAAGGTTGTGCAAAGGCAGAAGACAAGAGAATGTTAATTTAAAGATAACGATATGATTCCCTTAAAAGATGAAAATCCAATCCAAATTACACCCTATGTCACCTATACTTTAATTGCGATTAATATTCTGGCTTTTGGCTACGAATCTAGCTTAAATTATTCTCAGTTAGAGGGGTTTTTCCATATATTCGAGATCGTGCCTAAAGAATTAACAGCCAGTTTTCACGGAATTTCAACCAATCAAGGCATCCCAGAGATTTTCACTCTCATATCTTCACAATTTTTACATGCTGGATTAGCCCATATTGGCTTTAATATGCTGTTCCTTTATATTTTTGGTAACAATATCGAAGAACAGTTAGGCAGAGTCAAATATCTCTGTTTTTACCTACTTTGTGGAGTCTTAGCTGGCCTAGCTCAATGGTATTTCTCAACTATGTCTGAGGTTCCCTCTCTAGGCGCTAGTGGTGCGATCGCAGGGGTCATGGGAGCCTATATCTTAAAATTTCCCCAGGCCAAAATTGTGACAGTCGTTCCCTTAGGATTTTTCTTCCCTTTATTGAGAATTCCCGCATTGTACTTTCTCGGCTTTTGGTTTCTAGAGCAAGCTTTTAACGGCATCGCCTCTTTTGAGGTTCAAGCTGCTGTAGGAATGGATAATGGTGGAGTTGCCTATTGGGCTCATGCTGGAGGATTTATCTTTGGTGCAATTTTAGCTCCGTTGTTGGGGCTATTCGCTGATGATGGTAAGCAATACTAAATAATGAAAATCGTTAATTTATTCATACCTTACCGTTTCACGACTGGGAACAATTGTTAATTTTAACTATTAATTAAAAAAATTATCTAACAAAAGAAATATGTTTTTAGCACAAATACCTGTTCAAACTGAGCCTAATATTGAAGCAGTGCAAGATGCTTCTTTTCTGTTTAATGGACCCCAGTTCTTCGCTGCTCTAATTGCTGGGGTAGTTTTGGCTTTTGCCTTCCAATTACTATTTACTAATTTTGCTGTTGCTGCTGGGATTTCTCTGGTGGGCAATAATTTCGATTCATCTCAGACTGATGATGATGCTCTAGAATTCGGTAGCACAATTAAAAAAGTGGGAATTGCCGTAGGTTTAGGCACATTATTTAGCGTGACCCTAGCTTTGTTTCTCGCTTGTATTTTAGCTGTGAAGCTAGGCTTTTTTATCTCCCCCCTTTCAGGTGCGATTGTAGGGTTGGTTATCTGGGCAACTTTTTTTGTTCTGATGACGCTATTTAGTTCTAAAGCCATTGGCTCACTATTGGGTTCGGTTACTAATACCGCAACTTCTGGGATACAAGCAATTCTAGGTACGGCGACTGCGGCTTTAGGTGCTGATGCTGCTAGCCAAAAAATTGTTAATACTGCCGAAACTGCGGCTGCCGCAGTTAGAAAAGAATTGGGCATGGCCATCGATCCTATTGCTATGCGCGAGAACGTTGAAGACTTTTTATATTCTGTTAATCCCTTGGATCTGGATCTAAATAAAATTGCTCAGGATTTTGAACGGTTGTTAGAAGATGAAAATCTTCAGGAAATTGTCGATAGTGACAGTATAAGTCAGATTAATCGCAGTACTTTTGTTTCGTTAATCAGCGATCGCAGTGATCTTTCAAAAAAAGATGCACAACGTATTGCCAGCAAATTAGAGTCTGTCTGGAAAAAAACTACCGATAAATTAACACCTTCGACTAATCCTCTCAGTGATTTTACCAACTATATTAAAACTGCCACCAAGGAAGAACTTCTGGGAAATGACTTAGGTAGTAAGATCGACTCTTTGATCGATGAAATAGGCAAAAAATCTGGTTCTCCAGCGATTAATCCCCTGACTCAAGCTACAACTTTAGGGTTAAATAGTTTAGTCAGCATGGTAATGGGAAGAACCGATCTCAGCGATCTTGATGTGGATAAGATCGTTAAGCAACTACAAAAACTCCAAGGACATCTGAGTGAACAGACTGAGACGGTAACATCTCAACTAGGATTTACCGATACGGCAGAAACTACGATTAAAAAAGATATCAAAAATTATCTTCTCAATAGCTATCCTTGGCAACTCAAACCACAAAATCTTGATCGTGAATTTCGTAATTTGATTTACGATCCTCAAGCCGATCCTCAAGCGGTAGCTAGGGAATTGAGAGATATTAACCGTGCCGATTTTGCAGAAATTTTGCAACAAAAAGGAATTCTGACTCAATCTCAGATTAGACAGATTACTAACCATTTAGAAAATATCTGCCTAGAAGTCTTGGCGACGGCTCAAGCGGCTCAGGAACGAGAAAAAAAGATTGAATTAATGAAGGAAGTCGAAGAATATTTGACCACTACGACCAAAAAAAATCTCATTGGAGAAAAAATTCAAATCGAATTCAAACCAATATTAGAGGACTTCGAAGCGACAGAAGAAGAATTAACTACTCGTTTAGCAGTTTTGGATCGCTTTACTTTAATGAGAATGCTGGAATTGCGCCGTGACATGGATGAAATTGCCGCTTCGGCGATTGCCAATGAATTAGAAATCGCACGAGATCAAGTTTTAGAAGCAGCACGTCAAGATTTTGGTCAAGCAAAAGCGATCGCCGAAAGACAATGGCTCAAAGTTCAGTCCTATCTGAGGGATACGGAACGAACAGAACTCAATCCCGACGGGATCAAAAAAGAATTACAACTCCTGCTTCGCGATCCTCAAGCGGGAAGTTCGGCCTTAAACTCAAGATTAGCTCAATTTGATAGAGATACTTTAGTTCAGTTATTATCTCAACGACAAGATCTTACTGAAGAACAAATTGATCATACGATCAATACAGTAGAAGCGCTCTGGAAACGCATGAGCCAGGCACCAGACAAATTGGTAGGCAAAGCCCAGGAGCAATATGAACAAGCCTCCTCTGCGATCGCCGATTATTTGCATCACACGGGGAAACCCGAACTTAATCCTGAAGGAATTAAACAACGTGAGTTCGACGAAAATTTGAGAGAAAAGAAAGGCTGACATTGTATACTCATAATAAGCAGAATTAGAGAATCTCAGCTAATTTTATGATGACATCAAGATTAGATATCACAGCAATTTTTTGCGACGTAGATGATTTTTGTCTCCAGTGGTC
>NZ_ALVZ01000069.1 GCF_000332055.1 Xenococcus sp. PCC 7305 | reverse complement strand
CCTTGCGCCACCTACCCCTAACCCCTTCCTACAGGAAGGGGAACAATATAGTCTCTCCTTTCAGGAGAGATTTAGAGAGGTTCGGCGCGGGGTCGGGACCCTTTGGGTAGAGCTCCGCAAGCGTTAATTTTCAATTCTCAATTCCTGCTCCCTAACTTCCACGGGAATATGTAGTTTATGACAACGAACCTGGGGAATATAACCTAACCATTGTCGAGATAACTGGGCAAAATCCCCAGAAGAACCACTAACATAGAAGCGTGTTGCCAAAGCTGGTTGATTATTTTTGATTCCCATTAACTCCAGTTCTTTTTCCGCTGCCATGACTATATATTCTGCCGGATCAACAATTTTGACAGCAGAAGGCAAAATTACGCGAAAGATATGCTCCAAATGGCGATAATGGGTACATCCATAAATTAGAGTATCAATTTTCTGTTCCAGAAGGGGTTGTAAATATTCTTG
Source organism: Xenococcus sp. PCC 7305 (assembly GCF_000332055.1). Lineage (GTDB taxonomy): Bacteria > Cyanobacteriota > Cyanobacteriia > Cyanobacteriales > Xenococcaceae > Xenococcus. Next base: position 12,406 of record NZ_ALVZ01000069.1, on the reverse strand, counting down.
GGCAACTTGCCTAGTATAAGGAGAATGCAGTTGATTTTGCTCAATTAACATTACAAACTCAGGACAACCTACCTGCCAAACTTCGGTCGTGGGATCGACCTCCTGAATTGCCTGGCGGTAGGCATTGCTAGCAGCAGTAGCCGGTGTGGCAATCACCCCAATTCTTTTTCCTAATCGAACCGCAGCTCTGGCGCCAGGAAGAATCAACCCTAATAGGGGAATATCATATTCCTTTTGTAAAATCTCTAAGGCCAGGGCCGAACTCGTATTACAGGCCATGATGATCATCTTGACATCTTGGGTCAGCATCCAATCGATGATTTCTCGGACAAACTGTAGGATTTCGGCTTGAGATCTGGTTCCGTAGGGCAATCTGGCTGTATCACCAAAATAGAGGATGGACTCTTGAGGAAGTCGGCGATACATTTGCTTTAAGACGGTCAGTCCGCCAACACCACTGTCAAATAGGCCAATTCTGCGATTTTTGGTTGCTGCCATTGATTATATTGAATTATTATCTATAAGGGTTATTTAAAGGATAGTATATATACTCAGCCTAGACCTAAATTTTCTTTTCTCTAATATACTGCACAATTCCCTGCGCGATCGCTTTAGCCATTTTTTGACGATGGGCGGCAGTTTTTAGGCGAGCCGAATCCTCTGCTCCAGTGAGAAAACCTACTTCTACTAGAGTTGCTGGCATTTTGGAATGTCTGAGGACATAAAATCTTGCTCGACGCACATTGCGATTTCTAATATTGACCCCATTGAGAACATTCCAGTGAATTACTTCGGCTAGACGACGACCATTTTGATAATAATAGGTTTCGAGTCCATTGACATCGGGACGGGAAAGATTAATTGCATTGGCATGAATACTGACAAATAAGTCCGCATTAATCTTGTTCGCAAAATCAGTCCGGCCTTGCAAACTCACAAAATAATCGCGGTCTCTGGTCATTCTGACTTCGATCCCCTGTTTTTTTAATTCTGCTGCCACATCTAGGGCAATGGGTAAGATCACATTTTTTTCTTGAACTCCCCCAATCCCAATGGTTCCAGGATCTTTTCCCCCATGACCCGGATCGATGACTACTAAGGGTCGGGAGTTGCGAGGCACATTACTTGGTTGTTGAACTAGAGGACTAGTTGTGCGATCAACTACGGTTCGAGTAGGAACCCGAATGGGTAGGGCGATGAGATTGTTGGTTTGTTGAACGGCATTGCCCAAACTGGCACCCAACTTCGTGGTGACCACAAAAACCACATCCGCACCTTCTTGTCTGACCCGTAGCTGAGTAATCGAACTTCCTGCTTTTAATTTTGGATTGGGGAAAGGCTCGATTAATTTAGAATTGGGAACCGTAATCTCATAAATACCATTGCGAATAAATTTTGTTTGGGGAGTGATTCCGCGATCGCTACGGATGATTAAACGACTATTATCATGGGCTACCGCGATCGCGGTTATCGTGGTCTGATTATTTGCACTGTTGCGGGAGGAATTAGTTGACGTATTCCTGGGTGTATTTCTGACAACGGGACTGGACTCATTGGTAACGGGGAGCTCTCCTCTAGGAACCAGGATTAAACCGCCAATGCGGCTGAAAGTAGCGATCCAATTAGGACTATTGGACGCTAGCTGGAGCGTAATACGTGCTGAAGAATTGGAGGTTTGGGTAAAATCGATTGATTCAACTCCATACTGTCCAGGAGAGAGCGATTGCGAAACTAAATCCTCGGGCAAGGTCACATCTTCTAAATCGAAAGTAATCCTATTGCCATTTCGTTTTGAGTTAACTCGATTACTGCGATCGCCAGGTATGTCAATGAAGAAACCATGACTAGTTGCTTTAACGTAGGGAGAGCTGGAACTAGAGCTATTGGTGACTCGATTGATGCTCCCGGAGGTGTTGTCAGGTTGTGGTGTGGGAGCAATGGGACGAGAGTTGTTTGTCGAGTTGTTTGTCGGATTAAGAGGTCGTATAGGAGTACGATTTCGGTTGAGACCTCTATTGTTAACGCGACGATTATTATCAGAATCAAGCGAATTGTCAGCTGTTGTAGTGGGGGCAATTCGGGGATTGGGAATCTTGATCGTCCATCTTTTATCATCTTTATTTTTTAGCTTGACCCGATCTAAATCGATGTTGTAGCCAGGGGCCAGTTCGATGACTAAGCTCACCGTATCTTCAGAAGACTGACCAACACGAAAACCTCTAACCGAACCCAGATATTTTTCCCTAACCGTCGTGCGACCTAAAGTCGTTCCTGGGAGTTCGATTACTAAACGAGTAGGATTCTCTACGAGCTTAATTTGGGGTTCGACATCTTCATCTGTCGTAAATGTTAAACGATTATTCTGAGAGGCGAAATCCCAAGACATTAATTTCCCAGCATTTGCTGGCAAGCCACAAAGCAAAAACCCTAAAATGCCTGATAACAACCAGTGTAACTTCACAGTAAGTTATTTCCTCCCAGAAATTAAGCTAACGACCCTTAGTTATTTTTGCGTTTAACTGTGATCGAGTTCCATCATATACGCTTCATCTACTAATCGACAGGGACGAAAGGAAAAGTATTTAGGTTTCTTGTTGTTTTGTTTTAGTGACTATGCCCTATGCTTTCATTTGTAGTTTCTGTATATGGTTAAATAACTTCCAGTAATATTCCTTGGATAAACCACAAGTAACAGCACCTCGTAGTACAACCTGAGCATACCATTCATTAGGTGCTATTTCCTGCTCTAATTTGTTAACCACTACATAGGTGCGAACTTGATGAAAATGTTGATCTTCCCGCTTCACCCTGATCAATTCTCGTTTATAACCGTTTTGGGGAACCTCTTCTCTTTCATCTAAGCGATCGCTCAAACGCCAAGGCAATTTGTATAATACTCCTTCCACAGAATTCTTCGGGTCTGGCACAATATCTAAAACACCACAATTACGGAGTCTTGAGCGGCGATAAAAACCCAGACGATAACCTTCTAAAATAGCCTTTCCCACTACATAATCCTTTGTGTCTTCAAGAAGAGATCTTTTTAGGTCTACAGGACACATACAAGATCCATAGGCAAAATAGTAAAAATCAGCTTTCTTTTTGTCTTCCTCGGCTATTCCAGAGATGTTATCTACCGAAACGAGGGACTTTTTTTGCCGATGGCTCATGATTCACTTAAAAATATATTGAGGTTCTTAAAATTAAGTCTACAAGGCTTGCTTATCAGATACTTCTATAGACCCCCAATTATAAAAAATAAGACTGTTTAAATGTAAGCATTTGTAATTTAACTTAACTGAGTTGACCGCGGCATATAATAGGTAACCAATAATACCGAATAAGTAATAAGTCAAAAATGCAAATTAGAAAATGTCTTCACACATCTATTTTGGTATCAGACTTGCAGCAAGCAAAAACTTTTTATGGCGATATTTTGAACTTGCCCCAATCTACGCTGCGTAATTTAAACTTTCCTGGCCTTTGGTATCAATTAGGAGATTATCAAATTCATATTATTGAAGATCAAAAATTTATCAATCAAAATTGTATTAATCCTGAAAAATGGGGCAGAAACCCCCATTTAGCCCTAGCAGTCGATGATTTAGCCATGGTAGAAGCAAAATTACACAATAATGGCTATGCTATCCAAAAAAGTTTTTCGGGACGTCAAGCTTTATTTACGAAGGATCGTGATGGCAATATTATAGAGCTTGTGCAAACTTAAATTATGCAAAATTAACTATAAATAATGTCTCATGCCCTTTGGATGCAATCTCAAATTATCGATTGGAGTCAAATTTTACTAGATAGTTTTAATCATTTTCTTGGCTACCAATTAATCTCCAGAGATGCTACTAAAGAAGACCAAGCCCAAGTTCTTTTTGAGTCTCCATTTGTCGTGGTTTCCCATGGTACTCAAGAAGACCCAATCCTGAATTATGGTAATCAAATAGCCCTAGAATTATGGTCGATGACCTGGGAGGAACTAACCCAAACTCCTTCGAGGATCACAGCCGAGCCAGTGAATAGAGAAACAAGAAAAGCAATGCTCCAGCAAGCAGCTCAACAGGGTTATATAGATAATTACACTGGGGTGAGAATCTCCAGTACAGGAACCAGATTTGCGATTGAAAAAGCAATTATTTGGAATCTCGTGAATAGTTCAGGTCATAAATGCGGGCAAGCAGCTACTTTCGCCCATTGGACTGTCTTAGAAAATTTAAACTAATAATTTAATTAAATGAAAGTGCAAACTATAGACAAAATATCGATCGCGTCAATTGTAATGTTTAGTTTTCTGATTGCTTCTTTGGTCTGGGCGACCAATACTTGTGGGACTAACTGTCCTTTGCAAGTCAAACCTCAAGTAAGTAACTTTAGCTGGCAAGATAAAAGTATTGGCGGAGAAGATCGCTCATTTTTGCTAACTTTCAATCGGCCTATGGATCACGATAGTATTGAGGCCAACTTGGTTATCGAACCTCCTTTACCAGGGAGAATCAGCTGGTCAGGCAATAAACTTGCCTATACTCTAAACCAACCAGCACCCTATGGCGAAAACTATCGCATTTTTATCGAAGATGGACAACAACAATTTACGGGAAGCGAGGAATTAGGAGCTAAGATACAGCCATTTTTTGGTCAATTTCATAGTCGCGATCGCGCTTTTGCCTATATTGGTAACCAAGAAGGAGAAACCGGCAGATTAATTCTCTACAATTGGACTCAACAACAAAAAACGATTTTGACTCCGCCCGATCTGGTGGTTTTTGATTTTGAAGCCTATCCTCAAGGCGATCGCATTCTCTTCTCCGCAGCGAAGCCAGAAGATAAGTTAGATAGCATTCGCAAATTACAGCTATATACAGTTACGACCCAACTCAATCAGGAATTAACCGCCGATTCCAAATCTGAGATTGAATTAATCTTAGACAATCAAGAATACCAAAATAATAAATTCGACCTTTCTCAAGATGGTCAGACCATTATTGTTCAGCGTATTAACCGCCAAAACCCTGCTGAATTTGGACTTTGGAAAATTACCGCTGATAAGATAGCGCAACCTCTGGAAAACTCCCAAGGAGGAGATTTTTTATTAACCCCTGACAGCCAAGCCCTGGCGATCGCTCAGGGAGAAGGTATTGCTCTTTTGCCGCTAACTCCTAATGCCCAACCCCTAGATTTTTTGCCTAAATTTGGCAGAGTGATTAGTTTCTCTAGTGATGGCCGGGCCGCAGCGATGATTAACTACAATACTGACAATGCCGAATTGCGTTATACCAGTTCTCTTTTCTACGTCAATAACCAAGGAATTGAGAAAGAATTAGTGAATCTTGAAGGCTCGATTATTGACTGTCAGTTTAACCCAACAGCAACCCATCTTTACTGTTTGCTGACGGAATTACGTTCTGAGCCAGAATTTTATGAACAACCCTATTTGGCAGAAATCGACCTCAAAACAAATGAAATTATCCCTTTGCTCGCTTTACCGAAATACCAAGACAGTCAGATTAGTGTTGCCCCCGATGGTTTAGGAGTCTTATTTGATCAGGTATTAACTACTAATTTAGAAACAACCTCAGAGCCCTCGGAAAATGAGTCGGCAGACGTGATTAATAGTCGGATGTGGCTGCTAATTCCTCCTTCGGAGCAAACTGCTACTCATCAAGTAGAGCAATTACCTCTGATTGGATTTAATCCTCAATGGCTTCCTTAAGGTAAAAATAGACAATTTTAAGTTATTATCTCTCATCTTGAACAGGAGTGGGAGCAGCGACTTCATAGTCAATAATTTCAACGGGGAACACCCTAATTTTGAGATGGACAGGCTTGCCAATTTTCTCTGAGATAAAATTCTGGACATATTGCAGTCTTGCTGTAGAGTCAACTTCATTAAGTTGTCGCGGTTTTTGGATGACATTAATTAACACTAAAACATGCTCTCCTTCGAGCTCCACATCTACAGAAGTAATTAGGCTTTTTATCTCGCTGGACTGATTGCGACTAAATTCATTTAAGGCGTAACGAACACGATTTTCGGCAATCATTTCTTGGAAAGAGTAATTCAATGGTAGGGAAATAGCAATCATGCTGCTCATTAAGACAAGCAATGAGCCGATCGCTTTTTGGAAACTACCATAGGATTGCCAAAGAAAAATCACATCGGCACTGATAATAATTCCAACTAGGTTAGTTAAAAAAAGTACAAAAGCCCCTTCTGAAAGATGAACATCGCGAGTTGCCAAACCAATCCCCACCACACAGAGGGGAGGAACTAATGCCACTGATATTGCCACGCCTGGAATTGCATCAGAAACACTGCGGCGGATTTTGGCAAAAGCGCCAGCTACTCCAGCCGCGATCGCGATACCCAAATCTAATAAGGTCGGCTCAGTACGAGCTAGAATCTCGGAGCCAGGAATCTTAAACCCAATAATCTCAGTAGCGGCAAAGGCGATCAAGACAGTTAGTAAGATACCAAAAGTGAGTCGCACCAGGGAATAACTAACAAGACGAAAATCTAGGATTACTAGGGAATAAGCAAGACTGATAATCGGCACCATCAATGGGGCAATAATCATGGCTCCAATAATGGTAGCGGCACTATTGGATAGTAAACCAAAGGTCGAAATGGCAGCTGCTAAAGCAAGTAAGATGAAAAAATTAGGCTCTAGAATCTCTTGAAAAAAGCCCTTAGACAAATCTTCCTCAGAGCGGAGCTTTTCTTCATGGGTTGCTCGTAAATAATTAAAGCGATTCCATTCACGCTTAAGAAAAGCAATTATTTTGGGTAAATCCATATAATTTAAGATGCAATCAATCAAAGATGTGATTCAATACTTCTCGCTTAGGGAAATAGGGATGTAGGGAATTAGGGAAATCTAGCTATTATTATTCCCTAAACCCCTAAAACCCCAAATCCCGAATCGTTAGGTTTTTAAAGTCAATCTTTAAACGAGAAGTATTGAGATGTGATTTCTCCGTCATTCTACTCAAGCTTTTTCCTCGCGACGATAGCAATAATCTTCGATTTTTTTTAACAATTTACCCGCTTGATCAACTCCCTCTAAGTATATGAAGTTAATTATTTTCTGTCCCAGGCGCGACAACTTCATAGTCAATAATCTCAACTGGTAACAATCTAATTTTGAGATGTACAGGTTTACCAACTTTCTCCGCCAGAAATTGTTGAATAAACTTAAGTCTTTTTTGAGGATCAACCTCATTCAATCTTTTGGGCTCTCGGATGATACCCACCACCACTAAAAGTTTGTCGTTTTCCAGCTTTACCTCAACAGAAGAAATAAACCCTTTCACATTAGTTCCATAAATGCGTTCATATTCCGACAAAGCATGACGAACTCGATTTTCAGCAATCATTTTCTGGAAAGATAAATGCAAGGGGAAAGAAATCGCAATCATGCTGATTGTTAAGAACAGCAAGGGCCGAATCGCTTTTTGCCAGCTACCATAGGATTGCCAGAGAAAAATCACATCAGCGCTAATAATAATTCCCACCAGGTTGGTTAAAAAAAGTACAAAAGCCCCTGTTGCCATGTCAAAATCACTAGTTGCTAACCCAATACCCACAACGCATAGGGGAGGAACCAAAGCTACCGAGATTGCTACTCCGGGAATGGCATCGGAAACACTGCGGCGAATTTTGGCAAAAGCGCCAGCTACTCCTGCTGCGATCGCAATACCCAAATCTAGTAGAGTAGGCTCAGCCCTAGCTAAAATCTCTGAGCCAGGAATCTTAAAGCCGATTATCTCAGTAGCCAAAAATGCGATTAATATAGTCAAAAAAATCCCGAAAGTAAGTCGCACCAGAGAATAGCTAATCAGACGAAAATTGAAGACAATTAAGGAATAGGCAAGACTCATAATCGGAATCATTAATGGCGCAATAATCATCGCCCCAATAATGGTGGCAGCGCTATTGGAGAGTAACCCAAAAGTTGCAATGGCCGTGGCTAAAGCAAGTAAAATCGAGAAATTAGATCCCAAAATCTCCTGAAAAAAGCCATTAGTCAGCTCTTCTTCGGAACTAAGCTTTTCTTCATTCGTTATTCGCAGGTAATTAAAGCGATGCCACTCCTGTTTTATAAAAGCAATTATTTTGGATAAGGGCATAATGCTGGCGTCTTGATGGGCAATTGATCGCAGATGCTATGTTTCTAGTATTTCACAAGCGAGATTACATCTAATTACAAAATAAGCTAAATAATTGATAATTTTTTTTGCTAGAATTTGCAATTGGCGATCGCCAATTGCCTTTAGACCAACAGAATACGTTTAGATAAAGTTTACATTTGGGCTCAGATGATCAAATATCTTCAAGAAAAAAATGTCGAAATAACTTTATGATGAGGCTTAAGAAATTTTTCTGGCGAGAACATGAAAAATATTAAAGCTTTTTTATTCAACTCTATTTTAACTATTATTGTTATTTGTTCCCTCACCGTCGTCATGACAGCTCAGGGTAATGCGCAAGAGACGCCAATTCTAGAATATAACTCCAGGCAACAAGAGTTAGTAATTAGCCAAGCTCCAAACGATCAGGAACAAACCGACACCGATCAACAAAATTCCCCAGAAGAAAAGGAACAAGATTCCGAAGAAAAATCAGACGAAGAAGTAGTCGAAGCTTCTGTCTTACTGGATGGACAAGCCATTTTTACGTTCAAAGCTAGTTTAGGGGAGTTCTCCCCAGAACAACGAGCTAAAAACACGGCTAATAATTTGGAAAAAGTTGCCCAAGATACTTCTATTCTCATCGATTCTCTCAGGTTGGATAACTTGGAGGGCTTACAGGTCATTCAAGCAAAGGATCTACTGATCACGGGGTTTGGGCAGGCAGATGCAGAAGTAGCAGACTTATCCCTTTCTGAATTGGGTAAACAACGTCTCTCTCAAATTCAAGAAGCCATTAGTCAATATCGCGAAGCAAGAACCCAAGAATCTGTTGTCAGAGATTTATTCAAGGCTCTAGGCTCCACTATTGCGACAATTTTCCTCATTTTCACTTTAAACCGCATCTTACCATCTTTATTTCAGCGCTTTCAGACCTGGCAACAGCAACGAGTTAGTTCCATCAATATTCAAGGTTTGCAGTTTCTCTCTAGTAGCCAGATTAATCAGACTCTGGGCACAGTCTATAAAATAATTCGTTTTTTCCTAATTCTATTTATCTTATATCTTTATATTCCATTTTTATTAAGCTGCTTTCCTTGGACCAGAGCGATTGGCATTCAACTTCTAGATACCTTTTGGAATTCAGTTAATTTAATTTTTGGTGGATTATTTGGTTATTTACCCAATTTAATAATTATTGGGCTCATCATTTTTCTCTCCTATTATGCAATTGAATTCTGTCGGTTTTTCTTTAAAGCAATTCGCAGAGGCAGAATCAAAATTAGAGGCTTTTACTCCGAATGGGCGGAACCAACAGCCAAGATTGTTCAGTTTCTGATCATTGCTTTGGCCGGTATTCTCATCTTTCCTTATTTACCTGCTTCCGATTCTCCTGGATTCCAGGGCGTATCAGTTTTTATCGGGGCGTTAATTACTTTGGGGTCTACCACTGTAATTGGAAATTTCATCAGTGGCATTTTCCTTATTTATACTAGAGCTTTCCAATTGGGAGATATTATTCAAGCCAACGGACAAAAAGGTCGAGTTGTGGAAAAAACTATTCTCTCGACTAGAATTATCACTCCAGACAATGAAATGATTACAATTCCGAATGCTAGTTTATTTGTCAGCGATATTACTAATTACTCTTCAGTGATTCGCGATACTAAACAGCCTTTGATTGTGAAAACTACGATTACCCTTGGTTATGATGTGCCTTGGCGCAAAGTTTATCAAGTTTTGGTTGACGCCGCCAAATCAACAGAAGGAATTACCCAAGATCCAGAACCATTTGTTTGGCAAACCAGTTTGGATGATTTTTATGTTAGTTATGCCTTGAAAGCCTACACCATGGAACCAGAAAAAATGGGGGCTATCTATTCTCAACTCCACCAAAATATTCAAGATAAATGTAATGAAGCTGATATTGAAATTCTTTCTCCTCATTACTCAGCAGTGCGAGATGGTCATCAAACTACGATCCCTGCTGATTATCTGCCGGAAGATTATAAAGCGCCAGGATTTCGAATGGAATCTCTTAAGAAGTTCTTTCCGCCGCAATCTTCTTAAGTAAAGGGAACAGGGGACAGTTGCAATACTTTTCGTTTAAAGATTGAATTTAAAAACCTAACGATTTGGGGTTTTAGGGGTTTGGGGAATAATAATAGCTAGATTTCCCTAGTTCCCTACATCCCTATTTCCCTAAGCTAGTTCCCTACATCCCTATTTCCCTAAGCGAGAAGTGTTGGGAACAGTTGGGCAATAAATACTATTCTTCGGTCTCTTCTTCCGGTTCTTGCTCTTGATAGCCGAGTCCAGAACAAAAAGAACAAGTTTCTGTCCTTTGAATTTCCCCAGCACAATCTCGAATATTTGTATAGCCTTTTCCTTCACAATGATTACAAGCTTGTTTTTGAGTCATTTATTTAAAGTTGTGATTTTACTAATTACTTCCAACTAAAATTATGGTGGAAAAGTCACCATATTCCCCTTAATTAATTAATAGATGAACCGACTGTAGTGAGCTTTAGTTTATACATGAGCTGTATGCTGACGACATATTATAATATTTATTGTAATTCTAAAGTAACTATTCCGCAGCATCCCTTAAGACTTCTCACCATTTCGGATCTACCAAACAGGCTTCTAAGATAAATTGGATTTTAATGATTGCATTATTATTGTTGCAGACATGTTGAATTAGTGGAATGGGGTTGTCGTGGTGCCGTTCTCCAAAATTATGATTGCAGTGGAAAAACCGCCTTTAGCCTTTAAGGTGGCCGATACTGGTTTTGCTCTGGCTAAAGCTCTAAACGCTCAAGTTTTACTGATGCATATCAATCCGCCTGCTCTTTTGTATAGTCCAGATTCTGGGACATCTCCAGACCAAATTAAATATCAAATGAACCGAGAAGCAGAAAACTTTTTGCAGAAACTTGTCAAATTATACGGAGACAATCTGGAAGTATCATCATTTATTTTGGAGGGCAATACGGAGCATGAGATTATCAAAGCCATTAATGATATTAAGCCTGATATTTTAATTCTGGGGACTCATGGCAAGAAAGCTTGGCAAGAACTTTTACTGGGCAGTGTGTCAGAAGATATTATCCGACATTCTACCTGTCCTGTTATGTTAATTCGAGAATCGCCAACGGACCCCATTTAATTTTTTGAGAATTGTACAATTTATTTCTAGCTATGTATTTCAGTTGATTAGCTGATGATTTCGATTCCAATTGCAATTAGTTTGGGGGCAATACTTGGAGCCTTAAGTCGTTACTATGTCACCTTGTTCTGGATTGAGAAACGAGGTCGAGCATTTCCCCATGGAACTTTGTTTGTGAATATCACAGGTGCTTTTTTGATTGGTTTCATGTCAATCTTAGCAACCAGATATGATTTTCCCCTCGCGATGCAAAAACTGATAATAGTCGGATTTTTCGGATCCTATACAACCTTTTCTAGTTATATTTTGGATTCAGCAATTTTATTTCGACGCCACGATAATGTAACGGGATTTATCTATTGGTTAGGAAGTCCTGTTTTAGGATTTATTGCCATAGAGTTAGGTATTTGGATTGCTCGCACAATGGGTTCTTAATTTATCCTGCGATTAATTTTTTTTTGGCTGAGCAAAGTTAGCTAATAATACACCACAGCGAAAGCATAGCAGTCCGAGTAAGGGACTACCAATCCAGTAGACTAAATCTCTTTGTAAATTCTTCAGCTCTAGTAAATTAGCAGTATCTAGTTCATAGGAAGAAAAAGTAGTATAAGCTCCCAAAAATCCTGTTGTCATTAACAGCACAAGATCAGGACTTACGGCCAATCTTGACGTCGTAATGGTTGTGATAAATCCCATTAAAAGACAACCACTAAGATTCACCATAAATGTCCCCATCGGAAAAATGATATCTGCCGACTGCGTGATCCACAAACCCAAATAATATCGGCACAAAGAGCCTGCGATCGCACCTAAGCTAATCGCCACAGAAGCTCGGACGCTGCTAGAATTTTTGAACATTTAACCTTAAATCAAAAAAAGCCTAGAAATTAAATCGAAGGCAGAAGAATGAAGGCAGAAGGCAGAAGGTAACTGGCATAGTGGGAGAATTAGACTCACCACTATGCCCTGTTCTACTTAAAGAAGTGGAGGAATTCAACCTAAAGGGATAAGTTAGAAGTAGTTTTATCCTTCTGCCCTCTCTCTTGGTGAGCGTTCCCTTGCGCCTGACGGCGGCGCGGGGTCTCACCGCTGCCCTCTGCC
>NZ_ALVZ01000068.1 GCF_000332055.1 Xenococcus sp. PCC 7305 | reverse complement strand
ATACTAAATCCGATTTTGAAAACACATGTTTAGATGAGAAAATCTCAATGGACTCAAACCCTTCTGCCCTCTGCCCTCTGCCCTCTGCCTTCCCCCAACTTTTAAGTGTTGTGTCTCAACAGGATTTAGTATTACCTAAATCTTTGAATATTTGACTGACAAATTTTCTATGTTCGGCGGGGTTTAAGGGATGAAACTCAACATAATTACATTGTCACTAAGACGCTCTAAACCTTGCTCACATAAAGCCTTAACAGTTAAAGGTGATACTCCCATATCTGCTAAGAATCTCATGCAATATTCTCCGTAAAGAAATAAACTTTCTCATCAGATAAAAATGCTGCATAATTTAGGCAAGCTTCTATATCTTCTAATTCTAAATAAGGGTAGGCTTCTAGAATTTCTGATCTTGTCATATTACTCGCCAATAATTTTAATACTAAAGAAACCGTAATCCTCATTCCTGAGAGGTCGTCGCCAGTGGTTTCCCTGGCGTTTATGAACCCCGTCTAATACAAGCTTTCCCACCCATGATTTGTGGATTAAAAGTGATTCTTTCAAATAAAACTCTAGTATTTTGCATAGCTTTAAACATCAAGTTATATTCACAAAATTTATAGTAGTTCTAATTTATTTGTACAAAAGTGCGAGTGTTTTGTTTGCGTGAGCATCTTACTCTAATTGTAGCGATTTAGTAGATTTTATTGAATAAAAAAAATAGAATGCAAGATAAATTATATGATCGCGATTTTAATCTCTAGATATAAGAGATGGCGATCGCGCTGAAAAATAGAAACCTTAAGGCTATGGATTGGCATAATCGGCTAGAAGGAATTGAGGATCTGGGAAGATCGGCAAAGCGATCGCTTGAAAGTTATTTAGAGCAATTGGTCTAACATCTTCTGAGGTTATCTCCTTGTCCCCAAAAGCCATCATACTTAATAACTTCTAGATCTCCCAAAACTTTAGTTTGACAAGCTAAACGACGATTTCTATTAGGATTGTGAGGAGGAAGCGATCGCCTCGCTTTGTCTTTCCAATTAGGAGCAGAAACCTCCCCGACAATTTCTACTGCACAAGTCCCACAGGTACCAATTCCCATGCAGTTAATATATTTGGCATTGCCGTTATAAAGATTAAGTTTATTTTCCAGTAAAACCCGGCGAAGATTCTCGCCTTGGTTACAGTTAATAGTTTTTCCCTGAAATTTTATACTCGGCATGATGAAAAATAATTTGTTGTGTTGGGTTATGCGATCGCCAACCCAACCTCAGTCTTACCCAGAATACCAAGCTGAGTACAAGCCTAACCACCGCACAGGATCTGACCGTAAAATTACCCACCAATGACCAATGATTATATAGTTAATGATCAATGGTCAATGATTATCTTCTAATACCCAAGCGAGCAATCAGTTTTTGATAGCGCTCATAGTCTTTTTTCTGAATATACACTAAAAGACGCTTACGACGGCCGATCATTTTCAACAATCCGCGACGGGAAGAATGATCCTGTTTATTACTTCTCAAATGCTCAGTAAGCTGATTAATTCTAGTGGTCAGCATGGCCACTTGTAAATCCGCAGAACCAGTATCGGTTTCGTGGACTTGATATTCTCCTATGATTTCTTGTTTGAGTTGTTGGGTTAACGCCATAATTGTTTTATTTGAAAATTAGTTTAAACTCCAAACAAACATAATATCATTAATTAAACTTTCTCCACCTGGGCGCAATCAATTAAATTCTGTAATAATTATGCTTGCTTTAACAAAGCAATTTGTAACTTTATAGGCTGCAATAGTGAAATTTCCTTTCCCTTTTGGGTTCAAACCTAGTTCCAGTAACGGCGAGACTATAAAAGAGTCTGGCTTAGGAACTTTTGGCGGGGTCTATACTCCTTCAATTTTGACAATTCTCGGTGTAATTATGTATCTGCGTTTCGGCTGGGTAGTCGGCAATGCGGGGCTGATTAATACTCTGATTATTGTCACCATTTCTACTGCCATTACTCTATTAACAGCTTTGTCAATATGCGCGATCGCGACTGATCGAGTAGTCAGAGGTGGCGGAGCCTACTATATGATTAGCCGCTCACTAGGAATCGAGCCTGGGGGAGCAGTGGGAATTTCCCTCTATTTTGCACAAGCCATTTCGGTTGCCCTTTATACTATCGGTTTTGCCGAGAGCATTGTCCGAACCAACTTATTCATTGGGATTGCCAATTTTGGCTTCAATTTACAAGATCTCAATCAAACCTATGTGGCTTTATTTATCACAATCTTAGTGGGAATCTTGGCCCTCACTTCTGCCAGCATTGCGATCAAGGCCCAGTATTTCATCATGGCAGCGATCGCATTATCCCTGGTATCTTTTGTCTTTGGTCATACAGTTCCCAATGTAGAAGTCCAGATGTTTGCGACTCCACCTGAAGATGCAGCACCTTTTTGGACTGTCTTTGCTGTCTTTTTCCCTGCTGTAACAGGCATTATGGCAGGAGTCAATATGTCAGGAGATTTGGAAGATCCTGTGAAATCGATTCCCACAGGAACTCTCGCCGCAGTGATCACGGGCTATGTAATTTATATGATTTTGCCCATTTTCTTGGCATTTCGCGTCGATACGGAAAGTTTGCGCAATGTGCCTCTGATTATGCAGAAAATATCACTCTGGGGGCCAGCTATTTTATTGGGTGTCTGGGGGGCTACTCTGAGCAGTGCTATTGGCAGTATTTTAGGCGCACCAAGGGTATTGCAAGCCTTAACTAGAGATGGGGTACTGCCTCGCTTTTTAAGCTTTTTGGGGGATGGACATGGCAAAGATGATGAACCTCGTAATGGCACTTTAGTTACCCTCGGATTTGCGATCGCTGCTGTTTGTATTGGTGATCTTAATTTGATTGCTCCGATTTTGAGTATGTTCTTCTTGACAACCTATCTAGTTCTCAATGTTGCCGCAGGAGTAGAAGGTTTTCTCCAAAGTCCTTCCTTTCGTCCTACTTTTCGGGTTCATTGGTCATTATCATTGCTCGGTGCTGTCGGTTGTCTCTGGGTGATGTTTTTAATCGATGCCAGCTCAACTGCGATCGCAGCAGTAATCGTCTCAGGAGTGTTTGTCTGGTTGCAACAGAGAGAATTACGTACTACTTGGGGTGATGTGCGACGCGGCATGTGGATGGCCTTAATTGGCATGGGAATCTTCCAAATGGCAGAAGAGGATGATACTAAAAATTGGCGTCCTCATATTTTGGTACTTTCTGGCGCACCCCAAAAACGTTGGTCTTTAATTGAATTAGCTGATGGTTTTAGTCATAATCGTAGCCTGATGACAGTTTCTAGTGTTTTACCTAGTGCTTCACGGGATCTCGGACGACAAATCAAATTAGAAAAAACCATTCGTGATTATCTCAGAAAAAGGGGCGTACAAGCCTTAGTCAGAGTAACGACGGCTAGTGATCCTTTTGAAGGAGCGATGAGGCTGGTAGAAACCTATGGTCTGGGGCCTCTAGTTCCCAATACGATTGTCATGGGGGATAGCGAAGACCCTTCCCGCAGGAAACAGTTCTGCCAGGCGATCGCACAAATTCATGCTAGTAGACGTAATGTGGTAATTTTTCGAGAAAATCCCAAGCAGATTTTTGGTGGTCGTCGTCGTATTGATGTTTGGTGGGGCGGACTCCAAGCCAATGGGAGTCTAATGTTGCTCTTGGCCTATTTATTAAGTACCGATATTAGTTGGCGTAATCCTCGTATTTATCTCAAACTTGTTGTCCCCGATGAAGCAGCAGCCATAGCCGCCAGAGAAAATATCAAAAGTTATATCAATAAGTTGCGTATTGATGTCAAATCCCAAGTTTACATCTCTCAAGGTCGTCCTTTTGCCGATATTCTCCGTCAATTTTCCAAAAATGCCGATTTAGTATTTTTAGGCATGGCAACTCCAAACGAAAACTATACCGAATATTACGAAAACCTCCAGGCGAAAGTAGTAGGTTTACCTTCGACTGTATTTGTCCTAGCCGCACCGGAATTTGCTTTTGGGGAAGTTTTGACCGAAAGTAATGGGTAATGGGGAATAAGTAATAAGTAATAAGTAATAAGTAATAAGTAATAAGTAATGAGTTTGAGATTTATTAAGTATGAAAACTCGGAAGGAAGTATGGCGTTGTGTGGAAAGTTGTGGTGCTTGTTGTCATCTTGATCCTCAAGATAGACCTGATTTGGAGGAATATCTCTCTGCTGAAGAATTAGAGTTGTATCTGAGTATGGTCGGAGAAGATGGCTGGTGCCTTAATTTTGACCATCAAACTAGAAAATGTACCATTTATGAACAAAGACCTCGTTTCTGTCGTGTACAACCAGATACGTTTCAGGATATGTATAGGATAGAACTAGAGGAGTTTAATGATTTTGCGATCGCCTGTTGTCGTCAACAAATTACAGGAGTCTATGGCGAAGCTAGTCCGGAGATAGACCGATATAACCAAAAAATCATAGAACAACACAAATAACTTTACAAATAATCTTAAACTAAATAACTTAATTAATGATTTCAATCAAAATCTTTAGGCCAATTCTTAACCCTGAATTAAGAATTGGCTATTTTGATGTTATTTTGGGGGAAACTAAAAAGTAAAGAACCAGATAAGTCTATATTAAAATTTAACTATGGATGTTAAAGCCGCCGTTGCCGTTGCCTCAGGAAAACCTCTCAGTATTGAAACTGTGCAGCTAGCACCACCTCAAGAAGGGGAAGTTTTGGTTGAGATTAAAGCAACAGGCGTTTGCCATACCGACGCTTATACTCTTTCTGGAGCTGACCCTGAAGGATTATTTCCTACTATTTTAGGACATGAAGGAGCAGGAGTAGTTGTCGAAGTCGGGAAAGGTGTTACTAGTCTCAAACCCGGAGACCATGTCATTCCTCTATATATTCCCGAATGTCGTCAATGTGCCTACTGCTTGAGCATGAAAACTAATCTTTGTCAGGCAATTCGTGCTACTCAAGGCCAAGGTTTAATGCCTAATGGAACAAGTCGTTTCTCCCTAGATGGGCAACCTTTATATCATTATATGGGAACCTCAACTTTTGCGAACTACACTGTCGTGCCAGAAATTTCCCTGGCCAAAATTCGGCAAGATGCACCATTAGACAAAGTTTGTCTCATTGGTTGTGGCATTACCACAGGAATCGGTGCGGTGGTCAATACAGCTAAGGTTGAACCAGGGGCTAATGTGGTGGTGTTTGGCTTGGGAGGCATCGGCTTGAACGTCATCCAGGGAGCCAAAATGGTAGGAGCAAATAAAATTATTGGCGTAGATCTCAATCCTGCAAAACGAACTCTTGCCGAGAAATATGGCATGACAGATTTTGTCAATCCCCAAGAAATTGAGGGTGATTTGGTAGCCCATTTGGTGGAGCTAACTGACGGCGGCGCTGATTACAGTTTTGAATGTATCGGCAATGTGAATGTGATGCGCCAAGCTTTAGAATGCTGCCACAAAGGATGGGGGGTTTCAGTCATTATCGGGGTTGCTGGAGCAGGGGAAGAAATTAGTACTCGTCCTTTTCAACTGGTTACGGGAAGAGTCTGGAAAGGCACCGCTTTTGGGGGTGCCAGAGGACGAACGGACGTACCGAAAATAGTTGACTGGTACATGTCAGGCAAGATCGATATTGATGCTCTGGTCACTCATACTATGCCACTGGAGAAGATTAATGATGCTTTCGAGTTAATGCATAAAGGAGAATCTCTTCGTAGTGTGATCACCTTTGACTAGTTCTTGCATAATTGCTCAGTCTTTAACCTCTAAAGACAGCAATGTCATTGAGCTAGATCACCAATTAGGAGCACTACTGATCGTAGTATAAATTGTCATAAATCACTATAAATGTAGTATAAGAAAAATTAATCTTGAGCGATGCGTAAATTATATTTATTGGCTTTAACAGGTATATTTGTTGGTTTGTTTGGAGTTAATGTTGCACCGTTATCAGCTGCTGGCAATTCAAGACGAAATCAACGATTAGAAAACAGTCGATCTCGCACAGAATATGCCTATCTTGATAATTCTGACGTGGTAGAAACTTTAAACGATTATGAACAAAATATTTCCTGTTATCCTCCCGATTCTGATGTAAATGCTAATGTTTATCAGACTTGGATTCATCGAGGTATTGCATTACAAAAACTGCAAAAATACCGAGAGTCAATTATTTGTTTAGATCTTGCGTTAGCCGTTAAACCTGATCTGGAACAGGCTTGGTATCGCAGGGGAATCGCCCTCAGTCATTTAAAAAATTATCATCAAGCTTTTGTCGCTTATCATCATGCACTAAAGCTGAATCCCGATGAGTATACTACTTGGTACAATCAGGCTGTGACCCTAGAAAAATTGGGGGTTTATAGTAAAGCGATTGATGCTTATCAACAAGCGCTCGATCTAAATCCTGATTTATATTCCGCTTGGCATCATCGAGGTCAAATTTTAGCTCGCCTGGGCAGGACCGATAAAGCTTTAATTGCCTATCAAAAAGCAGTTGAAATTCAACCGGACTATCATGAATCTTGGTATGCCCAAGGTAGTTTGTTAGCGCGGAATAATCGAACTCAAGAGGCAATTCAGACATACCATCGGTTATTACAAATTGCGCCTGATGAATATCGAGCTTGGTACAATCAGGGTAATTTATATCTCAAGTCCCAACAGTATGAGCATGCGATCGCAGCTTATCAAAAGGCGATCGCGATTAAGCCGGATTATCATCAAGCGTTAAATAACCAGGGTGCTGCTTTAGAAAAATTGCAACAACATAGAGAAGCTCTCAAATACTATAGTAATGCTTTACAATTAGAGCCTCAATATCAAAAGGCTTTGAATAATCGTCGTCGTTTATTACTCAAGTTAGCCAATCTTGATTCAGTAAAGAACGATTAGATTAGATTAGTTGACTTTTTGAAAATCGCTATATACTTGGTGGATAAATGTCCAAAGTATAATTTAGTGATTTTTTCCTATGCTTACAGTAGACCAGTTCTTCAGTTATCATAAAAATCGCAAAATAGCTGTGGGTTTGGCATTATTGAGTGCTATTACTCCAATTCCTGGATTACAAAAATTTTATCTAGGACAACCCGTTTGGGGCTTTGTCTATCTCCTGTTATGGTCTAGTCCCATGGTCAGGATTGCCTGTGCGATCGACGCGGTTTTATATATAACTCAGGATCTAGAAGAGTTTAACTATAAGTTTAATGGAATCGCTACTGGTGAGTTTGCGATTAATGAAGCCCAAAAAGTAAATGCGATCGCAGAAGCGTTACGGAAATTAGATAGCTTGCGAGAAGATGGGTTAATTACAGAATATGAATTTGAGCAAAAACGCCGTCAATTACTAGAAACATCCTAATTCAGTTATTCGTTAATAGTAAACAGTTATCAATTCTGAATTAGCAATGGTCTTATCTAGTCTTAGGAAAAAAGCAATTTCTTATAAAATACTCAACGACCCCTACTATCGTTTTCAGTCATTAGAGGAAATAACAATTGCTGGGGAATTAGGAATTAAAATCAATGTCAATCAGGCAAGTGTTGACGATTGGCTGCGATTACCAGGAATCTCAATTCACCAAGGGCGATCGCTAGTGGAATTGGTGGGAATGGGAGTGCAATTGCTTTGCATCGAAGATGTTGCGGCTGCGCTGAGCTTTCCTGTTACCAGATTATTGCCCCTAGAACCAATTTTACATTTCGAGTATTATGATCGCCTCAGTGTTTTAAGTCCCCAAAAAGTTAACCCAAATAGGGCATCAGTCGCAGAAATTGGGCAGATTCCTATCTTGGAAATTGACCTGGCCAGCTTGATTATTAAAGAGCGAGAAAATAATGGCTCATATCGCAACCTGGCGGATTTACAGCGCCGTCTCAAATTAGATAGCCAGTTGATAGCCAATTTAATGCATTACATAACTTTTTAAGTTTTTATAATTTTAAGCTAAGCTTTGCTTTCAGAGATCATGCGAGTACAACACCAATCGCTAGGCAACCCAGAAGGCCATCCCATCCTCAAGGCTTCTGGGCAAATCGTCATAACGGTCAGTTGACAATCGATCAACTGAAAACCCTCTTTTTGGCATTGTTTAAGGCTATGTTTTAAAATTGAGTCGTCCTTAAACTCAATAGTTTTATTACATTGAATGCAAACTATATGGTGATGATGGTGAGGATAGGGTTGATTTAGCTCATAATGTTTATGACCTTCTGCCAATTCTAGTTCTCTTAAAATCCCCATCCGCGTCATTAATTTAACGCTGCGATAGATAGTAGAAAGACTGATGCCTTCTTCTCTTTGCTCTAAGACCTCATGTAACTCTTCGGCGCTCAGGTGATCTCCTTTCGGTAAATTTTGAAATACATGGAGAATTTTCTCCCTTTGAGGAGTCATTCGCCAACCTTTGGAGTTGAGCTCCGCTTTCAAAGAAGCTGCTGTATAGTGGGCCATGCTGGTCTAATCTCATTTATTTCCAATTATTGACAATAATAGTAAAGATTGACTAATATTTGCAACAATCTTTACTAATTGAAAATAAGAATATAATTCTAGGCTAGACTTGCTGACTAAACATTGAGATCGGCTAGGGCAAAACGAATTTGTTCTAAACGTCTACGATTAACTCCCAAATCAGATTCTCCTAAACGGGAAGCCGAACGGATCTCAATAACATTTTCTCCCACAGGAAAATAAAATTCCGCATCATCAATAAAACCCATAATGCGGCTTTCTGACTCGGTACGGATATAATTGTCAGTCTCTTCGACAATAGTGGTGCCAGGGACAACAGCAAGCACTTTTAGTAAGGTTTCCTTTGCCGTAGCGAGATCTGACTGATAAGGTATGGGGGCGATCGCGTGAGTTTCATCGCCACCTTGACTAACCACACAATTGGGAGAAGTAGGACATTTGGTCAAATGGCCATCATGAATGCCTAAGTTATCAGGAGGAGTACCCGCAAAAATATTTTTCACAATGGGTAAGGCGGCCATGGTCGGAGATGGAGCCGCCAAAGCATTTGCCGGATAGATAAAACTACTAGCCAGGGTTACAAAAATTCCCAGAATAATTGCGGTAAAACGAATCACTTTTTAATCCTCTAATGCTGACGAAATAATGCCGACGAAGGAAAATTATAACAATTATCTCAACTTATAGTGTTTGGAATAGTATTGGGATTTTCAACCATGCTGTCTCAATTGTGAGAAAATTTGGGATTTTTGGCAAATGAAGTTTTATCTTGTAATAGGCTAAAGGAAAACAAGCCATAATCAAGTTGAAATCAGCCTAAATCATGATTGATAGTTCTATTATTAGCAACCGCGACTACACTCTCATCATTGATAAGAGTGCAAGCATGTCTACTAACGATCAGCCAGGGGGTAAAACCCGTTGGGAAGCAGCTCAAGAATCGGCTTTGGCCCTAGCCAAAGAATGTGAACAAAATGACCCTGATGGAATCACAGTATATTTATTCTCTGGCCCTTTTCGTCGCTATGATAATGTGACCTCAGATAAAGTTTCTCAGATTTACCAGGAAAACGAACCTATGGGAGGTTCGGATTTAGCTAGTGTGCTCTTAGATGCCACAGAAAATTACTTCAACCGCAAAGCTCAAGGAGAAGCAAAAGCTAATGGGGAGACTTTCGTCGTAATCACTGATGGGGAGCCAGATGATTGTAAAGCAGTCATGCGAGTGATCATTGACGCTTCGAAAAAGATTGATCGAGATGAAGAAATGGGAATATCTCTAATTCAAGTTGGCAAGGATCGCAAAGCAACCGCATTTCTGAAAGCTTTAGATGATCGTCTTGAATCTGCTGGAGCAAAATTTGATATTGTCGATACTGTTACCGTTGATGAAATGCAGGGGATGAGTCTTGCAGAAGTTTTGCTAAATGCGTTGATTGATTAGTTTTTAACTTCCTAGATAAACGAAGGCAGAGGGTAGATTATTCAGGAGGAGTCTTGTCATAACTAGGATTGGGTTTAAACCTTTCCCCTGCCTTCAAGGAAAAAGTACACTCAAGCTACATCTTGCTTACTCATCAACAACTGTAGTTTTGGCAGAGGCTTCGGCTTCGCAACCCAGTAACCCTGAGCATAATCAATGCCCAAGGATTTTAATTTCGCAAGTTTCTCCTCACTATCAACATATTCAGCAATAGTAGAGATTCCCATGCCTTGTGCCACTTCATGGAAGGATTTGAGAATTAAACTATTGATGGGATCTTGCAGCAATTCCCTGGTGAAAATTCCATCAATTTTGAGAAAGTCCACGGGCAGGTTTTTGAGATAAGCAAAAGACGACATACCACTGCCAAAATCATCTAGTGCAAAACGACAACCTAGTTCCTGTAATTGTTGAATCATTAGCTTGGCTTGGGAAAGATTGGAGATCGCGACTGTTTCTGTGATTTCAAAACAAATGAAGGCGGGCGGGATTTTATGATACTCCAACTCTTGTTGAATAAACTCGACAAACTGATTATCATTCAAAGTCTCTCCGGAAAGATTAATGGCATAGAGACTAGCATGACGAGTCATTCTACCTCGTTTGCGATAATGATGAGCTTGAGTGGCAAATAGATTCTTGATTACCCAACGATCTACTTGATTCATGAGCTGATAACGTTCTGCGATCGGAATGAAAGCCATCGGGGGAATCATCCGACCATCTTGTCCTGCCATTCGCAATAAGACTTCATAATGCTCTGAACCAGAGGAAGGCGCTTGCAAAGGCATAATTTTTTGATAGAACAAAACAAAGCGATCGCATTCTAATGCCTGGTGAATTTCGGCTAACCAATTCATCTCTTGGGATTTTTGCGCTAATTCTCGCTCTTTGTTCTTCATTTCATAAATCTGATTCCGCCCCAGATTTTTGGCCTGGTAGCAGGCTGCATCAGCAGCTTTAAGGACAGAAGTTAAGGTGTCTTTTTGCGATTTAAAAGATAAGACTCCGATACTTACTCCGATAGTAAAACTTTGCTCTTGCCAATGGAAACAGAAATGTTGGACGGCCAAGAGAATTGTTTGTGCGATCTCGACAGCATTATTTTGCTCGCATTTATGAAGTATGACGGCAAACTCATCTCCACCGAGACGAGCCAGAGTATCTGAGCTACGTAATTCATTTTGCAAAACTTTGCTAATTTGTCGCAATAACTCGTCTCCAGCAGCATGACCGCAAGTATCGTTGATGATTTTAAAGCGATCTAGGTCTAAATATAAGAGTGAATGGCCAGTTGCGGCTTCACTCTCTAAAATTTGTGATAATTGATTCTCAAATTCTCGTCGATTCACCAAATTGGTTAAGACATCGTGACTAGCCTGCCATTGAGCCAATTTTTTCTCCGACAACATCTGCTCGGTAATTTGTTTTCGCTCTGCCTGGCTGGAGAGAAAGTTCTCCACCATGCGATTAAAAGCAACAGCTAAATCTCGGATCTCATCGTTAGAATCAATTACTAAGGCTTGATGCTCTAAATTTTCTTGATCAATATTGTTGGCAATCAACTTGGCCTGTTCAGTTACCTTTTTCAAGGAGCCACTTATTTGATGAGTTAAAAAGCTTGCGAGTACGCTTCCGAACAAAAGCGAACCAAGAGTAATAAAAACATTAGTTTTAATCGATAGACTTCTTTCTTCATGGGCAGCTGAGACCGAACCATCAATATGAGCCTTAATTTGCTGGGTAATCTTTTGGGTTAATTGAGCGAAATCCTGAAGTTCTAATCTGGCTTCTTGGATTAGGGTTAGTGAAGAAGATGTTTGATCATTAATAGTCTGCTGTAAAAACCGCTCAATAATTATGTTAAATTCTTGATGTTCCAACTCTAGCTGGAGGAAAATTGATTTGAGCTTTTGATAATCTTCTTGCTCCTGATTTAGTCGATATTTATCTTCTTTCTTGTCCTCTTCTGCGATCGCAAACTGAGCCTGTCGAATACCATTAGACAAAGTTTTACTAGTATCTTGCTCTATGCGATCTAAATCATGGGCAATCTTCGATATATACAAACTTTGCTCTTCAGGATAATTGCCGTCGGCGTAGTGATGAGAGATGAAATGAAGTTCTTCTAGAAGCAGTTGCTTCTGATTATTATAAAAAATAAGTTGATTGGCAGTTTCATAAATTGGCAAATCAGACTGGGCAATTTCCTCAAGCTCTCGACAGATTTCTCTGATTTCAAAGTAAAAGTAGGAAGATACACCTCCTAATAGAAGCAGCAAACCAGTCGCCAATCCACCAATTTTTTTGTCTAATGTCCAACGAAATTTACTTCTATTTAATTTTTGTGAACTTCTTCGCCAAGTAAACATTATGGAAAATTATCTGGCAATGTAATAATCGTCCATCCTGGCACAATCGAATAGAAGTGGGAGTGATCTCAATACTTCTGGCTTAGGGAACTAGGGAAATTTAGCTATTATTCCCCAACGGTACGCGTTCCCCTAAAACCCCAAGTCCCAACTTGTTAAACCTGAGTTCGACAAGATGAAACCAAGACCATACGCGATCGCTAAAAAATAAATTGCGCTCAGCAAAGCTTGGCGCTTTGTGCGTCATGAGATTTAAAATGGATTAGGCTCTATCTTCTAGCTGCTGAATCAGGGTTAAAAAACAGTAGGAGGGAGAGCCGATAAAGCTTTGGGCTCTAGATCAAGAGAAGGTTTCTGCGGGAAATAAGAGTAAGCTACTAATCCAGCCAGAAGATTCACCAGAAAATTCCAGAT
>NZ_ALVZ01000067.1 GCF_000332055.1 Xenococcus sp. PCC 7305 | reverse complement strand
TAGGTCATCTTGGGCTCAACAGCATAGTTGTTAAGAGTTCCGTTGTCGAGTTGAGTAGTGTACATAGGGCGTTACCTCTGCGTTGTTACTTGTCTATGTTAAATAATGTAACAGTAATTTTAAGAATTGTAAAGAAAAATTGACAAAAATATTTTTGATGCTGTCTATAAGCAACGCTAATCAAGGATTCCCAGTGTTTTTGTTGACGGTTAATAATTTAAATGCGATCTCAGATGATAGGAGAAACCAAGGTTATTTAGGAGCTACAAAAAAAGTTAAAATATTACGATCCTAAATCTGTCCCCTTATATTGGCTTCCTTAATTGCGTAACTAAGCTGTTCTCAGCGCAACTATCGGGTCGAGCTTGGCCGCAGTTCTAGCCGGAATCACACCAAAGAATAAACCGATCGCCCCAGACACTGTTACGGCAACAATAATGGCTAGAGGAGAAATTGTCGCCGACAAAGGAGAAATTAGGCCCACAACCAGAATGGTGGCAACCCCCACCCCCGTACCGATCGCGCCGCCAAGGACAGATAAAATTGTTGCTTCAATCAAAAACTGTTGCAAAATCTCTCCTGATTTTGCGCCGACTGCTTTGCGTAAACCAATTTCTTGGGTGCGTTCGGTAACCGAAACCAACATGATATTCATGACGCCAATCCCTCCTACCAAGAGGGAAATCCCTGCGATCGCAGCTAAAAGAACAGTCAAGCCATTGGTCACTGTGCCAATCACATCAAGGATATCTTTTTGGGTTCGTACCGTAAAATCATCTTTGCCAATAATCTTATGACGCAGACGTAAAAGATTTTCAATTTGAAATTTGGCCGCTCGGATACTATTTTGATTGCGAGCAGTGATAGCAATAAAACTGACCGCTGTCCCATAGGGCGAATCATTGCCCACGATCTGGTTGGCCATCGTTGTCAGGGGAATATAAACATTCGTATCTTGGTTTGTCCCCAGAAAAGATCCCTTGGCCTCCATTACCCCAATGACTTCAAAACTAATATCTTTAATCCGAATTTGTTTGCCAATCGGCTCTTGTTGGGGAAATAATTTAGTAGCAATCTCAGGGCCTAAAACCGCAACTCTTTGATTACGTTGCAGATCAATATTGGTAATAAATCTTCCCGTGGTCACCGCAAAACTTCTCACCGTCAAAAACTCTGGGGTAGCACCTACGATCAACTCGCTAGAGTTGCGATCTCGATAGGTAATCAGGCGATTAGAATTAATTTGCGGTGCTACTTCTGTCACCGTTGGCACTTGGGTTGCGATCGCCTCGGCATCTTTGAGAACTAAAGTTTTGGGTAACTCAAAACTGGTACGTCGGCCTTCTTCAGACCCAGGCACAACAAACAAGACATTCGGCCCTAAGGATTCAAACTGCTGCTGCGCTAATTTTTGAGCGCCCTGCCCAATTCCTACCATCCCAATAACAGAAGCATTTCCGATCACAATCCCTAGCATTGTTAGACTACTACGCATTTTGTTAGCAGCTAAAGTTGTAACTGCCATTTTGAAGCTTTCTAAAAAAATCATAAAGATTAACCCCCCATCCGTAATGTTTGCGCTAGTTAAAATTCTGGGAAAGCCTTAGCCTGTGACGGTTTACCAACTGGAATATTATCGAATATTTCACCTGTGTATCCCATGATTATAGGAAATGTGGAAGTGATGTGAGGAGCAGACGTTGAAACCGAAACAGATTATTAATGTTGCTAATAGATTAATTACGGCCTTCATGTTGCTCATCGCCGTAATCGTTCTGCAAAATGCCAGCTCAGAAAATACGAATCAAGTGCGGGAAATTAGGATCGAGAAAGAAGAAAACAAAATTATCAATTTATATAGCAATTCTTACCCCGCAGAAAAAAAATCTCTGTTTTAAGGAAGGGAAGGTTTGTGGCAAGAATAGAATCTAATACATCCTTCTCATGCCAAAGAGTCAATTCCCAATCCTTAAATTAAACAAATACTACAAAGCAGCAACTTCGATGTCTACAGTAGCAGTCACTTCGGGATGAAGCTTAACTTCAACCTGATAATCTCCAGTAATACTAATATCTGGGACGTCAATACCTCTTTTATCCACATCCAACATGGCTTTTTCTTTGATTAGATCTGCCACTTCTTGAGCTGTTACTGTACCAAAAATAGCATTAGCCTCTCCGACCTGCTTACGAATGACCAAGCGTCCAATGGTTTTGAGTGCGGTTTTTCTATCTTCAGCCTCTTGTTTTTCTGCTAATTTACGTAGTCTTTCTTTTTCTCTTCGTTGTTCAACCTGTTTGATGATTCCTGGGGTAGCAATATTTGCTAAGCCTTTAGGTAGTAAATAATTTCGGGCAAACCCAGGAGCGACTTCTACCAAGTCACCATTTTTGCCCAATTTAGAAATGCTTTCATTTAAAACTACAGGAACACGCTTTGCCATATCTTCTCCTATGGGTATCTATTTATAATACTCTCGCTATATTTTTAGTATCCAGAACTTCTAATTCTATCAGTTTGCAATCAAGATTGAAATATCATCTCATAGACATTTTCTAAAGGAGAGCTTTTGACATAATCCATAAGATATAGACTTGTGTCGAATAAGAGTCAACACAAGTCCATTAAAAATCTAGGCAACTATTGCAGAGTTCCCTTCGATGGGATAGCCAACTGCCTTCCATCCAGCTAAGCCACCTATAAGTTCAGACAGATTTTGGTATCCAGCTTCACGAAGTTTAGCCACCGCTAAAGCAGTCTCCTCATTAGTCGAGCCATAAACATAGATATCACGAATTAATTCAAAATTAGACAAAGCGCGATCAACTAATTCGTCCATTGGCAGGGAAACTGCTCCTGTAATATGGCTAACGTTAAACGCCTCTCTGGTTCTGACATCGATAATAGTCAGAGCTGGTTCTCCCCAGTCGAGGCGTTCTTTCAAGTCATAAGCGCGAGACTGAGACTTTAATGGTGCAGGGATGGGGATCAAATTAAGAAAATTACTCATGATTTTTTTTAATAGGATTAGTTAGTTCAACTTATTTTCTGTATTGTAACGATTTTTTAAGATAAAATGTAGTTTTGTGAAGAATGCCTGACATATCTTCACTTTTGATGGGCGTACTAATACTAAATTAATATTTTCATTAGGAAAATTGGCAAAAACAAACAGCCATCCAAGCCAATGTTGTAAATATTCCTTGGAGTGTTGGGACTTAAAGTCCAAATAAAAATTAAATTAACTGCTAGTGTAGGCAAGATTACTTCCAATGCAGGAGTGTTTAATCCTTTTGCCCAAAAATAGCTCAGAAACACTAACAAGCAGAGATTAAGACTAGTCCAGATGAGCCGATTTCCTGTCACTCCAACAATTAGAGCTAAAGTGGATACTCCTTTATCCTGATCAGATTCGAGATCGCGAACATCAAATAGATGGGAGTTAGTACCTGTAAAAATTAGTAGAAATAGAGTAGTTAGTAATACTGATCGACCAAACATAATATCGGCATAAGCTATCGGAACAGCAACTAACCCATAGGTAACAATTCCGGAAACAATCCAAGCTTTAGAACCAGGAATGTCTTTGAGACGGTACCATCGCCAATCTTGATCTCCGGCCCAGGGCACTAGAGGCATCCCGTAAATTAGAGGGAAGAGTCCGCCACAACTAACAAGTTGAACTTGAGTGGGAGCTTGATATAGTAGTAGTCCTACGGCTAATGCTGTAACCAAGACAAAAAGCTTAAAACTAGGTTGAAGAGTATAAGATTGAGCCTTGGGGTCGGGAATTGGTTGATTGTAGGAATCTAAAAGACGATCTAGATTGTAAAAAAGCAGTGCAGTTGTAAAAATGAGGGCTATTGCCCGCCAGTTGTGAGGCAGTCCAAGAGTTGTTTGCACAAAGTAAGCTAGAGAGGCCACTCCAGCAGCAGTCCAGATGCTAGGGTAGATGAATATTTCTAAGAAACGTTGGTAGAACCACTGCGCGATCGCGAACGGCTTATTTCGAGGTAATAACATTCTAAGTAATAGGTAATAGTTAATAGGTAAAGCCTTAAGAACTAAGGGATTACTCCTTACTCATGAAGAACAACTTTTGGCAGAGGAGGAGATTGCTCCGATACAATTTCCGAATCCAGATAACTTTGGCGAGAATGCCAGAACCAGGCCCAGAGTCCCACTAGCAGATTAGACAAACAAGTTGCGCCGAAAATACCGAAAATGCCGAATAATTGACTGCCCAAATAAGCTAGAGGAATATATAACAGCAGCAGTCTGAAAAGAGACATTCCCAAAGCTAATAATGGTTTACCTAGACCGTTCAAAGCAGAACTGGCAGTAAAGACAATTCCCAATGCACCATAACTAATGGGTACAAGGGTCAGATAAATACTGGCACTTCTTACAACCTCAGAATCGTTATCGAACAAAGCTGCAATCTCAGGTGCGGTTGTTCCTAATAAAACAGTGATCAATCCACCCCAAACTAAACAAAAGAAGAAGCTGAGTTCCAGCGATCGCCTGACTCTTCCGTATTTTTGAGCACCCCAATTTTGACCCACAAAAGGGCCAATACTAGCAGAAATCGCCAAAGGTACAATCAGAGCCATTGCTTCGAGCCGTGATGCTAAACCAAAACCGGCAACGGCTTCGGTTCCATACTGTGCCATCAAGCTGGTAGCAAAACTTACAGATAGAGGAGAAATTAAGTTGGTTGCCACCGCGGGTAACCCGACAGACATCAAACTGCGCCAGCTTGTGATTAGGACGTTCAGGCTAGGCAGGGTAAAGAGTAGCAATCTCTCTCGAAAGTGAAGAAACCCTAGAGAAGCAGCCAAGATGCCAATACGAGAAAATACTGTTGCGATCGCAGCTCCCTGGAGTCCTAAAGCAGGAACAGGCCCCCACCCAAAGATGAGTATCGGGTCAACTAATATATTAATTGCAGCGGCCAACGTCATAATAAGACTGGGAACAACCGTGTTGCCACAGGCTCGTAATGCACTATTGCCAACTAAAGGTACAACGAGAAAAACCATCCCTAAATACCAAATGCTCATGTAGTCCCGAATTAAAGGCAGCAGTTCAGGTTGTGCTCCGAGGTTCGAAAATAAGGGATCTATTGTCATTAAACCGAGAGAAGAGAGAATCCCGACCACGGCTATAGATAACAGAAGACTATCTGTGGTCAACCGCTGAACTCGCAGACGATCTCCTTGACCAATCACTCTGGCCACAACAGAAGAAACACCTGTCCCTAAACCCATAGCAATGCTTGATAAAACGCTAACCACGGGAAAAGTAAAACTGATTGCTGCTAGTTCTTGAGTTCCTAGTTGCGCCACGAAATAGGTATCCGCAAGACTAAAAGCTAATACTGATAAAACGCCCCAGACCATTGGCAACGATAGCTTGAGTAGTTGAGTTGAAACTTTACCTTCGGTGAGTTGGGACTTCATTGGGTTTGCTTAATTAGTTTTTGCAGTGGCGCTAGGAGCGCTTAAATTTTTATGGTGAAGTGTTATATTATTCGACTTAGCAAAATTTAAGTTAATCGCGAGGAAAGGTTTTAGGTGTTGGGTGTTAGGTATTAGGGGAATCCCGAAAAACTATAAATTCAGCAGTGATAGACATAAAAATGCTTTATCTCTAAAGTATCCTCGGGTCTAAATCAAAAGATGACTCTTTTGAACCTAAAACCTACAACCTAAAACCGAATACCAGTCCTGACTAGACCATAAACTGCCAAGTCGTGTATGTAAAGTATTGTAACTTTATATGAAAAAATACTGCAATAACTTGACTCAGAGACTAGGAGCTTTTCTGTTCCCTGTTCCCTGTTCCCTATTAGTAAGCCAAAGCTTGACCCGCCGATTTTCGACTGTCATTGACTGCTTCGATTAAACCTGTATCGAGATCAATGGCAATTGATTCTGCTGCACCGTAACGAATAAAAGATTTGACGGTATAGCCTCGTAATTCTAAATCTTGGATAACCTCAGCAGAAATTGCCTCAGGCTCAGCAATAATGCGATCGGGAAGACCTTGATAATGGAAACGAGGACTATTAACGGCTGTGCTGATATCCTTTTCGTAATCGATCGCGTTGGTAATTACCTGCAACACAGTGGTCGGAATAGTCGAGCCCCCAGGGCTTCCTGTCACTAAAACCACCCGATTATCTTTTGTCACTATGGTGGGAGACATGGAACTTAGGGGTCGTTTACCAGGCTCGATTTTATTAGTTGCTCCTTGTCGCAAACCGAATTGATTTGGTTTTCCTGGCTTGCTCGTAAAATCATCCATTTCATTGTTGAGGAGAAAACCTGTGCCTGGAGCAATTACTCCCGCACCAAAATAAGAATTGATGGTGTAGGTAACGGCTACAGCATTGCCCTGTTTATCGATTACGGAATAATGGGTCGTGTTTGTTCCTTCCGGTTCTAGCGCTGGATAAACTGATTCGGGTGCGATCGCTTTATCTTCAGGAATTTTCGCTCTTAGAAAATTCGCATGAGCAGAAGATAAAAGTTTTTCTAGAGGATTATCGACAAAATCAGGATCTCCCAAAAACTGATTGCGATCGCTAAAAGCTAGCAACATAGAAGATAAAATCGGATGCAAACTCTGGGGCGTTTTCCAGCCCAAATTCTGCAAATCGTAACCAGATAGAATATTCAACATCTGACATAGAGTTGTTCCCCCTCCAGGAGGAGGTGAAGAAGTTACTTGATATCCTCGATAATTGCAACTTACAGGGGCGTATTCACTAACTTGATAATTGGCAAAATCTTCCAGACTGAGAATTCCTTGATTCTTATTACTGGCAGTTACAATTTTTTGCGCGATTGAACCTTGATAAAAAGCGTCGTTACCCTCTTGGGCAATTAGTTTGAGGCTCTCGGCTAAATCGGACTGAACCAGAATATCTCCTGCTTGATAAACTTGATCATTTCCTTTGAGAAATATTTCGGCAACATTGGGTTCTAATAATCTCCGCTTGCCCGCTTGGAAAATATCGATATCTCCTTGCTGGAGGACAAAACCTTTTTCGGCCAGTGCGATCGCAGGTGTAATAATCTTTTCTAAATCCCAAGTTCCATATTTAGCCAAAGCGTAATTCAATCCTTTAACCGTTCCAGGAACACCGACAGCTAAATAACCTTTTGTGCTCAATCCTTTAACGATTTCACCCTTGGGATCAAGATACATATCCGCGGTGGCAGCTAAGGGTGCAGTTTCGCGAAAATTAATAAAAGTCTCGGTGCCATCTGCTAGATGAATCAGCATAAAACCACCACCACCAATATTTCCACAACAAGGATCACTAACGGCCAAGGCATAACCAATAGCTACAGCGGCATCGATCGCATTGCCTCCTGTCGTGAGGACTTCTAATCCAATTTGAGAAGCTTCTTTCTGAGTTGAAACAACCGCGCCATTATAGCCAGATGCTTTTATTTCGGTGGATTCAGCATTAGCTACTTGGCAAACCCTAAGGGGAGACGAGAGACATTCCCACCAATTAGTAATTTGACTAGGAAATAAATTGAAACTACTAAAAACGCCAATTCCGAGAATTACTCCTATGCTCAACAGGAATAATTTATATCTGGGTTTTTTTCTGGCCATGGGAACCACCGAGAAATTGTCTTTTCGATTCGCTAGCTTATCACTAATCAGGCAGTGTAGTCGTTCTTTGATTTGATTGGCAAAATAACTTCAACATAGTCTAAAGATTAACCTCTGTTAGCGATTAGCGAAGTTGGGACTATATTGTTGATCTAAATCAAAGAGGTCGAGATTTTGCGATTGCCATAAAGTATTATTTTTGTGTCGTGATTACTTTGCTAAGCGATCGCGTGGCACCTCACTTTGCGCGATCGCGTCATGCTTTGGAGATTCGTCAAAATAGCGATCGTATCGTATTTCGAATAATTCTAAATTATGAAACGAGATCAAGTGTTAGCGATTATTCTCGACAAAATAGTTTCAAACTTTTAACATGAAATTATCAAATAATTTATTAAAAATATAATGCTTAGTTTAAGTGACATTCATCCTCTTTCAGAATTTCAAAGAGGTGCTAAAGCTTTTCTCGCAAGGCTAAAAGAAACGAAAGCACCAATGGTTCTTACTGTGAATGGCAAAGCTGCCGCAGTTGTTCAGGATGCTGAAAGTTATCAGCAGCTTATTGAGAGGATGGAGTTGCTTGAGTCTATTGTCGGTATCCGCAAGAGTATTGAGGAGTTCGATCAAGGGCAAGGGATGGCTTTAAAGGAAGCCTGGAAGCAGCTTCAAGCAAAATATGACCTACCAGATTGAAATCTCTCCTACTGCGGTGGCAGATATAGAAAGTATTTTTCTTTGGATAAGAGAGGATTCCCCAGAAAGAGCTTATCGCTGGGTAAGAGAATGTTATGAAATTATGTTGACTCTAGAAAATTTTCCCAGGCGTTGCTCACTGGCTATCGAAAGTAAGTATCTGGAAATAGAAGTTCGTCAACTTCTGTATAAAAAGCAATTCCATATTTTATTTACTGTGAGTGAAGGCGTCGAGGAACAGGAAGGAATTGTCCGTATTCATCGCGTCCGCCGTGGTTCTCAACAAAGGCTCCAAAGTATAGAGCAACTTTTGGGTGATCATGAAACAGAAAGTTAAAACACCGTCATTGCTTTATCTTGTATTTTGCGCTGTCGCAATTCGAGCAATTGTGGATATGAAACGAGATCAATTCTTATAGGATAACCTTAACTGTACTGCCTAGATTGGGCTCACTAGTGATTATAATCTGACCTTGGTGTAAATCAACTGCTCTTTTGACGATCGCTAAACCCAGGCCGCTGCCAGGAATATCGTTTACATTATTTCCTCGATAAAAGGATTCGAAGATATGTTTTTGCGTTTCTGGAGAAATACCAATACCGCGATCGCGAATCTCGATGATAACCTGGTCTTTGCTTTGAGATATTGTGAAATCTACGATGCTTTTGGTCGGCGAATATTTCAGAGCATTGCATAAAATATTAGTGAGAATATGCCAGAGAAGCTTTTCATCACCGGAAAAATTAGACAAGTCACCTTCAAGTGTTAAATCAACCTTTCTGTCAGGATATGTCAAAGAAATTTCGTGAATTATTTGTTGTGAAAACTCTGCTAAATTGAATTTTTCAGGCTTAAAAGATTGTTTGCCAGCTTCTTGTCTGCTAATCAACAAAACATCTTCTAACAAAGAATTCATATTAAGAGCAGCTTTCTGGATGAATTTCACATAAAAATTAAAATCTTCTGTGGAAATATTATTTTGGGAATCTGCTAAGGCATCAGCACTGATTAGAATACTACTCAGGGGATTACGAAATTCATGGGAAGCCATCGAAATGAAACGAGATTTTAGCTGAGTTAGCTCTTTCTCTTTTTCTAATGCTTGACGAATTTCGGCTTCCGCTTGCTTACGAATTGTAATATCGCGACCAATATAAACGCAATTGAGCACGTCTTTAACCTCTGTGGGGACTACGAAACAATTAAATTCAATTTCGACTAATTCTCCTTGAGCCTTTTCGCAGGTAAATTCGTATTTTACAAGTGTATTATTTTCTTTTAGTAGAGAACGATAAATCTGCGTAAAATCAAACTTGGGATCATTAACTACAAAACTCAAATGATTACCAACAAAATCGGATTTGCCATAACCCAAAATTGTTTTGGCGGCTCTGTTGACTCGCTCAATAATTCCCGAAGCGTTGGTTATAATTAGTAGCTCTCCCATAGAACCGATAATTCTATTGGTGCAGTTTTCAAATCTTTTGAGAGAACTTAGGGCTAATTCTGCTTCGTTTACTTTTTGCATCAAAGACTGCTTGAGTACCATCAATTCGGTGACATCTTTGCAGAGTAAAACTAGATAATTTTCAATTTTTTCTAGATAAATATCAAAGTAAATTACCTGATTATCTGCTTGGTTTCTGGCGATCGCCTTTAAAGTAAAGTTGTCTTGCTGTTGGTTATAGATCAACTCGCAAGTTGCTTCTAAGCCGATAAGCTCTGGAAAGCTCAGACGAATATCTTGGCCTGGTTTTATTTTCTCTGGGAGAGCAGCATATTTTGACACCGCAGTTGAGGAGTCTATGATTTGGAAGTTGCGATCAATAATCACATATTCTTGATTATTAACTATATGTATTTGGTTCACGGAACAGGGAAAGGAGTAATGGGCAATCGGGTAGTGAGTAATGGGTAAGTGCGAAACCACACCGCAATATATTGTTATCCTAATTAATCATTGTTGTTATGCTGATTTATCATTGTAAATTTATGATCAACTATATACGACAAGCCGATAGACTAATAGTTACGACCTATGCCGTATTTTCGTAACGAATAGCTTTTAACTCAAAAAATGGATAATAGATTTGCTAATATGTTTAACTTGACAGAGGATCATGCGATCGCTTTGTTGAAGAAACCCCTAGAAGAATTAAAAGATAAATCCGAACGCTACGTCGCTGCATCCCATCTCATAAACTTTCCCACCGAAAGAAGTATCAACGCACTGATTGAAACGATAGAAGATACCAATCCAGATATGTTTCATCGAATTGCCCGACGCAAAGCAGTCGAAAGTTTGGGGCGGTTAAACGCTAAAGAGGCTTTGCCAATCATTCAAAAATGCCTCGAAGATGAGGATAACTATACGGTAGAAAATGCGGTTTGGGCAATTGGTCAAATTGGGACAGAAGATGATGAGGTCCTATCTGCGATCGCGAATTTATTGGATAGGCCAGGACAAAGCTATCGTTTGATTATTCAAACCCTAGCCAAATTCCAATATCAGCCAGCATTAGAAACAATTAAACCATTTCGTGACTCGGAAGATGAAACGATCGCAAGCTCCGCGATCACCACTGTAGCTCGTTTAACCCAAGACTATAGTGAGATGAACAAAGTAGTCGCATTTTTGCAGCATACAAATGTTAATGCTCGCAGATTATCGATTCAAGATTTAATCGATGCCAACTATTATCAAGCAATTCCTGCTCTTACCAAAGCTCCTGTCTCTGTAGCTTTTCGCCTCAGAGGATTGCGATTATTAGCTCAAAGCGCGATCGCCTCGGGAAATATGACTTTTGCAGAGGTCGAGCCTTATTTAGACACTGTAATCCGCGATCGCCCTCAAGACTTGGAAATGGTTCACGAATATGATCAAAACCCTGCTTGGGAATTTTTATTACGAGAACTCTATCAAACCGACTTTGGACGTTGTTATTTGGGAACTTACACGATCTTACAAGAACATTCAACAACAGCTCCTGAAGCCTTAATCGCCAATTACCATCAAGAAGGCCGCAGTGATTATGGTGCGCATTATCATATAGTCAAAATCTTGGGTTGGCTTAAATATCAACCTGGGAAAGAAGTTATCATTGAAGCCTTACAAAATACGCAACCGCAATTTCAAAAATCTCGGGCAGCAGCAGCACTGGCTCTGGGGGAATTGGGTGCGATCGATACGATTCCTTTATTAAAAGAGGCGCTGACAACTTCTATTTTTGATTTAAAATATGCAGCTTTATTAGCATTAGAAAAATTAGGAGATAATACAGGAGCGTCGTTAATAGCAGAAGATCCCGATTTATTGCTTCGCTCTAAGGCACAGTCGATACTTTAGCTAGATTTAGTGAAATTTCGCAAAAAAATAGAGGGGGAACTAAATCCTCCTCTTGGTATTTCGGCTTTTTCTTAGCTTCGATATTTTGATTTTGTTGAAGCTTTTTCCTCAGTAGCTTCTCTCGTTTTTTTAGCTGTCTGGCTCTAGCCGTACCGCCTTTGCCTTTATGGTTACGTCCTCTTTTTCGGGGAGACTCCCAACTTTTTAGTCTTTCGACCACGGTTTTACCTCTTATTTAATTGTCCTGTTTACATTATACTGCAATTTATTCTGGTGATAATGCGATCTCTTTTTATGAAGTTAGTTCGACGAATTTTCCTTTTGATTAAATTTCCCAAGTTGAACAACGAAGTAATAGGCTTTTCCCTAGATCTCCAAATCCCTAAGTCCCTATTCAGAACTAGTAAATTTTGTACTCATCGAACTCAGTTTTATGAAGGATGTTCGACATTTATTGGATGGACAAACTCAACAAACTTACGGTTGAACTTAATAACGATTCAAGAGTGACTTAATCAATGATCCTGAGACTCGAAATGTAGTCTTCTGAAGGCGATTCATTACTGAAGGAAAATCTACTAGATTTTGTTTGGCAGCCTCATCTAGAATTCCAAGTAAGCCAGTTACTCTTAAGCCGCGAGATCGAGCAATCTTTCTTCCCAAAGCTTCATCAAGGGAGCATCCCACTTTTTCACCCTCTTGATTTTTTGAATTTTGTCAAGCGTGTAAAAACCTTGAAAAACAAGCCTTTCAGGCAATAAGTATAATTACTTAATTGCATAAGTGGGATGCTCCCCTTCATCAATGATTACTAACTGTCGGTTCGCTGATTTGGGAAAGGAATAAGGAATAAATTGAGCGAATGATGAGATTAGGGGGTTGACGGAACAAGGAGTATTGCCGTTAGATGACATCGAAAGCGAATTGAAAGCTCGAAGATGTTAATATCCCAGCAATTCCAAATTCGAAAGTAACAGGGGATACAGAACTAGGCTTACGGTAGCGCAGCAAGATAGAAAAAAGTCAGAAATCAAGAGTGAGCTAATTTATGGAAGTCAAAGCGCTTAGTTTCACAGTGCTTTTAGGATATATAG
>NZ_ALVZ01000066.1 GCF_000332055.1 Xenococcus sp. PCC 7305 | reverse complement strand
TGCCTCGAAGACTCCAAACAAAGGAAAATTCGGGACTATCTGGAAGATAAGCAATTAAATGATTGAGACAAACCACAGCTTCTTGATAATAGCTATAGTCATCAAGATTATTAGCCAAGTTATACAAGGAACCCAACATTAATCCTGGCCGTTTCTGGGTTAACCCTATAACTAATTTAGTTAAACCTCGAACATATTTTCGATTAAGTTCAACCATCCTTTCCCTAGCTTCAATTTGTCCATCACGGGGAGTCAAAACAAGTTCGGCATCAATCAAAAAATCTAATGCTCTCCCCACAGAATAGCGACACCATAATTGCCAGGGTTGACTATCCATAACCAATAAGGCTGTAGATTCAACAATTTCTCTAGTTAAAGAAATCCCCAATTGTTGTAGCAAATCCACCGCATCATAAATATGAACTGCGACGGGATATCTCTGCACCGCATCCTGATAGCGTTTGTTCCAGTTTTCTTTGAGAGTGTCGCGATAATTATTCGGCGTCAGAGGTAACTTACGGTTGCGTAGCCTGACTAAATTTTCGACGACATTTCTGAAAGTTTGGTCATTCTTTCTGGCAATTGGCAGAAAATTCTCTTCTTGGGCATAAATTTGCGTTTCGGGAATGGTATCTCGTAATAGTTGAGCGATAGCGATATCTTCCGGCTCAGGCAATTCGTAAACAGTAAACCGACTCCAAAATTTGGAATATTTGTCTTTTTCCAACTTATCCCAAGGGCTGGGCTGCCCAGGAATATCAGAAAATCTTTCATTACGAGCAGTGGCTAAGACTTTGATTTCTCCATTACTGCAAAACCGTTCATAGGCGGTCAAACTTCGCAGCAACCGATTTTGTAGCGATTCATTTATCGGCTCTAGG
Organism: Xenococcus sp. PCC 7305; assembly: GCF_000332055.1. GTDB lineage: Bacteria > Cyanobacteriota > Cyanobacteriia > Cyanobacteriales > Xenococcaceae > Xenococcus. The sequence continues at coordinate 11,729 of NZ_ALVZ01000066.1, read as the reverse complement.
GGTGATGTTTCGGCGCGAGGGGATTTTTCTTTGGCCCCAAAAGACATTCTCTGATTGAGGTCGTCGAGCAAAAAAAGTAATTTGCGATTGGTATTCAGTTCGCTCAGATGCTCCGCAGTTGGTTCATCTACCCAAGCCCCTAATTTTAACCACATTACAGTCCAGCCTTCACGGTTCAACAACTGAGCTAGCTCTCCCGCTTCTCTAGTTTTACCCAACCCCGTTCTCCCTTCAATAAGTAGCCAATTCGAGGCGCCCAGCTTTTGGCTCAATTCTTGGCGAACACTCACTTGTCTAGTTGGACAACGATCTTGATAGCGAATCTCAGCATTTGCTAGCGGATCTTGTTTATTCCCAGGAAAAACAACTGACAAGACATCACCATTGGGGCGAATAATTTCAAATGGCGAAGGAATAGCAGGGGGAAATTGTCTTTTGCGCTTTTGGTTGCGATACCACCAGAGAAAACCAATCAGGCTAGAGACAGATAAACCGCCAATAGTTAATAAAATTCTTACTAAATCTTTATTATCAACCAGAAGCTTACTAATTGTCTGCCAAACAGCTTGAGGGTCAACCATGAAATATTTAACTAAATAGCCTCGACTATTATTAGTTTATCTGAATTATTATCTGTTTTCTTCTTTTACAGGGAACAAATAAAAATAGGACTTACGCAAATTTCCCATAGGTTTTAGTACAAGATATTTTAGAGATATGTTTTTAAGAAACTACAACTTCCATTGTGGAAAATTAAACAACCACCAAGACAATCCCTAATTTTCTAACTCATCAGTTAATCCTTACGCAAGGGGTTTGGGGGCGGCGTCCCGGCCCCAGCAGGCGAGCGACCCTGGTGAGGTTTCCTCACCTAAGGAACGCGCGAGATTGGGGTCTGGGGGACTGGTCCCCCAGTAGCATTTATGGCTTTGATCGATAATTTACTGAATAACAATATTTCATTTTGCGTAAATCCTAAAAAAATTAGTGATCCGAACCATCCCCATTGTCTAATTCCCAAATTAAGGTTTTATCTCACTCTTGACTCTTGACTTTTGACTTTTGACTCAAACCTTGGTTCCCGCAATCCGATAACATAAAATATATATCCTAAAATATATCAATCCAGGTTTATTTTTATGTTTGATGCTTTAGCAGATAAATTAGATGATGCGTGGAAGAAGCTGCGCGGTCAAGATAAAATTAGTTCGTCTAATATTCAAGATGCTCTAAAAGAGGTTCGTCGTGCCCTGCTCAGCGCCGATGTGAACCTGCAAGTCGTTAAAAACTTTATTGCTCGCATCGAAGAAAAAGCTGTGGGAGCCGAAGTTCTCTCTGGGGTGAACCCTGGGCAGCAGTTCATCAAAATTGTCTATGACGAGCTGGTTGCAGTCATGGGGGAAAGCAATGTTCCCCTAGCTGAAGCCGATAAACCTCCCACCGTGATTTTGATGGCAGGTTTGCAAGGTACAGGTAAAACCACTGCCACCGCAAAACTCGCATTATACCTGCGCAAACAACAACGTAGCTGTTTGATGGTAGGAACAGATGTCTATCGTCCAGCCGCGATCGATCAGCTATTAACTCTCGGTAAGCAAATCGATGTTCCTGTATTTGAGATGGGAACCGATGCCGATCCGGTAGAAATTGCCCGTCAAGGATTGGCAAAAGCTCGGGAAATGTCTGTAGATACGGTAATTGTTGATACCGCAGGTCGCTTACAAATTGATTCCGATATGATGGGCGAATTGGCTCAAATAAAGGAAACCATTCAACCTGATGATGTTTTGCTAGTAGTAGACTCGATGACGGGTCAGGAAGCTGCTAATCTTACTCATACTTTCCATGAGCAAATTGGAATTACTGGGGCAATTCTCACCAAATTAGATGGTGATACTCGTGGTGGGGCAGCTCTCTCGGTGCGGCAAGTATCAGGTCAACCAATCAAGTTTGTTGGGACAGGAGAAAAAGTTGAAGCTCTAGAACCCTTTTATCCCGATCGCATTGCCTCTCGTATCCTCAATATGGGGGATGTGCTCACTTTAGTCGAAAAAGCCCAAGAAGAATTTGATTTGGCAGATGCAGCGCAAATGCAAGCCAAAATCATGGAAGCTCGGTTTGATTTTAATGACTTCCTCAAACAAATGCGCCTCCTAAAAAATATGGGTTCCCTTGGCGGAGTTATGAAGTTAATTCCTGGGATGAATAAACTCAGTGGTGCCGATTTGGAGAAAGGGGAAACCCAACTCAAACGCACTGAAGCGATGATTAACTCTATGACCAAAGCCGAACGGGCCGAACCCGAATTATTGGCTCAATCTCCTTCCCGTCGTCGTCGAGTTGCTAGCGGATCAGGCTTTTTAGAAAGAGATGTTTCTAAATTGATCAAAGACTTTACCAGAATGCGATCGCTAATGCAGCAAATGGGTAGCGGTGGTATGCCCGGAATGCCAGGAATGGGTGGCATGGGTGGAGGAATGCCCAGTATGCCCGGAATGCCTAATATGCCCATGGGCGGAATGTTTGGTGGTGGTAGACCTGGTTTTCGTGGTCAAGCTAAGAAGAAAAAGAAGAAACAAAAGAAAAAGAAGGGTTTTGGCACTCTGTAGAAGCAATCACTAGTGCCGCTGCGCGGAAGTAATAAGTAATAAGTAATAAGTAATAAGTCTTGATACATCAGCTTTTTGCCCTTCGTTGATAGATAGCTTATTTGCGCCCGCGTCCACGAGTTAGAGTTCATTTAGCCCTAAGCGATCAGGCAAAGCCTGCTGGCACTGCGTGATCGTGAATGGGAAGTGATTAAGTCCTTGCTGCAAACTCCCAAAGGTTTTAGCGATCGCCGATTACCAATCAGTCAAAACTGCTGAAATGCTTAATGGTTTAATGGTCAATGTTTAATGATTTAGAGTCTGCTTTAAAACATTTTTTTGGTTACGATAGTTTTCGCGCTGGGCAAAGGAAAATTATCGAGGAAGCTCTTAATAATCAGGATCTATTGGTTATTATGCCCACAGGTGGCGGTAAGTCTCTTTGTTTTCAGTTGCCAGCTTTGCTGAAAGAAGGTCTAACTATTGTGGTTTCTCCCTTGATTGCTTTAATGAAGGATCAGGTGGATGCCTTGCAGGATAATGGGATTGGGGCGACTTTTCTCAATAGCACTCTCGATTATGCTGAGGGGCGATCGCGTCAGGAGGCGATTCTCGCAGGCAAGATTAAATTACTTTATGTCGCGCCAGAAAGATTGTTAACTGAGAAGTTTCGCTCTTTTTTGCTTCGTGTTGCTAATGGTTTAGGGCTTAATGCGATCGCGATCGATGAGGCTCATTGCGTTTCCGAATGGGGACATGATTTTCGTCCCGAATATCGTCAGTTAAAACAATTACGTAGTCAATTTCCCCAAACTCCGATCTTTGCTTTCACGGCAACAGCAACCAAAAGAGTACAAGACGATATTATTCAACAGTTGGGATTACGCGATGCAAATGTGCATTTGGCTAGTTTCAATCGCCCCAATTTGCATTATGAAGTTAAGTCAAAAGACAAAAATAGCTATTATCAATTATTAAAAGATATTCGTCGACAATCAGGTTCAGGGATTGTCTATTGTTTGAGTCGGCGTCGAGTAGAAGAAATTGCCTTGAAACTCAAACATGATGGTATTGATGCTTTGCCATATCATGCGGGGTTAGAGGCTGAGGTTCGCTCACATAACCAAACTCGTTTTTTGCGGGATGATGCGAGGGTAATTGTGGCAACTGTGGCTTTTGGCATGGGGATTAATAAGCCCGATGTGCGGTTTGTGTTTCACTTTGATTTACCCCGTAGTTTAGAAAGCTTTTATCAAGAATCGGGTCGAGCAGGCAGAGATGGGGAAACTGCAAAATCGACTCTCTTTTTTAGTTTTGGTGATATCAAAAAGGTCGATTATTTAATTGAGCAAAAACCCGACCCCAATGAACAAAGAATTGCCAGACAACAATTGAACCAAGTTATCGATTACGCCGAAGGCACAGTTTGTCGACGGACAATTATTTTGCGTTACTTTGGGGAAAGATTTGGCGGAGATTGTGGCAGATGTGACAATTGCCTGGAGCCTAAACCGATTGAAGATTGGACAATCGAAGCGCAAAAATTTCTTTCTTGTATGGTGCGTTGTCGTGAAAGATTTGGCATGAATCATTTGATCGATGTGTTGCGGGGTTCGCGGAATAAAAAAGTGCAGCAATATGGACATCATTTGGTTTCTACCTATGGTATTGGCAAAGAAAAAAGCATTGATGAATGGAAAATGCTTGTGCGATCGCTGTTGCATCAAGGGCTAATTTCCGAGACTAATGATGGTTATCGCATTTTACGATTAAACAAAAATAGTTGGGAAATCCTCAAAAAGCAGCGCTCGGTTCAGATCGCTGTGACCCAGAAGAAACTTGGCAAAGGGGAAACTAAATATAGTCCTCGCCAAGCCGAAGCCGAAATTCTTTACGAGAAGCTGCGAGTATTGCGCAAGAATATTGCCGACTTGCAAGCTGTGCCTCCCTACGTTATCTTTGCCGATTCTAGTTTGAAGTTAATGTCCCAATTACAGCCGAAAAATGACAAAGAATTTTCGAGAATCTCTGGGGTAAACAATCATAAGTTGCAACAATATGGGGATAAGTTTTTATCGATTATTCAAGACTTTACGCGATCGCAAGAACTGCCCAAACCCCTGCCGAGCAAAAGTCAAATGGCGACTTTGCAGCTCCATCAACAAGGTTTAAATCCCGAAGAAATTGCCAATAAAAGGGGTTTTGCCATGAGCACTATTTGTACTCATTTAGGAGATCTTTTGGAAATGAATCAACCTGTTGCCTTAAATCAATTGGTGAAACCGGAAAGGCAAAAGGCGATCGTCGAAGCTATTGCTAAACATGGAGATGTTTCCCTCAAAACCCTTAGAGAATCCCTAGGCAAATATTACAGTTATGATGAAATAAAAATAGTTCGAGGATGGTGGCGTAGTCAACGCGAAATTTTTTAGTTTACTATTTGTTAATAGGTTGGCATACCTTAAAAATTGTGAAGATTGACCATCATATTAATTTAGTAATACTAATAATTTTATTTAGTTGTAAATCCTTGAGGTGTTAAATCCAAACTTCGTAAATCAATATTTTGTTTCAACATATTTGTGTAAGCTGCATCAGACAATTCCTGGAGTTGCAAGGGATTACCAGACTGTAATGCTCGATGATGCATTCCCAACGCCAGCATCGTTTCGTAAATTAAGGTTTCTGCCACGACTTGTTTTTGAGCATCGTTTTTGTTGCTTATTAATTCATTTTGAAGGACTATTTTGCTAACTTGATTCTGAACAGCTTTAACTAAATTCTTAGAAGGAGTTGAAGCTTGATTAGCAACCAGCCACATTGTCAGCCAATAGGCAGTTACCGTATCGCCAACATTATCTGCTCGTAATTCATAGGGTGCCATGTCAATTTTAAAAGTTCCAATCACATCTTGATGCCTTAATGTGGTGTCAATTTCTTCGGCAGATTGAGGATTATTTTGCTTGATAGTATTCCAAAAGCGTTTCCTCAGCTTGGCTGAGATCTCTGGAGATGGACTATATTCTAGAGTTTCTGGATAGATCGTAGCTGATGAATTTTGTCTAGCAGTTGAAGAACTAGCCGCATTTTTAGTAGATTTGCCAATCGCTGCATTAATTGCGGCTGTGCCAGCAATATTCATGCCTGCGCTGTTAGCAGCATTAAACATTCCCATGCCAAAATCTGCACGAGCAACAGAAGCAAAACTTAAAATTGCAAATAATACGAAGAGGCGGATTTTAATCATCACAAGAAGAACCAGGTATCACATCTGAGGTGTATTTTCTCATAAACACAGGAAGAGAGCTTTACTGTGAATACAATTATATTTATCCCTAAGTCCCTACAACTCATGATTTAACCCCTACATCCTTAAAGTCCCCATCCCTAATCGTTTATTTGATGGATAATCCTTTTTTATTAGTACAAAAGAACTATAAAAGGTCTCGAACATAAATAGAGCATTGAATATAAGCTAAAAAACTCCATCGTAATTTCATAGAAATAATTGATATTTTTAATCTTTTTTTACATTAGACTCGTATACTCTGTTACAATTCTTAAGTAGTGAAACATCTTCCAGTTGCGAACTTGGGAACTCACGACTTAAGATTTTTCCAGAATAAAAAAAACAACAACAACAATTAAAGAAGCCAGCGAAGACGATCGCTGGTGTTTTTTTTCACTTTGTGATTACCTCTAAATTTTCAATATCTTCGTCCTTAAGGGCAAATATTGAGGTTGTAGATGGCAAAATGTTACTTACTAATTCTCTGTGCATGAGCCAATGCCAATTCATAATATTGCTGTGCATGTTTGATTAAATCTTGAGCTTTTTCCTCAGTGATATCACGAATTTTCTTGGCGGGAACTCCCACCATCAGCGATCGCTCAGCTACATCTTTCGTTACAATACAGCCCGCACCAATAATACTCCCTGTGCCCACGGTAACCCCGTCTAGAATCACTGCGCCAATCCCAATTAGGCAGCCTCTTTCTATATGAGCTGAATGGACTACTGCTTGATGTCCAATTGTTACATAATCATCTAATATTGTTGGCAAGCCGGGATCGCCATGTAAGACGGCGCCATCTTGAATATTGGTATATTTACCAATCACAATTTTTTCTAGATCAGCACGCACCACAGCGTTGTACCAGATATTAGCTCCTACTCCTATTGAAACATCGCCGATTACCGTTGCATTATTCGCAACAAAAGCCGCCGCAGACAAATCAGGAGTATCAAAATTACCGTTGAAGATTAAGGATTTATTCATATCTAAAGGAAGTTTAGAGAGGATGTTGTAAGGTAGAAGAAAAAGAACGAATATAATGAATCTAAGCTTACAATATCCTATATTTGGATCGGAAATTAAATGTCCTCATTGTCGTCAAACTATTGAAGCCATTACTTTGACCGACAGCTATATTTGCTCACGGCATGGAGCATTTGAAGCTGACCCCAAGACAGAAGTGTTAGTCCATTTACCCTCGGGGAGATCTTGGAAACTTTGGGAAGAAAAATGGTATCGTCAACATACTCATCCTGATGGGATTCGTTTTGAAATACATGAAGCTTTAGATAGACTTTATACAGAAGGCTTTCGAGCTACAAAGATTATGATTGCCCATCGTTATAAGGATTTGGTGAGCTCCTATCTGGAACGACATCAGCCTTGGCAAAAAGTGGAAAATTCGGAAAATCCGCAACTTTACGGTTTGCCCGTATTTTTTAGTGCCGAATCAGCAGAAGAACCTTATTGGAATATCATCAATTTCCATTTGGAAACCGAACCAGGGAAACCTCGTCACTATCCGTATCGGTTTCTTTTTGAGTAGAGGAGACTAAGTGATTATTTATGTTTCATCATGCTTCGATTCGTACTGCTAATATCTATCGGGCGATCGCGTTTTATGAATTACTAGGTTTTGTCGTCAAAGAACGATTTACTACAGGATTCACTCTTGCCTGTTGGCTCGAAGGGCTGGGGGGAAGAATCGAACTGATGGAAATTCCCCAACCAAACCCCACTCCAGATATTTTTGATGATGAACATTATGTGGGTTATTACCATCTATCTTTTGAGTTGACTAAGATAACTGATAATTTACCCGAGTGGTTGGAGCAATTAAAAATTAAGTTCACCACCGCAGCTCAGGAAAACCCTGATTTAGTAAGTCCGTTGAAGATTTTACTCGAACCGCGGCAACAACAGATATGCGATCGCGTTTATGAGGTTACTTTTATTGCTGATAGCGACGGTTTACCTTTAGAATTTATTCGTCTTTATTCCTAATCTATTCTTTACTCCTTCCTTTCTTGATTGAATGCTACAATAAGAGGCTGTGATATAAGATTGGAGGATTAACTGTGTCTCGCAAATGTCAATTGACAGGAAAAAAAGCTAATAATGCTTTTGCCATTTCTCACTCCCACCGTCGGACAAAAAGATTACAACATGCTAATTTGCAATGGAAGCGTGTTTGGTGGCCAGAAGGCAATCGTTGGGTAAGATTACATATTTCGACAAAAGCCATTAAAACCCTTGAGCGGAAAGGCATTCATGCTATGGCAAAAGAAGCTGGTATCAATCTTAATAAGTTTTAAGTCCCATCTTTCCTTGATAAATCAAGGCTCGATAAAATTGCATATAAATTATTCCTAAAAGCGATCGCTACTGTCATTGGCGATCGCTATTGTTTTGATAATGGGTCAAAAGTTAACTTATCTCAAAATTCACAATTAAATTATTCCTGGGAAAGACCACAAAAGTGAAATTAGCGGTAAAGTGGAAATAGGTGGTAATTTGTAAGCTTTTATATATTGCCCTATCCAAATTAAATTGTCCCGAGTATGGAGGAGGCAATCAATCATGGATTCTCAATTGATTAGATATACAGGTAGAATAACTGTTGGTTTATTAACCATCGCCGTGCTCGCTCATTTTAATCCCAAGGTAATAGCCCAAGAGGTCAATATTACTAACGAAGATGAAGTGCAGCGACTAGACGAAGTTATAATTCCCCAAGGCACGATTCAGCAGCTAGACAAAACTCAACCCAAAAATTGGGGGACTCCGTCTTTTGGTGTTGGGGGTGGCTTTGAAGGTGATGATAACAGTATTTATCTCGATTTAGAATATCTTGAGTCAGATTCTGAGCCGCAATATTACTTTTTTGGTCGCCAAGTGACGGTTCATCCTCACTTTGAGGACTGGTTAAGTCTGAATCAAGGAGAAGCCCCTAGAGGTTATATCACAATTCCGATTGTCCAGTTTTAATTGTTGACCATTGAAGGCAGAGGGCAGAGGGCAGAAGGGAAGAACCTACTGCCTCCGTTTGATGGTAAGCGATTAGTTTAATCTCTGATTGTTTTCTGGTATTTAGCTGCTTTGATTAACAGGGATTCGGCAAAGGCGATCGCGTCATCTGCTGCATGACCACCTGTGATCTGGGCTAGTTCTTCAATGACTTCTTGGCGATCGCAAAGGGTTTTGACTCTGACCACAGTGCGAATATCGGGAAGATGGGAATCTCCATTGCGCTCTTGTTGGGTCGGTTCTTCGATAATGGTTTTGGCTACTTTGTAGTGGGCATTTGCCATGGCTGCGACCAAGGGCTGATGGGTGACACAGAGCACTTGATGTTTTTGGCTGAGTTGATAGAGTTTTTCTGCGATCGCTTGGGCAACTTTTCCTGATACTCCCGCATCTATTTCATCAAAAATAGAAGTATGGGAATGAACTTCTGCGCCCACAAAACAAGCTTTTAGCGCCAGCAAAAAACGGCTCATCTCACCGCCAGAGGCAGTTGCTGCCAAAGGTTGAATTGTCTCTCCTGGATTGGGACTGAAAAAGAAAACAATTTTGTCTGCGCCGTTGATTGTGGGTTGGCAGGGGATCAAGCGCGATTCAAAGATCACCTTATCCATCGCCAAAGGTTTTAACTCTTTGACGAGCTTTTTTTCTAATTTGACGGCTGCTTTTCGTCGAAGTTGGGTTAGCTGGGCACAGGTTTGGGCCAACTCATCTTGACTGAGTAGGTATTCCTGTTCGAGGGCGGCTAAAGATTGTTCATCATTAGTTAATTCAGCCAGTTCTGCATTCAAGTGATCTTGAGTTGCGATCGCATCTCCTAATTCGGGGCCATATTTACGACAAATATTCTTTAATTGGCGAATTCTTGCTTCTATCTCATCGAGACGTTCGGGGTCGGCTTCTAACCGATCGCCATAGCTATTGATTTGTTGTGCGGCTTCGGTGATTTGCGTTAACCCTGACTGCACCATTTCCAAAATAGGAGCCAATCCATTATCGTATTCTGTCATTTCCACCAACAAAGCTTCTGCTTTGCCTACCAAGTCGGAAGCTGCGGCTGCTTCGTAATCATTTTGATAAAGAAATTGATAGACTTGATAGCTAAATTGTTGCAGTTCTACGATATGGGATAAGCGATCGCTTTCTTGTTCCAAATTGTCCAACTCATCTGCGGTGGTCAAATTGGCTTCGGCTAATTCTTTAAGTTGATATTCAATAAAATCTTGTTTTTGTAGTCTTTCTTGTTGAGATTTACGGCGCTTTTCTAACTGAGACTTGGCCTGTTGACAATGTTCGTAGGCGATCGCAACTTGTTGCTTTTGTTTCGCTAGAGATTTGCCTGCATATAAATCTAATAACTCTCTTTGTCTTTCGGAAATTAATAAATCGATTGTTTGTCCTTGGGCAGTGATTTCTACTAGCTGAGAACGCAACTCATCCATCAATTGACGATTCACTAAGACTCCGTTGATTCGCGATCGCGATCGCAATTTTCCTTTGGTAACAGTTATCTCTCGGCTACAAACCAAACTATTTTCTTCTAAAAATTCGATTTCTTGTTGCTTGAGCCAAGTTTCCAAACTAGAGTCTAGAGCAAAAGAAGCCTCGATAGTTGCGCGATCGCTTCCTGTGCGAATACTACTAGAATTAACTTTTCCTCCCAGAGCCGCATCTATTGCATCGAGAATGATCGATTTCCCAGCACCAGTCTCTCCTGTCAGGACATTTAAGCCCTTGTCGAATTGCAATTGTAGGCAATCGATTAGAGCAAAGTTATCAATTCTCAAAGAAACAAGCATCTACCTATCATAGCTGAGTTCAATAAGGTTTACGAGAATCAGAAGAATTCCCCCATCAGCCCTAATCAAAAGTTTAGCTGAAGCTAGGAGGAATAGGAAATTTTTCAGTGCTAAATAAGTAATAACTTGTAGTGGCAGATAGAATACGTCTGGTGCAGATTAGATAAAGTCAAGGTTTACATGGAAACAGAAACAATATTGACAGGATACGCAGTAGGGGAAAGACAATTTTCCCGAATTAACCTGCAAGAAGCTGAATTAATCAAAGTCAATCTCAGCAATGTTGACTTAACCGCAGCAGATTTACGGCAAGCCAGACTTGGTAGGAGTAATTTTGGTCATGCTTGTTTGCGTTCGGCCGATTTGAGCGAGTCAATACTTTGGGGGACAGACTTTACTCAAGCGGATTTATCTCAAGCTGTAATGCGAGAAGCCGATCTTAGTGGGGCAATTCTCACTCAAGCTAATTTGGAAAAAGCCAATTTGATTAAATCGATTTTAGAGGGGGCAAATTTTAGCGGAGCCAAACTTCGTCACGCCTTGATGATTGAAGTGGATTTACGACCAGCATCTGATTATCGCACTAATCTTAGTCAGGCAGATTTGAGCTATGCCGATCTTAGCTATGCCAATTTGAGTATGGCGCTTTTGTATCAAGCCAAGTTAGATGGAGCAAGATTATCTCGCGCCAATTTGAGTGCTGGTAGGGGCGAAAATGCTTTAGCTACAGATTTAACAGAAGCAAGCCTACGGGATGCCGATTTAAGTTATGCCAATCTTACTGGCGCGATATTGCATAGAGCGGATTTAACAGGAGCAGATCTTACTGGAACAATCTTAACCAATACTGATCTTAGAGAGGCAAAGATGCCTGATGGGGCTGTTTATAAGAAAATATAAAAAGGATTGCGGGCGTTGCTGAATCCAGAGATGAATTCGTTTCGCGCAAAGGCGCAAAGACGCAAAGAAAGAAGCAAAGAAGATTAGTCCAAAATTCTTTCATGTTTTAAATCAGCAACGCC
>NZ_ALVZ01000065.1 GCF_000332055.1 Xenococcus sp. PCC 7305 | reverse complement strand
GGTGACATCCTCCGCACACTGAATCAAAGATTACAGTGTGGGCTTCTTACGTGATTACACTTGCTGAGGAAACCTCAGCGTGTCTCACGCGCTTCCAACTCTCACGAATTGGGATTTCTGGATCGGCACTTATCTAGCTAAGCGATTTGCGATCGCAAATAATGATCAGTAATCTTAAGGAAATATCGATAAGCCCTTGTATAAGCTGAATTGATCATCATAACTAAAAATTGTTAGACTCTCTCTTTTTACTTGAGCAATTAATATTCGGGCAATAAGGATCTTTAATTAAGTTATGAAACATTTCCTTGACCTAGACATCTTTTATTTTGTAGCCTTGTATACAGAATGTTAAGTTATTATGGGTTAGAGAGGTCATAAAAATGAACAAGCTTGAACTTGCTCCTTCAGTTTCGAGAGTGCAATGGTGTTCTGTTCCGCTCAAATATCAATCTTATTCCCAGAACTACCCGACACCCCAACCCAACACCTGGGTAAAACTACTGGAATTACCTAGTCCCTATGCCCAGGATGAAGCTTTACTACTTTGTGAAGATACCCCCGAAACCTGGGCAGTATGGATTCCTGAGTATGGAGAAGCAACTCTTACCACTAGTCAATTTTGTCTGCAATAATATCTTGATCCCAAAGATCAATGAAGATCAAGCAATGTTTTCTTCTACTAAACGCTGGGTAGCTGCTGCTAATTCCACGGCTGCCCCCTCTGCCCAATTCCCTTCACAACGGCGATCGCCACTCAAAATGATTCTTAGAGTATAGCGATCGGGATAGCCTTCGACTTCCAGCCATAATAATTCGCTTTCTGCTTCACAAGCGATCCTTTCTTCATCCATCAATTCATTCTTGATTTGTTCCATTGTCGTGACTAATTGATGCAAAAGGCGATTGAAATCTTTTAACTCTGCAACAGTCAATTCGATCGCCCAATCATTACTCCCCACTAAACCCTGATATTTTTGGGCATTGTCATCCCATCCCACGCGCCACTGATGACCTTTTTTAATTAATTTTGACATCTTTTTATCTTTATTTCTGGTATAGATATTGTGTCATCAGAGGTTTGCAAAATGAATATCATCAAAAAGCTAACAGTTGGGCCCATCGTCGGACATGCCGATACAAACCATGTTCGCATCTGGGGAAGAGCAATTTATCAACCTCTTGCATCTAATAAACCACGTCGGACTTTTGGAGTAGCCAGAATCAGAAAAAAAGATGGCGGTAGTTATGGTGCGCCTCGTGTTTTTAAAATGAATCCTAATTTTGATATGAGCGGTGTTATTGTTTTCACCAATCTGGAGCCGAACACGAAATATACTTATCAAATTGGTTGGTTTTTCTCTGATAAAGAACCTGATGAAATTCGCTCTAGTGAAAAGTGGGACTGGCATGATGCTGATCGGGGGGAGTTTCAGACAGCAAGTGAAGATCCAAACCAAGCCAAAACTTTTGTCTTTGGCTCTTGTCGTTATTTATTACGACTTTTGAACGAAAGTTGGTTTGATGATCGCGGTGATAAGACTTTTCGCTCGATTCTAAAACAAGTTGAAGAAGGGCGAGCTTTAGACAAATTTCTGATGGTTGGGGATCAAATTTATGCCGATGATCTTAATGTCTTGGCTCCAGATAAGAAAATTGAAGAGTATTTAGCTCGCTACCGAGATGCTTTTTCTCAGCCGTACCTAAAAACTCTGATGGGTAATATATCTACTTATATGACATTAGATGACCATGAAATTGAGGATAATTGGCCCAGCAGTGCGACCCCCAAAGACATGACAGTAAAGTTCCCTGCCGCTATGCATTCCTATCGTATCTATCAGATGAGTCACAGCCCATTGCTACCCATAAGTGATACGGGAAAACTGATGGGAACACCAGAAAAATACTACTATAGTTTTTTAGATGGTTGTTGTGATTTTTTTGTTACAGATACTCGGACGGAAAGAGATCTCGAACAACAAAAAATAATTAGTGATGAGCAAATGCAGGCGTTGCTGAGCTGGTTGGATAATGGTTCTGAGCGAGTGAAATTTGTGGTGACTTCTGTACCATTTTTTCCTGATATTAAAAAAACAAATAGCGATAAATGGAGTGGTTTTAAACAACAAAGAGATCAAATAATCTCACTAATTCGCGATCGCAAAATTCCGAAGGTTGTATTTCTAGGTGGTGATGTCCATTGTTCCATGGCAGCTGAATTGGATATTAGCAAACCAGGGGAAGATTCTTGGAAAATATATTCAATTATTTCGTCTGCTTTTTTCTGGCCCTATTCCCATATGAAAGCAAGTCAATTTAACCTAACTGGCTCTGTTCCCTCTTTAGATAACGAGAATGCCTATAGTCTAGGGAAAGTCAGTCAGGTTTATTCTGGGGACAATTTTTCTCGGGTTTCTGTGTCCCATGAGCAAATTGCGATTGAGGTGTACGAGAGAAAGGGAGAGCTAATGCATTCAATTCAATACCAATTCTGACGGGCTTCGTCCTGAAGGCAGAGGGCAGATGGCAGAGGGCAGATGGCAGATGGATAAATCTAAGTAACAGAAACCATCACTCATCGAGGAATTATGAGACAATTTGTTGTTTGTGACCTGATAGATGCTAAATGTTGAATGCTACACCTTCATTACCTTTATTTGTCCTAGCTTCTGCTTCTCCTGCTCGTCGTAAACTATTGCAGATGGTGGGAATTAATCCTTTGGTTTGTCAGAGTGATTTTGATGAGTCTCAAATTACCGTTACAGACGGGGAAACTTTGGTGACAACTTTGGCTCAATGTAAGGCCGAAACTGTTAAAGATCGTTTTGATGATGCTTTGATTCTAGGTTGCGATTCGGTTTTAATGGTCGCCAATAAGATTTATGGCAAACCAGAATCACCGGAAGTTGCGATCGCGCGTTGGCAGGAAATGCGAGGAAATATTGGGGTATTGTATACAGGCCATGCTTTATTGGATCTTCGACAACAAAAACAAATATTGCGTTGTGGTATTACTAAGGTTTATTTTGCCAAGATTAGCGATCGCCAGATCAGAGACTATGTTGCGACGGGTGAGCCTCTCAAATGTGCCGGTAGTTTTGCACTAGAAGGGAAGGGGGGATTATTTATCGAGAAGATAGAAGGTTGTCACAGCAATGTTATTGGCCTGAGTTTACCTCTGTTGCATCAGATGATAGAAGCGCTGGGCTATAATGTGAGCGATTTTTGGTGAAAAGTGAAGGCAGAGGGCAGATGGCAGATGGCAGATCAATCAAAATGACTTATAATTTAGGGTTTAGAGCTTATTAATACGTCAGTTCGACGAATTTTCTTTTTGATTAAATTTCCTAAGTTGAAAAACCAAGCAATAGGCTTTTCCCTAAATCCCCAAATCCCCAAATCCCTAAATCCCCAAGTCCTTATTCAGAACTAATAAATTTTGTACTCATCGAACCCAGGTTATTAATAGTGCTTTGTGCCATCGGGCATAATTGTTCCTTGTAAGATAGCACTTTTGAAAATGGCATCTTGAATATTGGCGTCCGTTAGATTGGCACCTCGCAAGTCAGCATGATTAAGATTGGCTCCTCGAAGATTAGCTCTGGTTAAATTGGCTTGTTTTAAGTCAGCTTGATTGAGATTTGTACCTCGAAGATCCGCTTGTTGTAAATTCGCATTTCTAAAATTCGCGCGATCGCAGTTGGCCCAACGCAAATCTATTTTGATTAATTCGGCTTCTGAAAAATTAGCCTGAAATAGATAAGCTCTACTCATATGAGTCGCGATCGCTTGTACTCGACAAAAATTTGTTTTATAGCCAAAAATATTTAATAATTCTGCTTCGTAGAGATTCGCATTACTCAAATCTGCTTCACTAAGATGAGCTTCAATTAATTCGGCTTCACTTAAATTTGTACGCTGCAATTTTGCCCCAGTCAAATTAGCATGGCGCAGGCGAACTTTTCTCATCAAAGTCCCAATTAAATTGGCATTACTGAAATTGGCGTGATCGCAATTAGCATCTCTTAGATCGGCACCAATGAGATTAGCATTACTCAGATCTCCATCCATCAAATAAGCATCACTAAGATCGGCATTACTAAGGTTAGCCTCGATTAAACAGATTCCTATTAATACCGCTGCTTGTAAGTTGGCAGTGGCGAGGTCTGCACCCATCAGTTCAGCACCAGAAAGATCTGCTTGGGCGAGATCAGCTTTAGCAAGATTTGCGGTTGCGAGATCGATTCCACTAAGATTTGCCGCTTGGAAATCCAGTTCAAGATCGCTATTTTCTTCCCGCCATTGTTTCCAGTTTTTTGAACCCTGTTTTAATTTAAATAAATGCTCAGTATTTGCCATAAAATTGTTGCTAGCTGCCATTTCTATTCTATTACGGGCAAAAGACGGTTCAAAGTATATTTTTGATTATATTTCTTTGGAGGTAGCTAAATTGATAAGTCTTTGTTTAATTGGTAGCAGCTCAGACAGGGAAAAACTCCCAGAAGCTAGAAAGCTTAAGGAGTTGTTCTTTGATATTTGGTTTTGGTTTATCGGGCTTCGCCCTTGAAGGCAGACGGCAGAGGGCAGACGGCAGAAGGTTTAAATCTACTTCTTCCTTCCCACTTTGGTTTAAGACGGAAGAAGCGGGGTTCGGGAGGGGCCAAAACACCTTCTGAACAAGAGAACTTCTGCCTTCTGCCTTCATTCTTCTGCCTTCGTTTATTTCAAATGCGACTACTAAACTTCCTGAACATAAGCAGCATTAAGATCGAAATTGCCAATTCCGTTAACTTGCGCAATTAGATAATCGTTGCCATCAATAGTGGCAGTAATCTCAGCCACTGTGACATTTTGAGTGACTCCATAGGAAATGTTCGGATCTGCAGACAATTGGAAAATATCTTGTCCTGGAGCAAATCCTCTGATCTCAGCAGTTTCAATACCTAAGTCTAGAGTAGCTGAATCTACTAAGAAATTGTCTAACCCTGTAGCAAAGTCATAAGTATCAGCACCACTACCTCCAATTAAAGTATCTAGAAATAGTTCAGTGATTTGAGGATCTACCACATAATTCGCTGCCCCCATTAGGGTATCGTTACCAGCATCGCCAAACAGGCTATCAGAACCTTTTCCTCCGGCTAGAAGATCATCACCATTCTCGCCGCGCAAAACATCATTGTTAGCATCCCCATTGAGGGTGTCATTGCCATCTCCACCCAAAATTGTATCATTACCATTTCCGCCCAAGGCACTATCGTTGCCTAAGCCAGCAGAGATCTGATCATTGCCGCGACGTCCAGCAATAATATCATTATCGATTCCCGCAAGAATCACATCATTTCCGGAACCACCATCAAGATAATCAGCACCACCATTGCCAACTAAGGTGTCATTCTCTGAACCACCAAAGATTGTATCTAAGCCGGCTCCACCCTCAAGAGAATCATTTCCTTCATTTCCTTGTAGAATGTCATTGCCGACATCACCTTTAACGATATCGTCGCCTAAATTACCAAAGACAGAATCATCTCCATTACCGCCAATAATTGTGTCGGCTGCTTGTCCACCAAACATGCTGTCATTGCCCTCTCCTCCGATTAGGGAATCGCGATCGGCATTACCGAAAAGTTGATCCGCGCCTGTGCCCCCAACAAGGGTATCATCTCCTTCTGCACCAACGAGAGTATCATTGTCCTGATTTCCTAGTAGGGAGTCGTTACCAAAGTCCCCAAATAGTTTATCCTCTCCATTGCCGCCATCAATAGTGTCATTATCTTGACCACCTCGGGCCGTATCATTCCCTTCACCACCAAAAATATCATCTGCTCCAGATTCTCCTTCTAAGACATCATTGCCATTCATCCCCAGAATTTGATCGTCGCCACTGCCAGCTTTGAGGATATCGCTGCCACTTCCACCATCTAAGATATCTTGATCTGCTCCACCAAAGATAATGTCATTCCCTTCGGCGCCAATCAGCGTGTCATTGCCAGCTCCTCCAGACAAAGTGTCATTTCCTAATCCCCCATTGAGGAAATCATTGCCTGTAAACCCACCTAGATTGTCGAAGCCATCTCCTCCAGTAATTGAGTCATCTCCCTCATCACCAAACAGATTGTCATTATTATTGCCACCATCAATCGTATCGTTACCGCCAAAACCTCGGATGGTATCTTTCCCCAGCCCACCTACAATATCGTCATCGCCAGCCAAACCTATAACCGAATCGTCGCCAGCTAGCGCATCAATAATATCTGCTTCTAGAGTACCTTCTAAAATATCGTTTCCTGTAGTTCCTTGAATATTCATCCGTTAAAATACCTGTGTTAATACTGAGATAAGATTATATTTACATGGCCATTTTCACAGGAATCAATAAAATCTTTTTTTAAACTATGGTGAAGTTTAAGTGAAAGATTTTTCTTTTTTATGTACCACAGCTTTTTTCCCTGAGATACTTGGCGAAAAAAAATATTTTAACTAGAAAAAATTATATTATATTTATCTACTTCATATATTCTCGGCGCATTGTGGCAATTGCATCGATGGAAATACCTTTTGGGCAAACTGCTTCACATTCTCCATGATTGGAGCAATCACCAAAACCTTCTTGGCTCATCTGTTGGGTCATCTTGGCAACGCGTAATTTTCTTTCGGGAGCGCCTTGGGGAAGTAGGGATAAATGAGCTATTTTAGCGGCCGTAAACAGAGAAGCCGAAGCATTGGGGCAAGCAGCAACGCAAGCACCACAACCAATACATGCTGCATAGGCAAAGGCGCGATCGCTGTTCTCTTTGGCTACAGGTAAACTATTAGCATCGGGTGCAGACCCGGCGTTAACTGAAATATAACCTCCGGCACTAATAATGCGATCGAATGAGGAGCGATCGACGACTAAATCTTTAATCACGGGGAAAGCTTTAGCACGCCACGGTTCGATCACTACAGTTTCTCCATCTTTTAGCGATCGCAAATGTAATTGACAAGCCGCAGTTTGTTTTTGACTGCCGTGGGCAATACCATTAATCACCATACCGCAGGAGCCGCAGATTCCTTCACGACAGTCGTTATCAAATTCTATGGGTGTTTGGTTGGTTTTGATTAGTTGTTCGTTGAGAACATCGAGCATTTCGAGAAAAGACATATCAGGATCTAGGTCGGATACTGAGTATTCAACGAATTTTCCTGGGCTTTTGGGGTTTGCTTGTCGCCAAATTTTCAGTTTTAGTTTCATTTGAATTGATGATTAAAAATTTTCTCCGTTCCTTATCTTTGGGCAATTCTCTCTATGCAGTTTTGACACTCCCGCAGCGGGACGCGGGGGATTCTTGTCTCACAGACCAGTTACTAGATCAAACAACGTAAGTTGCTCAATCCCCGCACCTCGATCTCCACAAGCATTTTTAAAATTCACGGGCTGCCCGACCGCGACTATTCCTCGATTCTCTATCACTTTTGCTGCCGCAACATCTCTATCAAGAGTCACACCACAATATTGACAATTATGAACTCTTTGGCTGAGGTTTTTCTTACCAGTTGATAATCCACAATTTGGACATTCTTGCGAGGTGAAATCTTTGTCTACTTTCTCATAATAGACCCCAGTTTTCCAAGCGATGAATGGCAGTATTTGATTGATGAATTTTCCAATTGCCGAATTGCCTATTTGTTTGCCAAATAGTCCTTTTTGCCAAGATTTAAAGTTAATATCTTCAACAAAGATATTGTCTGTAATTGAGCAAAAATGATGAGCCAATTTATATAGCCAATCTTCTCGACGATTAGCTACTTTAAAATGTAATCTTGCTATTTTCTTTTGCAGTTTTAACCAATTATTTGACCCCTTAATTTTATTCTTTAAGCGACGCTGAAGTGATTTCAACTTTCTAGCTGCTTTTAAAACAAATTCTGGAGTCTTGATTAATTCTCCTCTAGAACTAGCAACAAAAGAACTTATTCCCGCATCCAATCCCAAACTAGTTTCTCCTGGTAGAATATCAGGAACTGATTCGGTGGAAACAAATATTATCTGAGCAAAATAGCCCGTAGCTTTTCTCACAATCCTCAGTTGCTTGGGTGTCATACCTGTGGGATATTGCCGAGATTTTCTAATTCTTAACCAGCCAATCTTAGGCAATCTAATTTTAGTATCTTTTGTCTTGGTGCGCGTTCCCTTACGCCTGTCGGCGGCGCGGGGTCGCACCGCGAGATTACTTCTTTTAATTTGAGGATAGACAAAGCTCCTAAATCTATTTTGGTTTTTAAATTTAGGGAAGCCTCGACTCTCTACTTTAAAGAAATCATCCCAGGCTTGCTCTAGTCTTTTTAAAGTAGACTGCAAGACTTGAGAATGAACTTGTGCTAAATGGGGATATTGTTTTTTAGCTTGAGTTAGATTATTGGCTTGAATATTGTAGTTAGGAAAAGGTTTATCAGCAGGTATGACATATTCTTGGACGATTGAGCATCGGTTAATTGGACTTTTTCTCGACTGTATCCAATCTTTTCTTTCCCTATGATTCCAGTTGTAAACCGCGCGACAAATATCAAGACACATTTCTAAATCTTTAATTTGTTTTTTCGTGGGTTTTAACTTGTATTCGTAGGTGAAAGATATCATCTGAAAACTAACATTCACTAATGTAATTATACTAGGTTTCGTGTTATTATTCTATGGCTGATCAAAATTCATGAGGGGCTGTCTTTCGAGGAAACCTCGAAAGTTCATATACCCCGTCCCGTCGGCGTAGCCGAGGGTCTTCTTTTAGAAGAAAGATAACAAATCATAGTTATCAGGATCGGCCTTGAGCACAAAAAGATCACCATATTGGACAACTTCCCCTGTCACCGCAACCGGATCAGCAACGATATCTAAAATACTAGAGTTGACAGCTTGACTCTGGGAATCCACAAGCAGAAAATACTCAATATTTCCTGAAGCATCGACAACTCGTAACGAAGGAGGCACACCACCACTAATGCAGCGAATAGCACAATCTCGGTGCACCTTTAACTGACCTGGTTTCATAACCCCCAAGTTACATTTCGTATCAACTATTTCCCCCGATAAAGTGAATTGACCTAACGTTTGACCCTCAAGTGAAGTCAAAGTTTGATTTTGAGGTGGCTCAATAATTTCAGGTTCAGCCTTAGAGCTCACAGCGAGCAGAGTCATACCATCACGAAAAACAGGTAAAGCTCTGATTTTGACCCAATTACCGGCAAATTCTAGGACATTCGGACTGACTGAAGCTTTTCTCGTACTAGCTAATACATATCGAGAATAAGCATTATCAGCATTAGTATTTCCTGGTCGTGGAATCATTAGATGGGGAACCGGCTTATCCATCAGAAACCCTTCATATTCACGAAAACCAGTGTAACTTCCTGTGGAATATTGATTATGAATTGTGGGCAGCACAACCGATAAAACTACCACTACTACTGCTATTATCGGCACCAAAACCCAGAGAAAACCCCGAATCTTCGGCGGAATTGTGGGACTAAACCCCTGATAAAATTCATCTGTGGTCGGTATTTCATTATCTGATCGCAAAATATCTTCTCCTTCTATCTAATTAATCTTTACCCATTACCCATTACCCATTACTTATCAAGGCTGGCTCAACATAAGTCCCTGGCCGATTAGGCGAAGCTTTGACAAAAATGCGATCGCCAACCAGCTTAACATCAAAGTTCGGCACTTTTTCGGTGAAGGGTGGTGGGGAAGCACCAGACTCGGGGGCATATTGATAACCATGCCAAGGACAGGTAATGCAACCATCAATAATTTTGCCTTCTCCCAAGGGGCCATTTTGATGCTGACAGGCATTAGAAATTGCCGAAATTTTGCCGTCATATTTAAAGACTGCTACCCGTTCTCCTGCGATCGCAACCACTTTAGCTCGATATTCTGGGATATCATCAATTGTGCCCACTTCCACAAAATCTTCCTCATCAGGAAACAATAAATTTTGATCCTTGCGAAATTCTTGGAATCCTGCGATTAGATGCAAACCGACAATCCAAACCATCCCCAAGCCAACAATCACTACGAGTAAAGAATTAGTATGAGCTTGCAAAGCACCCAAAACCACATGACCAACTAGCAAACCATAGGCGAGGTAGACAAACATATGAAGCGCTTTCCAAACTGGTGCGGTGAGATTTGCCAACCAAAAGTCATGACTAGTGGCCGCCATGACAAAAAGAATAATTAATGCCAGCAACCCCAAAATTTCAAAGGGAAAACGAATGAAATCAAAAAAGTTTAAATTACTAATTAAAAGACTAATATAGGGATCAGTATCTCCTAATTTGTGGTACCAATCAATTGCTAATCGAGCATGATTTGCTGCCAGCAAAAACATCGTGACCCCCAAATGGCGACGATTAAAAAGTAAGGGCAAAAATTTTGTATTTAAACGAGCAAGGGGTCCAATGGAGAGGATGACATGTAAAAGAATAATAGCGGCCGAACCATAGGCTCGAATATTGACACCCTTGATATCTACATCAGGATCAATCGACTGACTAATAAAAACAAATAGATAAATGTATAAGGCCAAACAGACGAATAAGATAGCATCATAAATGACGATCTGTTTCGTCCAAATAACTGGTTTGTATTTTACACCCACTGTTCAATTCTCCTGACAAACAAAAGGTTGCTCACTATTTTGTACACAAAGCGGAAATACTGCGGCGATCGCGTTATACCCCTGACTATAGAGAACCAATGCGCCATCTTGCTGTAACGCTTGCGGTGGCAAATCGAAAATATAGCGAGGGTTTTGGTCAATGTTACTGGCTTTTCCTGGTAAAGCACCTAATAAAATCATCGAATCATCAATTTCGGTGGTAGTTTCTTGACTGGTCTGCCAATATAAAAGCGGATCGGGAAATTTCAAGACTGATTGGGGACTCACAACTAAGGTCACTGATTCATTATTATTGTTCAGAGTCACAATCGACAGTTCGAGGGAAATTTCTGAGTCAAGAACCTTCGGGAAATCAGCAGGGTTAATCACAGCAGAAACTTGCTTACTTGTAGTTGAATCATTGGGAATTTCTGCCAGCGCGGTTATTGGCGATCGCAAACCAGGAACTAATGATTGATTGGGAATGTCTGAAAAGGGACGTGCCACAATACCCCAAATAAAGACTATCGGCAAAACAATAGCTAATGCGATCGCGCTATAAAAATGGATTTTTCTTCTTTCTAAGATCATGAATATTGCTAATGGCTAATTGCTAATTGCTAACTGTTTTTAGCAAGTTTTCTATGGGCGTTATTCTCTAGGGGTTTACCTTTACCGCGCAATAATCGCACGACAAACAGCGGCCAGAAAGCACAGACTCCTGGGGAAAGTAATAGTCTCAAACCAATGCCATCAAAAATATTCCAGAAACCCCAATCCCATTTTGTCTCGGCATCAATTCGCTGGACTCCGAAGAGCAGAAACGGGATCGTAAAGATTAATCCGGCAATTAAATACAGAGATCCCAAATTTATGATTTTTTGAGCGATCGCGATCGCGGTACTGTTCATCAAGCTATCTCTTATATAGGAGAGTTATCTTTTAGGAGTATAGACGAAGTTATTATCGAATATTTTGCTGACTTCAAAATTTAAATTAGTTGAAGCAAGTGGCAATTCAGCCTTCAAGGATCTTTAAACTGTTTATTTGCAATTAATTTTACTTGCAGGTTGCATAGAAATTTGAGGGCTGAAAAACAGTTGTGTTACCATTTCGATAGTTATTAATCCCGTGTCAAAATCTTATACTAAATCCAATTGCCATAACCCCTTTATTATTTTAATTTTATTAAAAATCAGCAAAGGAAATGAGTAGTATTACTATTGATTTAAATTCCATAATTAAACTCAATGAAGCTCAATTTTATGAACTTTGTCAAGCGAATCCTGATGTAAAGTTTGAACGTAATGCGGAGGGAGAATTGATTATTATGTCACCGACAGGGGGAATAACTGGAAGATACAATGCAGATATCATTACAGATTTAAATATCTGGAATCGACAAAAACAATTAGGTATTGTATTTGATTCTTCAACAGGCTTTAAACTGCCTAATGGAGCAAATCGTTCTCCCGATGCAGCATGGATTCCCTTAAAAAAATGGAATCAATTAAGTTTAAAACAACAGGAAAAGTTTGTTCCTCTCTGTCCTGATTTTGTCATTGAGCTGCGTTCTAGCTCTGATCAGTTACAAGCTTTACAGGAAAAAATGAATGAATATAAAAATAATGGGACTTTGTTAGCTTGGTTAATCAATCGTCAAGATAAGCAAGTAGAAATTTACCGCCAAGGACAACCTAAAGAAATATTAAATCAACCTGATGCTTTATCAGGAGAAAATATTTTGTCTGATTTTGTGTTGAATCTCGAATCAATTTGGTAAAGTATCTATTAAAATTAGTTATTAGCTATTAGCACAACCATTTCCTGATTTTATTAAATTAAAGAGCACTGAAAAACCTAGTGGACGCGGGCGTAAATAAGCTATCTATCAACGAAGGGCAAAAAGCTGATGTATCAAGACTTATTACTCATTACTTATTACTTATTACTTCCGCGCAGCGGCACTAGTTCCTGAGTTAATAGTCAATGTTTAATTT
>NZ_ALVZ01000064.1 GCF_000332055.1 Xenococcus sp. PCC 7305 | reverse complement strand
GTCAATGACCAACTCAAAAATATTTCTCAAATAGAGCATTCAAGACACAGGAGTATCTGGAATTTTCTGGTGAATCTTCTGGCTGGATTAGTAGCTTACTCTTATTTCCCGCAGAAACCTTCTCTTGATCTAGAGCCCAAAGCTTTATCGGCTCTCCCTCCTACTGTTTTTTAACCCTGATTCAGCAGCTAGAAGATAGAGCCTAATCCATTTTAAATCTCATGACGCACAAAGCGCCAAGCTTTGCTGAGCGCAATTTATTTTTTAGCGATCGCGTATGGTCTTGGTTTCATCTTGTCGAACTCAGGTTTAGCAATAGCTCGGTGTGGGAGCATCACGAATCATCCTAAGTTATTATTCCGCCAAAATTAAACAAAAGGTAGAAATTCAAAGTAAAGCTAAACCTTCTGCCTTCTGCCTTCAGGAGCAAAGCGATATTAAACAATTTCAAAATGAGCAGAGGCCAGAGCTAAACCACTGTCTAATTGGACAAAATTGCCCCCAAAACCCAGTCCAGATTCGGCACCATTAGCGTTATAGGCAAGGATACCAGTAGCTGAGTCATAGAGAAGATCTGCTTCAAGGTCTGCTCCACCAAAATCACAAGGAGTGAGATCATCAACTATTGTCAAAGAAATTTCGCCATCTAACCCAGTAAAACTAGCTGCACTAAGCAGAATGCGGTCTTCTGTCACCTGAAAATCTTCGATTGTATCAAGTGCCAGCTCATCAAAAGCTAAACCTTCACCACCAAAGAAGAAACTATCTGCTCCTGAGCCGCCAACCAGCAGATCTGCTCCTGCAGCCCCATGAAGAATGTCCGCACCTTCGCCACCATTTAGAGTATCATGACCCGCTTGCCCAAAGAGCGAATCATGGCCATTTCCTCCATTGAGAATGTCATTGCCATCTCCCCCCAAAAGCTGGTCGTCACCAGCGTCTCCTGCGAGTTGATCATCTCCAGTGCCACCATAAAGAATATCGTCATCATGGGCACCTTGAATGTAATCTTGACCATCGCCACCAAATAAGATGTCAGCCCCGCTATTGCCGAGAAGTTGATCATCGCCAGCTAAACCTTCTATTAAATCAGCCTGCTCACTTCCTGATAGGAGCTCTCCTGAGTCGGTTCCTTGAACTTGATTCTCAAAGGGCAGCCTAAACGCATCATCCTGAATAATAAAATCTTCAGGGGTATTGTTGCGGATAATCCCAGATAGACTTGTATGTTCAATCCCAGGAGCTAAAATTTGGAGATGATCTAAATCATTAAGATAGAAAAAGCGATCGCCATCCCGGGCCCGCTGGAACTGATCAGAAACAATTAAGTTGAAAGTTGCTCCCAACAAACCACCATTGACCGCATCCTCAGAAATTCCGCCAACCCATAAGTCCACATCATCCACCGACTCATAAACGGAGGCCAAGCGTTCGGCGACCCCAGGAGTCGAACTGATCTGCTCAAAGCTATGATGGGGAGCTAAACCCAGGGCTTGACGAGCTTCATTGAGGGTCGGTAGACCAACTTCCCTGCCTCGGGCAATATTTACTGCAGCTAAATCAAACCCTCCTCTTAGTTCGTTAAACAGGAAGTTACGCACCCCGTCAACAATCTGATTGTCATATTCTTGAGCGGCTTGTAAACCCAGACCCGAAAATATAGAATTGACCCCAAGACCCGTACCTGTTTCGGCATCGTAGATTTGATTGGTATCGAAAAAAGCATCCCCAGTAAAAGTGCCGTCAAGACCATTTTGCTCGACGCGCTGAATCTCTGGCGAAAGCAAGGTATGTCCTAAGCGGTAAGCAGCATTGGCGAATTCATTGCTGATACTGACATCGACTTCTGGTTGATATCCACTAAAAGGAGCAACCCCAAAGCCCTCACCCAAAACATGATTGACTGGCTCAAACCCTGAACCCACTAGCAAAGGGAGAAACTCGTTATAAGTAATTATTTGAATTTGAGCGGCAACTACCTGACGAGCTGATTCATAAATAAAATCATCTTCACTTAGTCCAGATTCTTGAAACTTAGTGACCAGATAGGAGTCTCCAGCAGTTAGCCTAGTTGCAATCTCTTCAGCGAGGCGATTATGTTCCCGAACTAGGAGAGTATGAACCCCAGTTAAGCCCAGTTGTTCATTAACCCGACTATCTCCAGCAGTGAAAGTTTCATTCGGCTCCAGACCTACAGGATCAGCGGCAAAAACCCCCGTTTCACTTTGAAAAGGCAGTAGCTCTTCTGTGCCAGTATTGAGCAGTTGAGTCTGAGTTAACAGTCTGCCACCACCAGTAGGATCTCGTAAGGCGGCTGCTACTTCTGGCGTCGAGCCGTAGACAGCAGAAGCATCAATAAAATGAGTGAGTTCGTTAGTCTGTTGACGAGGATTGCTAGGATCGCTTCCTGTGCCCTCAGCTCTGGCTGAGCGAATAAAAGGCAATTCAGTTAGTCCATCCTGAACAAAAGGATCGTTCGGGTCATCCTGGGGCACAGGAATGGAAATAAAGTCTTCTGGGGGACTAGAGAGACTACCCTCATTGAGGGTCAAATCATGATCAATCAGCTGCCCCCACTGCCAAATCCAATCGCTAGCATTCAGATAATTGGGGATTAGTTCGGTTTGGGCTACTACTGTATTGCTAATAGTCCGAGGGTTGGGCAGAACATTTCCCGAAGAACTTGTAATTCTCGGGGCATTAAAATCATCTTCGTAAAAGCTGTCAAAAAGGCGGATGAGATCTGTCTCTGCACTGCCCAATTGGGGATTTTCGAGGTTATTATACTCACCAGTAATTGTCCGAAAGTCACTATTAATCGGGGTATCATCACTGATCAGAAAGTCTAGTTCTGTTAAAGCTCCACTCCCCGCTAGATTAATATCGAGGCGAGCAACATCAGTCGCATTCAGATTGAGCTCCTGTAACCTATTGTTGCCCGCATTATCAATTTCTATGGTTTCAATTAGTTGGTAATTCTGATCGAAAAAATCAATGAAACCACCTTCTTCTTCGATATCTAGAAAACCCAAACCAGTTACTTCTACTGGACCATCAAATTCAATAGTGAGCAGACCGCCTGTTGCCTTGTCATCTGGATCACTAGCATCTCCGTCTTCGGAGATAATCAGGACATTCCCGATTCCAGTTGCCGCGAGGTCAAAATCTTCTCCTGTCACATTGTCGGTATCAAAGAGCATAACTCCAAACTCTGAAGAGGTGGAAATGTTTATGCCGGTAAATTGGTCTGTGATGACAGTTCCGGCGGCTAAACTGCCTTCGTCAAAATTAATTTCAAAAATTTCATACATGTTTTCTCATTCAGCCAATATGTTGGTCTTCGTTCTCGTAAGCCCAAAATAATAGTAAAATGTTACCTATTTTTCTGAACCAGGGATCTTAAAATATTTTTAAATTTTCTCTTTTGGGACTGATCTTCATTAGATCCCCAATATTTACTGCTCACAACCACAATGGAAAAGCATGGTACAGCATCTTGGGAATGATTCCGATAACTGTAATTTCCGCTGTTATTTCTGGGGCAATCAAAGCTTTGCCCCCTATGAGGTGATTCACTGAATGAAGTTATAGTGGAGTTTCGGCAATAATCTTGATGATCTCAATTATGTCGGTAGTGTTAAGTAGAATTTGTGCGATCTGGAGTGGCGAAATTTGACCCAAAATAGAGTAACTGTAATCGGTGGCGGTTTAGCAGGAACAGAGGCCGCATGGCAAATTGCCCAAGCTGGAGTCCCCGTAACTTTATATGAAATGCGCCCCGGGAAAAAATCTCCAGCTCATCATAGTCAGGAATTAGCTGAACTGGTATGTAGTAATTCCTTTGGCGCGATGTCTAGCGATCGCGCTGCGGGATTGTTGCATGAGGAGTTACGCCGTTTAGATTCGATTATTATTGGGACTGCCGATCGCCATGCGGTTCCCGCCGGCGGAGCTTTAGCTGTAGATCGTGGAGTCTTTAGCAGTGAGCTGACTGAGACCTTAGCTAATCATCCTTTAGTAGATTTTCGCCGCGAAGAGATTACCCAAATTCCAACCGAAGGAATTGTCGTCTTAACCACTGGCCCCTTAACTAGTCCCCCATTAACTGCCGACTTACAGAAGTTTACAGGACTGGAATATATGAGCTTTTTTGACGCGGCTAGTCCGATTATTGTTGGCGAATCAATTAACAAAGATCTCGCTTTTATGGCATCTCGCTACGACAAAGGAGAAGCTGCCTATCTAAATTGCCCCATGAACCAGGAGCAATATTTACATTTTTACCAGGAATTATCTCGGGCAGAGCAGGCAGAATTAAAAGACTTTGACCGTGAAACCTCGAAGTTTTTCGAAGCTTGCCTCCCCATTGAGGAACTCGCGCAAAGGGGGGAAGATACCATGCGCTATGGTCCTTTAAAGCCTGTAGGCTTGTTTGATGCTCGCTTGGGAGATTTTCGTGCTCCGGAAAACAAAGGTAAACGTCCCTATGCCGTTGTGCAATTGCGTCAGGAAGATAAAGCGGGGCAGTTATGGAATATGGTCGGTTTTCAAACAAACCTCCGTTGGGGCGAACAAAAACGAGTTTTTAAACTGATCCCTGGCTTGGAAAATGCCGAATTCGTGCGGATGGGAGTTATGCATCGCAATACCTTTATCAACTCTCCTGAGCTGTTGACTCCTGCTTTGCAATTTAAAAAACGTCCTGATTTACTCGCTGCGGGGCAACTTATTGGTACTGAAGGCTATACCGCAGCAGCAGCTGGAGGTTGGTTAGCAGGAACAAATGCGGCGCGGATTTTCCTTGACCAAGAAACTCTGGTTTTACCCAAGAATATGATGATGGGCGCCTTGTTCGATTTTATTAGTTCAGCATCCCCTAAGCATTTTCAACCTATGCCACCTAATTTCGGTATTATTCCTCCATTGGCAACAAGAATTAGAGGAAAACGGGAAAGATACGGTAAATATCGCGATCGCTCTTTAGCTGAGCTAGCATATTGGATGATTACTGAATTAAAAGTCAGGAAATAGAGATATTTTTGTGTAAAGAATTGTTAAGCATTTTTGTACTTTTGTGAAGCAGTGCGATCGCAAAAAATGCGTATTATTAGTGATCCCGAAATAGGATTACTAACCTCTAAATCAATACTTTATGCCAATTTTTGGGCATTTAGAAGTATATTTGGGCATATTTAGCTAGATAAAATTCACAATATGTATCAAAAGCATAAATAAACGTCATCTAGGTTACAGAAACTTCACTTAACTTTTATTAAGGTATTCTGGATATAAGGTAAACAAATATGCATAACACACACAAAAAAAATATATAAGGGTGAAAATACTTACAGAGAAGTTTATCTAATAAATCATCTCAGTATATTTTCTGGGACTTTTTTTGAATTGGGTTATGGATGTCTTTGGTGAAGCGTAAAAAAAATAGAGGAGATAGGAATGAAATTGATTCGCGAAGTGGTGAAGCAAGCATTGAATACGGGGTATCTAACATTAGAGGCCGAAGACAGTCTGCGGAATATGTTGAGACACAAATACGAAACCGAGGACTTTGAAGCTTTTATCCAGTTACAGCAAGCAGCAATGACCGGAGACGTCAAACAGGAATCTAGGGAGCGAGCTCTTGTGCAAAGCTACTGAATTCTCATTTTCAAAGATTAACAAAACAATTTTAAAATCAACTCTTATATCCAGTCTGGATCTTCGTCCTCTGTTGTCCTATCCTCAGGGATTGATGGCGGCGGGACATTGTTTAAAGTACGATAGCTAGCATCGTATATATCCTCTGTATTTTTGGGAACAGAGGTTTTAGTAAACTCGGAATTTGAACTCTCCTTTGCCGAGCGGTCCTGTTGAGCTTGACTCGACCGGGTAACGCGCTGATTTGGCTCCTTGTCTTGTTTGAACTTGTAAGAATTATCGGCCTTACTAGGTCTGGTTCCCGATGTTTTACGAGGTGTGCTCTCCTCTTTGGTAAAGTTCGGCGTGCTTGCCGTTTCCCACTCCTCACTTCTACTTTGCTCCCAGTCTGAAGCCGGCGCTCTATTGACAATTAATTCCTCCGGTGGCACTTCGCTTGCCGCTCGGTAATTAGAATCTTTTCTTAAATTAGGTTGTTCTGGGTAACTTGTTTTAGTTTGTGATGAATTATAAGGTCTACTCTTCGGGGACTTGCCCTCGCGAAGTACCTCGCCTCTTGCCAAGTTCCCAGGCCGATTCAACAGTTGCCATATCAAACTGGAAACAACCCCTAATAGAATAAATATTGCCATCCAGACAGCCAGAGAAATTGCTGGTGTTTGATAGAAACAATAGTCACTACTGGTATCAGAACAAAAAAACCTCAGCGATAATAACTCTTGGTTTTGGAGAAATAAAACAGTCAGAACTGCCAAGATGATTGCCAGAACCAAAAGCTTGAAACGATTTAACACGATTGTTTAGACCATGTGTGGAATATAATGAAATCTTATCCTTGAATCCTATCATTGCTAGATGCGGTTGGCGAATTCAAAATCACTATTACAATAAGTAAAACGCAATAATCCCTATGGCAGATTGGCTCGAACACACAGTACAAGTAGAAGTGGCAGTTTCCATCGAAGAGGTTTGGTCTTTGTGGTCAGATCTAGAGCAAATGCCTCGATGGATGAAATGGATTGACTCAGTGGAAGTCCTTGCCGAGAACCCCGAATTGTCTCGATGGAAACTAGCAAGTGGCGGGTTTCAATTTAGTTGGCTATCCCGTATTATCCAAGTAGTTCCGGAACAAATAATTCAATGGGAATCTGTTGATGGGTTACCCAACCGAGGCGCAATTAGATTCTATGATCGTCATGGCAGTAGCATTGTGAAACTATCGGTTGCCTATGATATCCCAGGAATTCTGGGCAAGTTAATGGATGATCTATTTTTGGGAAGGATTGTTGAATCAACTATTCAAGCAGACATGGAAAGATTTCGTGAATATGCTTTACGCGCCAGCAAAAAATCATAAATGCCCTATTTTATTCCATGAATTAGGTGAATGTACGAACTGAAGTTAAAGTGTTATGATTCTTTCTGAGAATGAGAATCGGTAATTCGAGTTGGTATTCAGTATTGATAGGTTTATTCCATAAAGTATTGATAAGCTTTGTCCGAAATCTTGTATCTCCACAAGCATCTAAAATCTAGGAGACACAAATTATGTCAATTTATGTAGGTAATCTCGACTATAGCTTAGAGAAAGAAGACCTAGAAGAAGTATTTTCTGAGTACGGAAAGGTAACACGTGTTCATCTGCCAACGGATCGCGAATCTGGTCGCAAAAGAGGTTTTGCCTTTGTAGAAATGTCCTCAAAAGATGAGGAAAATGCGGCAATTAGCGCTTTAGACGGTGCAGAATGGATGGAGAGAACTCTTAAGGTTAATGAGGCGAAACCTCGGGAAAATCGTTCTGGTGGTGGTCGTCGGTTCTAGTAGTTTTGTATTGAAGGAAAAATTTTAGATTATGGCAAAAAGAAGAAATATCAAAAAAGAAAAAGCAGCTCGCAATAGAGCTTACGCTAAACAATTCAGAAAGAAAACAAGCCGTAATACAGGCTTTAGGAATTCTCAGAACAAGCAAGAAGAAAATTCTGAATCAGTATCTTCTGAAAATGCTAGCTCCTAGTGCCGCTGCGCGGAAGTAATGAGTAATAAGCAATATTTTTTTTGGAGAACTATTAGTCTGTCTTCAATCAATATTTGCATTTTTTATCTATAATTTGATTGTTCTCGACTATTTTAGGATTCTTGCTAGTGTAAGATTCATAGAATAGTTAGGAACAATTTTTTTTATAACAATTTTTTATAATAAGTAGTCATGAAATCTTCTTTGCCTCAAATTAGTATTACGCCGAAAAGTCTACCCTCTCAAAGATTGGATTTATCGATAGTTGTTCCCATTTATAATGAAGCCGATAGCATTCCTACTTTGGTTCAAGCGATCGCGGATGCGGTGGCACCAACACAGTTAAGTTACGAAATCATCTGTGTTGATGATGGCTCGGTCGACGGCTCGACGGAAATTTTAACGGAGCTAGCCAAACAAAGAAGTGATCTCAAAGGCTTAATTTTGCGCCGCAACTATGGTCAAACCCCTGCAATGGCAGCCGGCTTCGAATCGGCGATCGGGAAGGTGATTGTTACTTTGGATGGGGATTTGCAAAATGATCCGGCGGATATTCCTTTATTATTGGCAAAGCTTGATGAAGGTTTTGACTTGGTGAGTGGTTGGCGCAAGAAAAGACAGGATGCGGCTTTGACTCGTTTGTTACCTTCCAAGATTGCTAACTGGCTGATTGGTCAGGTTACAGAAGTAAAAATTCATGATTATGGTTGTTCTCTCAAGGCTTATCGCTCAGAATTGGTTGCTGATATGAATCTTTATGGGGAATTACATCGCTTTTTACCCGCTTTAGCTTTTATTGAAGGAGCCAAGATTGCCGAAATTCCTGTCCGCCATCATGCTCGACGCTTCGGGAAGAGTAAATATGGCTTGGGGAGAACTATTCGGGTGTTGATGGATTTGTTGACTATCTTTTTTATGAAAAAATTTCTGACTAGACCAATGCATGTCTTTGGTTTGGGGGGAATGATTTCTTTTGTTTTGGGAATTGGGATTGGTTTATATTTGACTTTGATTAAGTTTGTTTTTCAGGCCAATATTGGCGATCGCCCATTGTTGATTCTGGCTGTTTTGTTGGTCTTAACTGGAGTTCAGCTTTTTTGTTTTGGCCTGGTTTCCGAGTTGTTAATGCGAACCTATCATGAGTCTCAGAGGAAGCCAATTTATCGGATTAGAAATATTGTGCAATCGAGAGAGCAGGCATAAAAAGAGACGAGGAAAATACTCATTACTCATTACTCATTACTTATTACTCATTACTCAATAAAACATGAGCGATACTTATTCTATTTTGAGTCAAACTCAACGCCTAAGAGTGAGCGATCGCGAAACTCTTCCAGTTTTTAGTGGTTGCGAGTCGGCTAATCGTTTACTAATTCTTATCTGGTCACAATTAGGTGATTTTGATAGTCTCGAATATGCTCTAGTCATCCAACGGGAGTTGGCACAACTAGAAGCTCAAGGCATAACTATACGCGCGATCGGCATTGGCGATCGCGAATCTGGTCAGAAATTTTGTGAATATACAGGGTTTTCGAGCGAATGGTTATTTGTCGACCCCAAGGCTGAAATTCATCAAGAACTAGAACTTTATCGCGGTTTATCGGTAAAAGTACCTTTGTTGTCGGCAGGACAAAATGCTTGGCTCAATTTGATGTTGATGTGTGCGGGAATTGGGAGTCCGGGTACTCTGGGGGAAGTCTTTCGGGGCTATAAAGGCGATCGCCAAGCACCTCAGTTGTTTGAGGATCAAGATGTCATTCAAAACACACCATTACCAACGATGAAAGGTTCCTTTTTTAAATTTGCCGGGGGTAAGGGCTTTCAGCGTCCTTTTGAACTGGCAACTTTGCGATTGCAGAATATGACTGAGGTCTTGAGTAACTGGCAAACCTATGTTCCGAATCCGGCTTATTTAACCCAAAGAGGGGCAACTTTTCTCTTCGATTCTGAGGGCAAGTTATTCTATGAGCATCGCGATCGCGCCATTCTCGGTTTTGCGGAAAATATGAGTTGTCCTTTATCTTTTTTAGCTGATTTGGGTTAGAAAATTGGTAATTGGAATCAAATATTTTTTAAACTTTCTTTGATTTTAATGCTAATTTTTGGTATTTTATCTACTCCGGGAAAAATAATAATTATATAAAACTATTAAAGTTTTTTTGCGATTTTTTGACAACAACTAAAATGTCAATGTCGCTATCAAAGGTTTATGAATCTCTTTTGCCCAGATTGCGTCTTGACTTCATCCTCAATCTATTCATACTTCAACTCCTCCAAGACTTGATCTGTAAAGGGATCTTTGTCATTTTTGAGCAATTCAATCCAATTTTTTCGTTTATCTTTTGCCCTACCTCCAGGACCATCTAGAAAAGCTTGAAAATCCTCAATCGCTCCTTGAAAGTCTCCTTCCAAAGCTCTGGCAAGTCCACGACTATCAAGATATATTGTTTTGCTTTCTTCATCTTTAGCAAAATTTATCGCTTTTTCACAAGAATCAAGAACATAATCATCAGCATAGCGATAGATACTGCTAAACCAACAAAGGGAATTCCATGACTCAGCATCTATATCTGAATTAGGGCTTAACTCTTGTGCTTGCTTATAAAGACTAATAGCTTTGACAACATTGCCCTGTCTTACATCATCTATTCCTTCCTCAATTAAAGTTTGAGCAGCTATCCTTTTAATTTCTACATCTAATTCATAAAGGTTTACGTTAATAGGATCTAATTTATATGCTTGTTGTATTTTTTTTTCTGCTTCATTCAATTTAAAATTTTGAGCTAAATCTAATCCTTGTCCGATCAAAGTTTGAGCAGCTAATTGATTAGCTTTTGTACTTAGCTCACCTGAATCGATATTTTTTGAGTCTAATTTAGAAGCTTGGTGTAATTTGTCTACAACCCCCTTTAAATCTCCACTTGAAGCTAACTCTAATCCTTGTTCTATCAAAGCTTGAGCAGCTAATTGATTAGCTTTTGTATTTAGCTCAACTAAGTTGGTATTTTTGGCATCAAGTTTAAATGCTTGTTGCAATTTTCTTTTGGCTTTCCTTGCATCTCCTTCTGCTGCCATAGCTAACCCTAGTTTCACAAAAAATTCTGCTTTCTCGGCATCTAACCAGTTGCCCATATAAATACAAGTATTTGCAGCTTCTGGTGCAGAATCTATTTTTCTAGAAACTAAAGCAGGATTTAACCTTTCTCTTTTGCATGCTGCCTCTACCCAATATTTCCATTTTGCCCCTAACCATAACTTGACAGTTTGGTCGGAACTACCACTGGCAAGATACTTGCCATCGGGGCTGAACGCCACCGATAACACATGATCTTCATGGCCGTTAAAGGTATGTAGTAGTGATCGTTGTTTGACATCCCATAACTTGATAGTTTGGTCAGAACTGCTACTGACAAGATTCTTGCCATCGGGGCTAAACGCTATTGACAAGATATGATCTTCATGAGCTTTGAAGCTATGCACCAGTGATTGTTGATTGACATCCCATAACTTGATGGTTTTGTCAGAACCACCACTGACAAAGTATTTGCCATCGGGGCTGAATACTGCCGATCTGATAGGCTCTTCATGAGCTTGAAAGGTATGCAGTAGTGATTGTTGCTTGACATCCCATAACTTAATCGTTTTGTCATCACTACCACTGATAAGATACTTGCCATCGGGGCTGAATGCTACTGATCTGACGTAATTTTCATGACCTTTAAAGGTATGTAGTAGTGATTTTTGGTTGACATCCCATAACTTAATCGTTTGGTCATCACTGCCACTGACAAGGTACTTGCCATCGGGGCTAAACCCTACTGATAATACGGAATATTTATGACCGTTAAAAGTATGTAGTAACGATTGTTGATTGACATCCCATAACTTGATGGTTTGGTCAGAACTGCCACTGACAAGATACTTGCCATCGGGGCTAAACCCTACTGACAAGACATAATTTTCATGATCGTTAAAGGTATGTACCAGCGATTGTTGATTGACATCCCATAACTTGATGGTTTGGTCAGAACTGCCACTGACAAGATGCTTGCCATCGGGGCTGAACGCTATTGACAAGATATGATCTTCATGAGCTTGAAAGGTATGTACCAGCGATTGTTGATTGACATCCCATAACTTGATAGTTTGGTCAGAACTGCCACTGACAAGATGCTTGCCGTCGGGGCTGAACGCTAAT
>NZ_ALVZ01000063.1 GCF_000332055.1 Xenococcus sp. PCC 7305 | reverse complement strand
ACAATACCTTCGCCAAATGAGAAACGGAATTTGGGAGTGAAGTCAAGAGGGCTTTTATAGGAAACTAGGTTTTACCGAAACGAAGTTCCAACAAAGCCCATGCCAGAAATTTTAACACTCCTGAGTTGCTTGACATTTGATCTCAATAGCACCAGCCTGAAGCATCTGAGTATAATAATTCAAGCAATGTTAGCTATGACTGGTCGAGTAACGATGCTGGGGATATCGCGCTGGGCAGGAAAAGGAGGAAGCTATCGAACCATTCAAAGATTTTTCTCCAGCCCACAGAACTGGCCAACGTTAATGTGGGTGTTCTTTCGCACCCATTGCTTTTGTCCCAAACAACAGTACGCAATTGCTGGGGATGAAGTGGTAACCACCAAATCGGGACAAAAAACCTACGGATTGGATTGGTTTTTTTCTGGTTTGGCACAGCGTCCGGTGAAAGGATTGGCCTTCTTTGCATTATCTCTGGTGAGTTTGGAGCAAAGACAATCTTACCCCTTACGCATTGAACAGGTTATTAAACCCATAAAACCAGCGAAAGCTTCTTGCCAAGAACCTTCAAACCAGACCAAAAAGAAGCGGGGTCGTCCTAAAGGGTCTAAAAGCAAGGATAAAACTCAGGTAAACCTTTCCCCCGAACTTTTGCAGATCCGAGGCATGCTCTCGGCTTTGCTTACTACCATCGGAGGCGGCATTCGTCCCGAATATTTGCTTCTCGATGGCAAGTTTGGCCACAACGCTGCGATGCAAATGACTCGTCAGATGGGCTTACATCTAGTGAGCAAGTTGCGTTATGACAGTGCTTTATTCTTGCCGCCTCTTGGCACTGATTCCCGACGTAAATATGGCGATAAACTTAATCCACATCAGATATCTCAAAAATTTCTCTGCCATCGCACCACTGAAGAAGACTGGCGCACAGATATCTATCAAGTTCACCTACTCCATAAAGAGTTCTCTCAGCCCCTTAATGTGGTAATTATTCTCAAAACCAATATCAAAACTCAACAACAAGGCCATGTCCTCTTATTCTCTAGTGATTTAGAACTTCCCTACAATCAGCTCATCGAGCTCTACTCCTTAAGATTTCAAATTGAATTTAATTTTCGTGATGCCAAGCAATTTTGGGGCTTAGAGGATTTTATGAATATCTCCCAAACTGCTGTGACTAATGCGGTGAATCTTTCTTTCTTTATGGTCAATT
Source organism: Xenococcus sp. PCC 7305 (assembly GCF_000332055.1). GTDB lineage: Bacteria > Cyanobacteriota > Cyanobacteriia > Cyanobacteriales > Xenococcaceae > Xenococcus. The sequence continues at coordinate 10,584 of NZ_ALVZ01000063.1, read as the reverse complement.
TCTCCCGTCGGCTCAGAAGAGAGTTTCAATCTCGTCACTGTCCGCAGTTTAGTTTCCTCGATCTCAAGGCATTATATCGCGCTTTCAAATATGTCGATGAAGTGATTAAATTACTTCCGCAAAAACCGGAGTCCATTTTATTTTCTCGCATCTTGAACCAGGTTGCTAACCTTGGGGCAATTCACTCTGTTAGAGTTCCTGATATTACACCTAAATAACATCCGAAACTAGTTAGCATTATCTCCCTCCTGCTCAAAACCTCTTGACTAGGGGTTCTTTCTCTGTTCTTTTTTTGGCGAAGATATTGTTAAGAGTAATAATGGTTAATGTTCAGAAATTACTTTTGCTGCTTCGGCAGAAAGGACTTCATCCATCCAAGCATTGATACTTTTATTGGCTTTTTTTGCTGCTAAAAAAATTTGGTGATGGTGTTGAGGAGTTGTCCTAAATGGCAAATTACCTGAAAAAGGTTTGTCTGGTTCTTCTCCTAATTCGACACACCATTCTAAGTAATCATCTACTGAGTTATGAAATTCTTGCTCTAATTCTGCAACAGTATTGCCTTAAAACGTAATTACATCTTTAATATCTAAGACTTTGCCGAATAAAATTCCTGCTATTTCATCTATTTCAATAGAAGCTGTATATCCTTTATATTTCATAATCAATCTTTAAATTAATAATCTTCAGGTTTAATTCCTGTATTGTTCAAAAATTCTCTAACAGCTTTTACTGCACCTTTGTTGGTTTCTTTAAATAATATCTTAAACGTCGCAATGTTTTGCTGAATAGATTTTAGCGATCGCAGGAATGATGCCGATCGCTTTGGAACTAGGAGCTGATGGAGAGGTTCGTAGTCCTATGGCGATCGCACAGCGCCTACCTCGCAGACCACGTTAGAGCCCCGCCTTGCGAGACCTCAGTTATTGGTGGGTTTACGACTTCCACCTTGTTGACTCTAGTATGATAATTAATCCAGTTCTGTTTCTCTTCATTTTAAATCTCGGAGAGTGACAGAAGAGGAGAATAAATAAAGAAAAAAATCCCCCTTAACTCAAGAGGGATTAATCTGAGATTAAATTAACTAAGCAGCAACTAATTCTTTCTTACTTTCGCTAGCCGACAACTCAGTCAAAATCGCACTAACATTAGTCTTGGCATCACCCAATAACATTTGAGTATTATCGTTATAGAACAAAGGATTATCAACCCCTGCATAACCAATACCCAGACTACGCTTCATAACGACAACATTCTGAGAATTCCAAACTTCCATCACTGGCATACCCGCGATCGGACTATCAGGATCATCCAAAGCACTAGGATTCACAGTATCATTTGCCCCCACAACTAACACAACATCAGTATCAGAAAGATCCTCATTGATCTCATCCATCTCTAATACGATGTCGTAGGGAACATTAGCTTCTGCAAGTAAAACATTCATATGTCCAGGCATTCTTCCCGCTACAGGGTGAATCCCAAAACGAACTTCTTTGCCACGCTTGCGCAAAATCTTAGTAACATCAGAAACCATATGCTGTGCTTGCGCAACCGCCATGCCGTAACCAGGAACAATTACTACCGACTTAGCATCATTAAGCAACTCAACAGTTTCTTCTACATTGGTAATAGTCGCTTCGCCGTAGGATTTTTTCTCACCAGTAGCCGCAGATTTATTACTACCTTCACCAAATCCACCTAAGATTACGCTGATGAAAGAGCGATTCATCGCTGCACACATGATGTAGCTAAGAATTGCGCCACTACTTCCGACTAAAGCTCCAGTAATGATCAGTACGTCATTGGAAAGCATAAAACCAGCCGCAGCTGCCGCCCAACCAGAATAGCTGTTCAGCATAGAGATTACCACTGGCATATCTGCACCACCGATCGCCATGACCAAGTGAATCCCTAGCAGACAAGCAATCCCAGTCATGATAAGCAAAGGTTGCAAGCCATTTTCTGCACCCATAAACTGCCAACCCAAATAGACAGAGCCAACCAACATGGCAATATTTAGTAGGTGACGAGCGGGTAAAGTTAATGGTTTACTGCCAATAATGGCACTCAACTTACCAAAAGCAATAATTGATCCTGTAAAAGTAACAGCACCAATAAAAACTCCCACAAATATTTCTATTTCATGGATTGTTGCTTCTGCTCCGACTAAGCCCGATTCAGGTTGTAAATAATTGGAAAACCCAACTAAAACTGCGGCTAAACCCACAAAACTGTGCAAAATTGCTACCAATTCGGGCATGGAAGTCATGGCAACCCGTGCTGCCAAAATGGAGCCAATAATTGCTCCAGGAACGATCGCACCGGCTAAAGTAACATATCCTGTAACTTGGGCACTGAGAGCTGTGGCAATTAATGCGATCGCCATTCCGATAATCCCAAAGAGATTACCCCTACGGGCAGATTCCTGGTTGGATAAGCCTCCCAGGCTGAGAATAAACAAAGCACTAGCAGCTATATAAGCCACTGTTAAAAGATTATTTGACATTAATTTAAAAGATGAGGGATGAGGGATAAGGGATGAGGAGAAATATCCTCTTGCTAGTTTTTATTTTTGGAACATTTTGAGCATTCTTTGGGTTACCAAGAAGCCCCCAGAAATATTGATAGTTCCCACTAGAATTGCGATCGCGCCTAAAATTACAGTAGGAGAAGTCAGTTCCCCAGAAATCTGCAACATCCCACCGAGAATAATAATCCCACTGATGGCATTGGTCACACTCATCAAGGGTGTATGCAAAGCTGGGGTCACATTCCAGATAATTTGCCAACCCACGAAGCAAGCTAGGACGAAGACCGTGAAGTGAGACAGGAAAGATTCGGGAGCGCCGACTCCAATTCCGACTAAAGCAAATACAGCTAGGGCAATCCAAAGCAGGCCACTAGATTTTTTCTCTTCCTTCTGTTGGGCAGCAGCAGTCGTTGTCGCAGCTTTCTTGGGAGGAGGAGTTGGCGAGGGATTTTCGATTTTTGGAGGGGGCCAGGTGATCTTGCCTTCATGTAAGATCAGAGCGCCTCTGACAACTTGATCCTCATAATCAACCTTATAATCTTCTGCCCCACCCATATCCTTGAGTAAATGCCAGAGATTAGTGCCATAAAGCTGACTAGATTGGGCCGCCATCCGTGAGGGCAAATCGGTCAAACCAATAATGGTTACACCTTTATACTTATAAACTTCATTGGGTCTGGTAACTTCGCAATTTCCCCCTTGCTCTGCTGCCAAATCGACAATGACAGAACCTTCTTTCATTGATTCGACCATATCAGTCAAAATCAACTTAGGTGCAGGTCTGCCAGGGATCAATGCTGTGGTGATAATAATATCGATTTCTTTAGCTTGTTCTCTAAACAAAGCCATTTCCGCATCGATAAATTCTTTACTCATGGTTTTGGCGTAACCACCAGCACCTGTCCCATCTTCCTCAAATTCCAATTCTAGGAACTCAGCACCCAGACTTTCTACTTGTTCTTTGACCACAGGACGAGTATCAAAAGCTCGCACGATCGCGCCCAAGCTTCTACCAGCACCGATCGCAGCTAACCCTGCAACTCCAGCACCAATTACCATCACCTTAGCCGGAGGTACTTTGCCCGCTGCGGTAATTTGTCCAGTAAAGAAACGACCAAAATTATTAGCAGCCTCAATTACAGCCCGATATCCTGCGATATTCGCCATCGAAGATAGCGCATCCATTTTCTGGGCGCGACTAATCCGAGGAATTGCATCCATTGCAAGCACGGTTGTTTGGCGCTCAGCCAATTTATTAAGCAACTCTTCATTTTGAGCTGGCCAAATAAAACTAATAATAGTTTTACCTACTGGTAATTGTTCTAATTCTTCACCTTGAGGAGCACGAACTTTGAGAATAATATTGGCTTCCGACCACAAACTCTGAGCATCAGGAACAATCTTACATCCTGCATTTTCATAAGCTTCGTCAGAGAAGTTCGCCGATTCTCCAGCACCAGATTGGATTAAGACTTCAAATCCCAATTTTTGCAGCTTTTTTACTGTGTCCGGAGTTGCTGCGACACGAGCCTCATTTTCGAAGATTTCTTTGGGGATTCCAATAGTGTTGGGAGGGTGCTGCTGTTGACTAGCTTGCTCCTCTCTTGTAATCGTTGCTGTCATGAATGCTCCTATAAATTCAGGGAACTACAAAAAAGTAAAAAACCACCTTACCAAAAATTCCTGTTTTTAAAAATAGAGGAAAAGGCTCAATTTTGTTTATTTATACATTGCGACGATCCTAGTGCGATCCCCATCTGAGCTCGGAAATCTTCAACTTATCTTAGGGATTATAGAGGATTAGCTGACAATACTCTCTATTTGCTATGAATCAAAAATACAAGATGAAAACACTATCTTGCTCGAAGATATCGACTTTAATCCCTATCTATTCCTGCAAAAACCAATAGGGCATTGCTGCTGCATCGTTTCGCTTGAGGGTACCGAGACCAAAGTTTTTCTCGACAGAGCGTAGCAGACTATAGTGATTGTATGGTTCAGTTCTCGTCGTGCCTGCTGGAATCATGTCGCCAATCAGCAAAGTGTAAATCTCGTAGGGGTCATAATAGGGATAAGCCTCATCAAAGGTAATGACGATGAGGGTTTCTGGTGGGAACTTGGCAATTGGGTCATCACTCAAAAACTCTTTCAGAAAGGCTTCGATGTTCTTGATGTTGACATGACGATTGGTGTCGTTGGGGTCAGTTGCTTTTTGCTCTGGCTTTAAAGAGTGACCATCGTTGATTAAGTTTGGGGTGAACCAACTGTAATGTGGTAGATTTCCGTTTTCGAGATCAATTGCAAACTCTTTGCCATCCACGATATTTGCTAACCGCTCTGGCACACTGATGATATTAGGAAAGGACAAAAAGGGAACATGCTTTCTCGCAAAGTTCCCCTCGTTGGGCGGAATCGGTGTATAGGGTGGGTTCGGATTAATGTTCTTCTTGTAATTGGGAGGTAGATCCTCAGCGTAGGAGCGCCATGTCAGCCCTTGGGCTTCTAGCAAATCCACGACACTAGTCACTGGTGATGCATCCATCGTGTTGTATATCCATTGCACATATCCTGGGTCGTCATTGATGAAGCCAAAATTATCACCACCAATAGAGGCAATATAGTTGGGCTGTGATGAATGAGTTACCCCATAACTATTACTCAGAAAGACACCCTTTTGGCGAAGATGATCCATGTAACTGTTGGCAAGGACATTGGAGCGTATCGAGTTCTCCAACATAACAATCACGATGCGTTCAAACGCTAACCCCATAGAATCTTTCTCCAATTTCTACTAAACGTTTATCTTCCCGTTTAGTTTATAACTCAAAAAATTGACAACTACACCCCATCAAAAATAAACTAATCCGTTTGATCAGACCCAATCTCAATTCCATGTTCCGCAAATGCTTGCCATATCAAGCGGTAAAGATCACTGCGAACAGAATCGATTTTCAGGGGATTATCTGTCCAGACATTAAGTTGATAATTAATGTTGTTTTCACCAAAACTTACCACCTGAACATCAGCATTCAGATTGCTAAGTATCTTTAGATGTTCGCGGGTAACATCCAGTATTATGGCAATCACTGTTTCCGGATTATGTTCACAAGCGGCTGGTACTTCCAATTGAAATCTCGTCAAACTGCTATTGTGGGTATAAGAAATGAGATTATCCGTCAAAAAATACTGGTTGGGAATCACAACATCTAGATTGTCGTTAGTACGGATTGTGGTGGCACGGATGTTGATATCCTTAACCTGACCCATTTCCCCATTGATTTCAATTACATCACCAGGATATAGCGATCGCTCGAATAAGAGCATAATGCCGCTCACAAAATTGACAATCACTTCTCTAAAAGCAAAACCCACACCTACTGCTAACCCTCCAGATATAGCAGCGATCGCCGTTGTATCTAGCTTGATTTGACTGAAGGCAAAGAAAAGCCCAAACCCAATCAGAAAATAGCGCAGCAAAATCAAAGACCCATCCAGAACCCCCTCTTCAACTCCCATATGACGGGTCAGCAAATTGCGAAAAAGTTTCGAGAACCCATCAACACCTGTAGACCAAAGATACATACCCACCGAGACAATAAACAGACTGCGTAGTGTTACTTTCGTTTCGCCAAATGCGAATAGTTCTGTATCTCCTAAAAGACTGATCTCAGTAAGCAGTCCTATGGTCTGAATTATTATATGGGTTGCTAATAAGGGGAAGAAAAATCGGTTAACCAGAACATGATATATTTCCTGCTCAACCGTAAAATGCATCAGTAACCCAGTTAGGCGATAGGCAAAAAATAGGATCGATAGAGGCAGAGCGAAAGTAGCAATCAGATTGGTAGGCCAATAGGAAAAGTTGGCGCAAAGACAACCTGTCAACCAAAGTAACAGCCAGAAAAGTGCGGGAAACAGGAGATATTCCAGGATTGTTTTTCCTGTATTGACCAACAGATTGTCCTTCCAGAACAGAATTTGCCTCAGTTGATAAACCGAGCGATTAAGTTGTTGAACCATTTGTTTAGATAACGAGCGACAAACCAACAAGCAAGCAAGACAACAGCAATTAGTAGTATTTGAAACAATACGACAGGGCGTTTTAGGATTTCCCTCTGAATGTGGAATAGCTGGATCAAGAAATTGATGTTTGGTTGTACATCAACTAATACGATCTCTGTAACCTCTTTGCCCGCCGCTGAGGAAAAAACGTCAATCTTTTCGTTATGGGGTGGGTTGTTGAGGATCTCGAAAAACTCTTTCACTGCCTCATCGGGAGGTATTTCTTCTTGCAGCACTCTGCGATAGAGAATATCGCCGTAGAAGCGTAGGCGATCTGAGTTTGATATATCAGATATGGGGAAAGGAATAGCATGACTAGCGCTTTCTGCGAATATGGCAATTCTCGGCAAGAGACGCTCATCAACCACCGTATGAGAATTCGCCGGGGTTATGGTGTGCTCTTTAGCTGATATCAATGCAATTTGCTGATCTCCTTGGGTGATAAAACGGGCAAAATCAATTGCTAATTTTTTGTTTTCTTGAGTTGCATAAGTATTCAGAACTAACGTATCGGTTTCCAGAATGGGAGAGGCTGCGCCCTCTTCTCCACTTGGTAAGGGAGCAACAGCTAGTTGATCGCCTAGTTGCTCCTGTAAAGATATATATTCAAACGTCCAGCAAGGAAAATAAGCAAGTTTACTATTGCTGAATAGATCGAACATAACATCCCGACGTTTGTCGAGGTAAACCATGGGAATCTGCTGCGCCTGCTTCAGCCACTTCAACCAGCGACTAACGCTATCGCCTTGGAGGACAAAACGATTATTTGAGTCGAACCAAGTACCGCCAAAAGAACCAATTCCCCACATGCTGTTGAGAAAAAGGGGCTCGATACTCAGGGAATTCCTGACCGTGCTTGATCTAACCATTCCGACAAAGTTTTAGGGGGCTGGCTCACTAGCTCGCGATTGTAACAAAGTCCCATGACTTGATGAGCAACTGGCATCCCATACAACTGACCATGACTATCGCGAAGGGAAACAAGGGTTTTAGAATCGAACTTAGAAGTGTCAATATGATATTTCTCCAAAGGGGCGATCAGTCCCAATTTAATCAGTCTAGGAAGTTCTCGTTCTGTGACAATAACCGCATCAGGACCTAACCCCTGAGCCGCTCGTTTACGAAATTCACCAGGCAAGGCCGGAAAATTAAAACCTGTGTGGATGACTTCAATATCTGGATGCACATCCATATAGTTTCTAATCACGACATCTAGGTCTCTGTTGGGATAAAAGCTCCAGATTGTGAGATGATGCTTTTTGCTATTAGCCCCACAAGCCGATAACAACATCATCAAGACGATTACTATTGTCAAACAAACTGCTTTAGCTTTTTTCATCTAATGAATTATCTAAGACAATAGTTTTAGAATGCCCAAAAATGAAGAATAAAAGCCTGATGCTATGTTTATTTGCTCTAAGCCGAGATACGGATAATTGTGATACTTATGGCGAATTCCAATACTTAATTATTATGCTTATTCCACGATAAAATCATTGTCATTTAATTGACCAGCATTGACATTTTCGACAATAGCTAGAACTTGATTATTTCTTGCAATACTAATTACTGCATTATTGCCATTTTGAGCAATATTTAGCTCACTGAACTCTAAACTACCAAATCCAAAGCGATCGCCCAGCTTAAACTTGTCCGCTCCATCAAGATAATCTTTAACTCGGTCAACTCCCATATTGACACCAGGACTTAATTCAAAGACATCATTGCCACTGCCTCCCCAAAGGGTGTCATTGCCTTGTCCACCAAACAGACTGTCATGATCGTTATTGCCAAAGAGGATATCATTGCCAGCATCACCGGCGAGAACATCATCTCCTGCATTGCCAAATAGACTATCGGTTCCATTGCCTCCAGTCAAGATATCATTGCCGTTATTTCCTAAAAGGCTATCTTGTCCTGTCTCCCCAAAAAGAGTATCTGCTCCTGCCTGACCTCGCAAAATATCATTATCCTCGCCACCCAACATACTATCTTGTCCAGCTCCACCAAAGAGCGTATCCATGCCATTGCCGCCGAATAATTGATCATTACCATTGTTGGCATAAATCTTATCTTGTCCATTATTTCCCTGAAGCCAATCATCTCCAGCCTGTCCCAAAATAAGATCATTGCCATCTCCCCCAGTAATCACATCACTGCCGTCATTACCAAAAAGACTATCTTGTCCAGCATCACCGTTAATTGTATCGCTTCCGGCAAGACCGACAACCGAATCATTCCCTGCAAGGGCATTAATTATTTCAGGATTCGCTTGGCCCCGAATATTATCTCTGCCTGATGTGCCATTAATGACTCGTTCGATAGTATTAATGCTCTGAGATCCAAATAATACGTAGCTATCTCCTCCACCATTAAAACCTCCTGCGGCACCAATGATAATGTCAGCCAAACCATCTCTATTGACATCTCCCGCACCACTTACAGAACGACCAGTATAATTTTGAGCAGCAATACCTGTGATTGCAAAACCGTTACTGCCATTGAGGCGATTTAGTTCTAGCGTCGAATCAAAATCATTACCGCCAAATACCAGGTAGCTTTCTCCCGCAGCCTTAGTATTTCTATTTAAGTCAGCATCAGGCGCCCCAATGAGAATATCGTCAAAACCGTCCCCATTAAAATCTCCTGCGCTGCTCACAGAGGTTCCTGAGCGATCGCCCCTATAGATGCCACTGAGCGTAAAACCATTAGTGCCATCAAGATTGTCTAGGTCTAAACTAGGAGCAAAAGAGCTACGACCAAATACAACATAACTTTCTCCCGCATCACTTTCCCAACTTCTTATTATCACATCAACATTAGGGGCACCAATAATAACATCATCAAAACCGTCCCCATTAACGTCTCCGGCGTCACTTACCGACCGACCAGAACCTTCAATAGTGAACCCGTTAGTTCCATCAAGACTATCGAGATCTAAACTAGAAGCAAAAGAGTTACGACCAAATACCACATAGCTGCCGTTGATAATGACATCATCCAAGCCGTCACCATTAACATCTCCGGCACCACTTATTGATGTCCCAGATAAATCATTGGCATTAATACCATTAATCACAAATCCATTACTTCCATCAAGAGAGTCGAGCCTGGCCGTGGGAGCAAAAGAGTTGCCACCAAATATGATATAGGTTTCCCCTGCATCGCGATCGCCATTAGGATCTCCGCCTTGGGCACCGATGAGAAAATCATCGAAACCATCCCCATTAACATCTCCGGCGTCACTTACCGAAAGACCAGCAACATCTCCGGCATCAGTACCTTGAAAAACAAACCCATTATTGCCGTCAAGAGAGCTAAGTCTGAGACTAGGAGCAAAAGAGTCGTTGCCGAATAGGACATAGGTTTTCCCTACATCCAAACTGAGATCGCGATTGGCAAAAGGTGCACCAATAATGACATCGTCGAGGCCATCCCCATTGACATCCCCTGCACTACTTACCGACCAACCAGCATCATCCCCAAAGATCACACCTTGCAAAATAAACCCATTAGTTCCATCAAGGTTATCGAGTTCTAAGCTAGGAGTCAAAGAGCTGCCACCGAATACTACATAACTAGCACCTCTAGGAGCATCAGCGGCACCGATAATAACATCATCAAAACCATCGCCATTGACATCCCCAGCATTACTTACTGAATAGCCTGTTTGATCGTATCGATTACCTTTAAGAACAAAACCGTTATTGCCATTGAGTTCGGCGAGGTTTATTGAAGTTGGCATGATGGTTTATTAGCTAAGATTATCGAGAAATATTTAAAAAATTAAGATATCTCGCATTGTAAATTGGAATTTGTTGTTGCTAATAATCCTCAACAAAATAACATCAAAATATTGCCAAACTGTTTACTTACTTATTACTTAGGCGATTTCTCAAAATATTTGTACCAGGTTTTGATCAGATTTATCGATAATCTGTAAGGACGATTCGCGAATCGCCCCTACGTCAATGGTATGTTCTTTCCCA
>NZ_ALVZ01000062.1 GCF_000332055.1 Xenococcus sp. PCC 7305 | reverse complement strand
AAACTAGTGGACGCGGGCGTAAATAAGACAACCATCAACGAAGAGCAAAAAGCTGATATATCAAGACTTATTACTCATTACTTATTACTTATTACTTCCGCGCGGCGGCACTAGATACTGATAAAATTCCAATCACTCTTCTGTTTTTGATTCTTCTTCCAGTTTAAATAAGCTGATGTAGTCTCGTTTTGTTAAAATCGCAGTACTACTAAAATACAGCGGCTATGAATAGAATTATTTCAATTAATGAGGGGGGTACAATCACTCTTCCTCAAGACTTAATAAAAAAATATGGTCTGGAGGTTGGAGGGCAAATAGTGATCGAAGAAAGCGAAGCAGAATTAATTTTACGTCCAAGTGCCACGTTTTCAGTTGAGATCTATTCTGATAAGAGGATAGAAGAGTTTCAACAGCAAAATGAAAAAGAACTAGAAGATTTCAAATTGTAATGAAAGTTTTTCTCGATGCGAATATTCTTTTCAGCGGTTCAGTTCCAGAAAGTAGAATCGCTAAGTTAATCAAGATTATCAAACAACATGGAGAATGTGTTACTAATCTCTACGCTATCGAGGAAGCAAGAAAAAATATAGAAAGAAAAAAATACGGTTCAATTCAAGGATTAGAATTTTTGCTAGGAAATATTTCGGTTAGTAATGAATTGATACTTAATGTGTCAGTAAAATTAAAAGCAAAAGATATCCCAATTTTAGGTGGTGCGATCGCGCAAAAATGTACTCATTTACTCACAGGTGATAAAAAGGATTTTGGTTACTTGTATGGCAAACGAGTAGAGAATGTCCTGGTTGTTTCTCCCAAGTTGTTAGCAGAAGACATGGTATCTAGAGGATTCATAGCAAAAAAATAAATGAAAATAATCATGTTGAGCGCCGAGAATTGCTTATTTAGACAATAAAGCACTATTGTCAATCTATTAGTTTCACGTTTAGTTTCACGTTGACTCTGGCTGGATATCCTACTAATAATGCTAAAAATCTGCATTTAAAGGAGTTCTGGGGAAAGGAATCACATCACGGATATTAGTCATTCCTGTCATAAACTGCACTAACCTTTCAAAACCTAAACCAAAACCAGCATGGGGCACAGTTCCATAACGACGCAAATCTAAATACCAGCCAATACTCTCCGCCTCGATATTCATTTCCTCAATTCTTCGCTCTAAAACATCTAGTCGTTCTTCCCGTTGCGAACCACCAATGATTTCCCCAATATTCGGTGCCAGCACATCCATAGCCGCTACAGTTTTTTCTCCATCATCTAATCGCATATAAAATGCCTTGATATCTTTGGGATAATTAGTAACGATCGCGGGTTTTTTAAATAATTCTTCGGCTAAATATCGCTCATGTTCAGATTGTAAATCGATACCCCATTCCACAGGAAATTCAAATTTCTTATCAGCTTTCTCTAATAGCGCGATCGCCTCTGTATAAGTAATCCTGGCAAACTCATTATTAATAATATTATCAGCGGTCGCTAAGATAGTTTTATCAACCCATTTATTGAAAAACTCCATGTCCTCAGGACATTTATCCAAGACAAATTGAAAGATATATTTGAGAAACTCTTCGGCCAAATTTTGATCACCTTCTAAATCACAAAAGGCCATTTCAGGCTCAATCATCCAAAACTCAGCTAAATGGCGAGAAGTATTCGAATTTTCGGCGCGGAAAGTGGGGCCAAAAGTATAGACATTTTGAAAGGCCATGGCCATGACTTCGGCTTGCAATTGTCCACTGACAGTTAGATAGGCAGGTTTACCGAAGAAATCTTGCGTGAAGTCTACTTGACCCTGCTCATTTTGAGGTAGCTTATTTAAGTCAAAATTGGTAACAGTGAATAATTCTCCTGCACCTTCACAATCACTGGCGGTGATAATGGGGCTATGAATCCATAAGAAACCCTTGTCTTGAAAGAATTGATGGATTGCAGCAGCACAAGCATTACGCACTCGGAACACAGCACCTAAAGTATTAGTGCGCGATCGCAAGTGGCTAATAGTCCGTAAAAACTCAAAGGAATGACGTTTTTTCTGTAGAGGATAGGTTTCGGGGTCAGCCTCTCCATAAATGATCGCCGAATCAGCTTTCAGCTCAATTTTTTGTCCCTTCCCTTGAGAAGCAACTAAAGTTCCGGAGACCTCTATCGATGCTCCGGTATTAATCTTTTTGAGTAGAGTTTCATATTCTGGAACCTCGCCATCCAGGACGACTTGCAGACCAGCTAAGGATGAGCCATCATTGACTTCGGCAAAAGCAAACCCTTTTAATGCTCGTTTTGTACGTACCCAACCTTTAATGATGACTTTTTCATCTGGTTGACCGTTTTTAAGAATGTCTGCAACTCGTCTGGTTTCCATCTAGTATCTTTTAATTGGTGATCTCACTGAACAATTATACAGAATCCCCTCTATTGTTGTGAGAGATCGCCATTACAAGCGAGATGGCAGTGCTGCAAAGAATTCTGAAAAAACTAGTGCTAAAAAAAGAGACAATTTGCGCTTAATATAAGGTTAATTTCTCGAAGCTGACAAATTATTCAACCAATTAGTCAAATCTTCTATTTGTTCAAAGTCCAATAATGTTTCGCCTAAATTTTCTAATTCCTGGATTTCTAGCCTTTTGACTTGAGCTTCTATTTCTGGGGTCAATGGTCCTATTTTTCTTTTGAGTTGACGAAGAACTAAATCGGTTTCCCTTTCTAAACCTTCTTGTCTGCCTTCAATTAATCCTTCCTGTCTACCTTCAAGTAATCCTTCCTCTCTTCCTTGCTTGATTCCGGTTCTCATCCAACTGGTAACGATTTCCATAACCTGTTCCCTCTCTTCTAATTCAATTGTACCGAGTTCGGTTTGAAATATTTGTTCTTCTGATTCATCTAAGTTGAGATATGTATCGATGAAACCTGAAATGAGCTGCATTTTAGCTGGGTCTAATTTTAGGGTTACTAGCAAACGGAGACATTCTGCTTTCACTTTAGGGCGGTCTTCGGTGGAGATCTGCATCTTTGCCATGAGAGCAGAAGCTACAGGATTGGGCTGGTTGAGAAAATTTCGCCAATTAAGGTGATTGAGTTGCAAGACTCGATAGTTAAATTCAAGTACTTTGAAATCAGGAAATTCTAGTTGATAACTACTGTCGGCTATTTTCTGGGGTTTGTCGTAGGAAAAGACAACTACAGGATAAATCGGTAAGTCATATTTTTCATGGAGTCGAGAAAAATAGCGATACATTCGCTTATTAAAGTTTGCTTGATTGTAGGATTGGTTTTCGACATGAATGAGGAAATAGGATGAGCGATTCTGAAATTGAGCTTGTACTAGCAAATCTGCTTCATAGCGATCGCCTACGGTAACATCGGTGAAGACTTCCTTATCGAGAAAGGTTATTGAGTTGGGTTCGAGATAAGCCATTACCTGGGGGAAAAACAGCTCGATAAACTCAATAAAAAATGTGGAAAGTAATTCTTTAAAAAGGCGATGGTGATCAATCATTAATGAGAAGAATTTGTCTGAATTGACAATAAACAAATCTTATCGGATTGTGGCAATAACGAGAGTGGATTAGCAATAACTGAGGTAATTATCAATAACATTTGAAACGAAACTTATCAGTCGCTGAAAGCTTTATCCTGTAGTTGTTTCAATTGCCGCAAAGCGAAATTGTCGGTAATTAGATTGGTGGAAATATAAGAAAATATAATTATTCATAGAAAAAAAATTTTTATACTGTTAATTTTAGATGATCGAGGTATTTACACTGATGATCATTTCAATAGTCCGGACATTTTTCTTAACGAGCTCACAAGCCTCACAGAAGAATAGTTATCGGTATTCGGATTTTTTTCACAAGTTAGCTCTAAAGCTAACTTCGATTAAATTATTGATATTAGCTAAAGGTACGAAGTTTCAAGCTTTTCAGCCTTGTGTATAATCTAAATTTTGTCCGACCCATTGTCATTTGTAAGTTATTAACTAAAAAGTAAGGAAATAAAATTTTCTTGTCCTTAATATGAAGAACAAAAAGATAAAAAAAATTTTGCATCGGAAATACGCTTATTAAACTCATCTACACTATTACGTGCAAATAATTTTTTTAATCAAGGATTAAAATTATACCAAGATAATAATGTTTATTTAGCATTACAAAAATTTCAAACAGCACTGAAATTATATCGAAATACTAGTGAAAAAGAAAAATTAATTGACTGCCTATTTTTAATTGCTATTATTTGTAATACCCAAGGAAATTACAATAAAGCATTATATTATTTAAGGCAATCTCTTAAATCCGCTATAAAAATTAAAAGCAATAGTCAAGAGTCTAAAATTCTCAGATTAATAGGAAATACTTATATTAAACAATGTAAATATAATTTAGCAATTTATTTTTATAAAAAATCTCTTGAAATTGTAAAAAATATTGGCACTGTATCAGAACAAGAACCATTGCTAAATGACTTGGGAGTTGCATCCTATTATCTTGGAAGTTATCAACAATCAATTAACTATCATCTTGATCAATTAGAAATTGTTAAAGAATTAGGAAATAAGGAACTAACATCATCCATTTTAATTAATATAGGTAATGTTTTTCAATCACAAGGAAATTATGATTTAGCGCTTAAGTATTATCAGCATTCTCTAGAAATAAATAGAGAAATTGGTAATCAATCTAGAGAAGCTAAATGTTATTCTAATTTGGGTGCTACTTTTCATTATCTTAGTCAAATCGATAATGCTATTTATCATAATAAACTGTCACTGAATCTTGCAAGAGAAATAAATGATTTTGCCCAACAAGCAGTAGCATTAAGAAATTTAGGTTGTACTTATGAATCATTAGGTAAGTATCAAGAAGCTAAAGACTTTTACGAAGAAGATTTGGCTCTTACTAATAAAATCGGAGATCGTCACGGAGAAGCTCAGTGCTTGGGAAATATCGGAAATATTTATCAGGCACTGGGTGAATTTGATTACGCAATTAATTTTCATGAACAATCATTAATAATTAATCGTGAACTAGGGATACGTCTAGGAGAGACACGTTCTCTTACTAATTTAGGAGTTGCATATCGATCTCTACAACAATATGAAAAGGCTATTCAACATCATCAAGAATCCCTGAAAATTTCACAAGAGATTGGCAACTATCAAGAAGAAGGTACAGTATTGCTAAATTTAGCAAATGTTTATTTATCAACCCAAGATTATAATAAAGAATATGAATATTTAGAGTTAGCCTTAAAGATTTTTCAGCAAATTGATAATCTTCGAGGACAAGCATATGTACTGGGTTCTCTAGGTGTAGCTTGTCGTAATTTAGGACAACAAGAAAAAGCAATTGAGTACGTTCAAAAACAATTCATTTTAGCAGACAAGATTGATGACTCTAGATTGAAAGGAGTGGCATTAACACACAAAGGTAGTTTAATGCTTTATCAAAATAATTTATCTCAGTCCAAAGAAGCTTTGTTACAGGCAGTTAATATCTGGGAATCTTTGCGAATAGGATTAAATCATGATGTCGACAAAGTATCTCTTTTTAATACACAAACTGATGCATATTTTCTTTTACAAAAGGTTTTAGTAGCTCAAAATAAATACTGTGAGG
Organism: Xenococcus sp. PCC 7305; assembly: GCF_000332055.1. Taxonomy (GTDB): domain Bacteria; phylum Cyanobacteriota; class Cyanobacteriia; order Cyanobacteriales; family Xenococcaceae; genus Xenococcus. Next base: position 6,015 of record NZ_ALVZ01000062.1, on the reverse strand, counting down.
CTTTAGAAATATCTGAACGAAGTCGTGCTAGGGCACTTTTTGAGTCGATAAAGATTATATCAACAGAATTGTCAACACAATCACATTTGCAAAAAGTAGAAGAATTGCCAAATATTAATAAACTTACAGAAACTGCTGTAAATCATAGTGCTACAGTGGTGGAGTATTCAATTATTGACCCTGATATTCTCTATATTTGGGTCATTAAGCCTTCTGGAGAACTTATATTTCGTAATGTCGATCTCAATCCATTACTAGAAGATGATACATCCCTAAGAGAAATATCGAGAGAAATGCAACAAAGACTTGATGCTGGATCTTGGCTAGAGGATGCAAGTAACTTTTCTCAACAACTTTATGATTGTTTAATTCAACCAATTACCGATCTTCTGCCCAAAAATTCTGATGAGTTGGTCATTTTTATTCCGCAACATGAATTGTTTTTAGTTCCTTTTTCCGCATTACAAAATAAAACAGGGGAATTTTTAATTGAGAGATATACAATATTAATTGCTCCTTCAATTCAGATTTTAGAACTAACTAGAGAACAAAAAGAGCGAATTAGACTAAAAACTAAAAGTAATGCATTGGTAGTAGGAAATCCAAAAATGCCAATAATTCCATTCTCGAAACCACAAAAACCATTAAAACCACTACCTCATTCCAAACAAGAAGCAGAAGAAATTGCTACAATTTTAAATACAGAAGCTATTACCGGTAGTAAAGCCACAAAAACTTATATTAAGCAACTTTTACCTAAGGCTAGCTTAATCCATTTGGCTACGCATGGCCTACTAGACTTATTTGATGAATTAGGAATTCCAGGAGCAATAGCTTTTGCTCCCTCTAATGGAGATTCTGGGTTTCTCAATTCTAGTGAAATTTTAAATTTGAATCTAAGTGCTGATTTAGTTGTGCTAAGTGCTTGTAATTCAGGAAGAGGTGTAATTACTAATGATGGAATACTTGGATTATCTCGTTGTTTCCTTATTGCGGGAGTTTCTAGCTTAATCGTTTCTCTTTGGGAAGTTTCAGATAACTCAACTAAGCTATTGATGATCAAATTCTATGAAAATCTTCAAAATGAAATGAATAAAGCACAAGCATTACGTCAAGCCATGCTATCAGTGATGGAAGAATATCGTAATTGTCCACAAATGTGGGCTGCATTTACCCTTATCGGAGAAGTTTAATACGAATTATTAAATTTAACTAAATAGTACAAGTGTAAAATAATCAGATTTTTACACAAGAAGCAGTTCTTAAAATATTCAACTTCAATTTTACTTTTCTTAAAGCTACATTACACGAAAGTTCAATTACGTAGAATTGATTCTTGATTCTGAAGTGCCGATTCAAGGAATTATCGGCAATTAACAATAAACAGTCCAAAATGATGTGTTACGCTGGCGCTAACAGCACCCTACAGCAGCCTTCATCTAATCAATATTAAATTCAAAAGGCAGACGAGCATAGATACTACGAGGATCATCAAAGGATTGAACTAAAGCCAATTCTTGGCGTATTTTCTGTAGCTGAGAACTCAAAGGATCAACTGGTTTTGCTACTTGTAAAGCTTCTACTTTGAATAAACGCTCTGCCAGTTCGCTTTCCCAGGTTTTATTCTGGGGAAATTCGGCAATCTTCCAGTTTTCTCCCAATTCAGCTTTTTTGGCGGCAAAGGCGATCGCAGACTCCAAACCACCAATTTGATCAATTAAGCCAATATTCAGGGCTTCTTTCCCCGACCAAACTCGACCTTGGGCAATTTGCTGAACTTTTTCTTTGGGTAAATTGCGATATTCAGAAACTTTTTTCAGAAACAGATTATAAACTTGAGCCACTGATTTTTGATAAATAGCCAATTCAGCATCTGTCTTGGGACGAACACTGGAGTTTATATCGGCAAATTTACCTGTTTGCACCACATCCCAGGTAATACCATGATTATTGCCAATTTCTTGGATATTCGGTAACAAGCCAAAGACACCAATCGAACCTGTAATGGTATTTTCTTCAGCAAAAATTTGGTCGGCACCCGCAGAAATCCAATAACCTCCAGAGGCCGCAACATTACCCATGGAGACGATTACAGGTTTTTCCTTTTTAGTTAGCAAAATCTCCCGTAAAATAACTTCCGAGGCGGTGGCACTACCTCCAGGACTGTTAACCCGCAACACAATAGCCTTAACATTATCATTTTCCCGTAGTTCTCGAAATTCCTGGGCAAAGCGATCGCTACCAATTTGTTCAATATTGCCTTTTCCTCCGACAATTGAGCCTTCAGCATAAACAACAGCAATGGTATTTTTCGCCATATTGGCATTCGACACCGGAGCCTGGAAATCGCTAACATAATCGTCAAACTTAATTTGTCTAAAGGATTCGGTTTTATTGGTTGATTCTCCAGTTAATTCTCTGAGTTTTGCTGTTAAATTGTCGAAATAGGCAATCTCATCTACTAATTTAATTTTTTTAGCTTCCTCTGGCTCGATAAAGCCTTTTTGATCAGCAACTTGTTGTAAATATTGAGGATCTAAGTCCCGACTTTCCCCCACGGTCGAAAGAAACTTAGTCCAGAGATCTGTCAGTAAAGCTTGGGTTTGTTGTCGATTTGCCGGGCTAAGATCTTCCCGCGTAAAGGGTTCGACTGCGGATTTATAATCCCCAACACGGATTACCTGTACTCCAATACCATATTTATCGAAGGCTCCCTTGAGAAACATCTGTTCCGAGCTCATGCCATTGAACTCCATAATACCCATAGGATTTAAGAGTACTTCATCGGCGATCGAAGCTAAATAATATTCTCGCTCACTCCAGGCGACATCATAGGCAATAATTTTCTTACCTTGAGCCTGAAAATTCGCGATCGCATCTCGCACTTCCGCCATTACGGCATAACCACTACCAACATTTTCTCTTCTGCCATCGAGTAGTAATCCCACAATGCGATCATCATTCGCTGCTTTTTCTAGAGCATCCAAAACATCTCGTAGCTTCAATGTAGATTGGGCATCTCCAGAAAATACTTGTTGAATATTAGTTTGAGGAGCAGAATCGCGTATTTGAGTAGCTAGATCAAATACCAAAATGGACTTATTTTTAACCTGTGGCTCGATCTTCGGAGCAGTCGCCGCAAACAAAAGAAAGACTAGACCAGTTGCACCAAGAGTTACAAATAAGAGCAATCCTGCGATTGTTCCCACAATGCTAGCAAAGGTTTGTTTTAAAAAGTTCATAAATAAATCCTGATATATTGATCACGATAGGTTATAGGTGCAACAATGTTTTTTTTTGCATCTTTACTATTTACATAGTAGATGGTAGCTGCTATGTTTTTAGATTTCCCAATTTTTTTTAATTGTTACTATCCTTTTAATTCTTTTAAATAGAAAATCTGTAGTTACATTATTACAAAAATCAGAAACATCCTCATGGCCTATTAGTAACCAGGAGCAAGTTAATAATTAAGGTCTCCTGGCTCTTGTATATCCTTAGTTATATTTGGCGAAAGGAGATAAATCCAAAAGCTCAAACCTGTTAAAAAAATCTAAGAGTTTGGGGACTATTTGCGCTACACCTCCTGCAACATTAGATTCAACATTTAAAGGAATGACTGGATCATGAAGCGATAGCCGCAGCAAAAACCAGCCGTCTTCTTTTGGAGACTTGCAAGAGATGCGAACTCCTTCATAATTATTGGGCACAACTTGCCAATCAGCCTGAGTAAGAGCGAACTCTTTTAGTTGAGAAATAACATCTTTGCCATAGGATTTGAAATCATCAGTCCCAATTTTTAAACGAAATTCTGAACTTTCGTCCGGTTCTTGCAATTTAGCAATTAAATCAGTAATTAACTTTCTTTCGAGCTTGGACTTGGCTAATTCAATTAACAACTTGGTTGCTAAATAAGCTCCATCATCAAGGAAATAATTTTCCTTCATTGCTCCATGACCAGAAGTTTCGATCGCCAGCCAAGATTCTTGACCTTCTTGGTTAAGACGTAGAGACTCATTAATTACATTCTTGTAACCTCTTTTGAAACGATGATGCACTCCTGTGAGCTCTTGTTCGATAAACTGACCCAACCCATCAGAGGTAATCGAATCAGTCACAATAGTTGACCCCGGATGTTCTCTGAGGACAATTGCTGAAATTAAAGCAATCAAACGATTACGGTTCAATTCATTTCCTAAATAATCTACTGCTGCGACGCGATCGACATCCGTATCGAAAATAATGCCAAAATCTGATTGGTTATCAATCACTGCTTGGCGGATCGAAGCCATCGCATCCTTATCTTCAGGATTGGGAATATGATTGGGAAAATTGCCATCAGGGTCGAGAAATTGACTTCCTGTGGTATCTGCGCCCAAGGGCTTTAAAACCTGATCGGCATAAAATCCGCCAGCTCCATTGCCAGCATCGACCAGAATTTTTAACCCTGTTAATGGCTGATCAAAATTCTCGGGGTGATTGACTGCCTCACGAATTTTATTGGCTAATCCAGCAGCGTAAACTGCAATAAAATCATGCTGTTGCAATTCTTTGGTTGTTGTCGCGATCGCAAAATCATTTTGCTCAGCCAGTTCTAAAATAGCTGCAATATCTGGTTTTCCTAGACCACCTTGAGGAGTGAAAAACTTAAAACCGTTGCGATTGAACGGTAAATGACTAGCGGTTAACATTATTGCCCCATCACAGTTGAATCCAGGAGTCACAGTGCTCATGAACATTGCCGGAGTCGAAGCGATCGCAAAATCGTAAACTTGGCAACCACAGCTGCCCATCCCTTCCATAAGAGATTGCATGAGGCTCGGCCCTGATAAGCGACTATCTCGTCCTACGGCGATCGTTAACTCACCGGCTGATTTGTCTATTTGTTGCGTCAACCAACTCACAAAGGCTTTGCCTAAAATATTTGCGACCTTTGGAGTGAGATTCACCGTTTCATCAGGGATTCCTTCTAGGGCGACCCCGCGGATGTCAGAGCCATTTTGTAGTTGTTTCCAGTTAGTCATTATCTATGTGTTTATTTGCCAATAAAACTTTATTTCTTACTTATATAAAGTTATGGCTGAAGATTAGAGATAAAGATCATTTGTTTTAAAGTTTGAAAAACTTCAATTAAAGCGATTGATCATCATTGGCAAGTTGGACAAGAATTAATTGCGATTAATACAGGCGACGGTATTTTACTCAAACCAAAAAAGCCTTTTCAGGAAACCAAACTAGAAGAGGTTGCTGGGTGTTTATCTTACAAGGGTACAGCAAAAACTTTAAATGAATTAGATGATGCAATTAGTCAAGGTGTACTGGAACAATGGAAATGATGGCAGTCGATACTAATATTATTGTTTATAAGTGTACCAAAGTGTTTTTTGCAGATTATTAAACAAAAATCAAGAATACATATCACTGTCTACTAACACTACTAGTATAAAAATACTCAGTACAGAATATCCCATCAAAAACAGCTATGGCAAATATCATTGGAACCTCTGGTGATGACTTCTTAAATGGTACTTTTGAAGACGACATTATTAGAACAGGATTAGGAGTAGATACTGTAGATGGCGGGGCTGGGATTGATCTTTTAGAAATTGACTATTCTCTGTCTGCTAATCGAATATCCTACTCTTCTAATTCGGTGCCAGCTCTAGGATCAGGAAGACTCAGTGGAGGTGGCAATATAGTCGAGTTCAGTAATGTGGAAATTTATAACATTACTGGTTCCCAATTTAATGACGAACTATTTGGTGGAGATTTTAGCGATACCTTATCTGGAGGTAATGGTCGTGACACTATCGATGGTGGTCAAGGGGCTGATGTCCTTGATGGTGGAGAAGGTAGTGATACTTTAAGTCGTAATTTATCTATCTTTAATCAAGGTTCAGTTGTGGATAATACGCTTTCAACTATGACTTTGATTGATGGAACAACAGCTAGTAATTTTGAAAATCTCGATATCACTCTTGGTTCAGGCGACGACACTATCAGAACAGGATTGGG
>NZ_ALVZ01000061.1 GCF_000332055.1 Xenococcus sp. PCC 7305 | reverse complement strand
CAACGTCAGTTCGACGAATTTTCCTTTTGATTAAATTTCCCAAGTTGAACCACGAATTAATAGGCTTTTCCCTAGACCCCCAAATCCCTAAATCCCCAAATCCTTATTCAGAACCAGTAAATTTTGTACTTATCGAACTCACGTTCATTCAGCACAGACTATCTAGTAATTAATAGTCTACAATTATCAGTCTAGTTTAACTTTTTATCAGATATTAAGGAGCAATTGGAGTTGAGGAAAGTTGATTTAGCCAGATAGAGAGAAAAGTAGTGCTGGCAATTATTTTGGCTTCGCGCCTTCTTTCTTGCCAGGGTTTTTCAGAAGTTAAAAATTGTTGATAATTATTTTTTAAAGCTTTCAGATCGACATATTTAGCTAATTGCGATCGCTCATCAAATAAATATCTCTCAATCAATTCTTGCTCATTGCGTGCCATCTCCGGAATAATAAAACCATAGAAATCCACTTTATCCTTACGCTGACAGACTTGCCTCGGCAAGATACCCTTCATCGCGCGACGCATCACACCACGACCCATGCCAGCTTCATTTTTGAGATGAGCTGGAACAGCTAAACAAAGTTCTATTAATCTTCTGTCTAGGAAAGGATGACGCAGTTCAATGCCATTAGCACTACTAATAAGCTCGATTTGTGCGGTACCCACCTGCATATTATCTGAGATAACACCTCGGAAGTGATTTAGGTAAACCGAGGGTAGATAGGCAGACTGATAATCTATTTCTCGTTTCATTAATTCTTCTAAATTTATCTTTTGGGCAAAATCGGGATTGATCGTAGAGTTTTTATCTTGCCACTTACGACTTACTAATCTCTCACGTAACAGATTTTTACGATATAACTTGAGAGAATTTGGGTTGACCAGTTGATGATTAATTAAATTGTCTAAGGAAACCTCAGTGAAATTTTTACCTTGAACAAGCTGAAAGACAAATTTGTTATGTAGTTCCTGCCAATTATCAGATTGCACTTGATAGGGATAGTCTATTCCATGAGAAACAATAGTATCACCATCATGCCCAGTTAAGAACACTCTTGCTCCTTGATTCTTAACTGAGTTGATTGTTGCCAAAAACACTGCGGCAGTAGGCATTTGCAGCGGCCGATCAAGCCAGGAAGCGACTATCTTTGCAGAACTAATGGCATCTTTTACGAGAACAGATTGATGACTAAATCCACCTTGAGCCAACACAGCATTGACATAAGCTGTTTCATCGGTTGAGGTCATGCCGCAGTCGGCATAGATAGTGGTTAAAGATTCGCGATTTCCTAAGAGTTTTTTGGCGACACAACTAACGCTAGAAGAATCTAAGCCCCCACTGAGAGCAGAAACTAAAGGATAGGCACTGCGTAAACGACAAGCCACAGCCTGAGAAAATCTTTCTCGAAAAGCTTCGATATAATCTTGATCGCATTTTAATTCACTTTGGATCTTGCTGGCCGCATCATGCCAATCCCAATAAGAATTTAATCTTACGCCTTTATCATCAACTTTTAGCCAATGTCCTGGCGGTAAATGTTGAATATTGTGATAAAAACTATCAGCTTTATAGGCACTAAAACCACCAAGCTGGGCTAGAAAAAGACCAATTTTTGCTTCGTTTACTTGACAAGAAATACTGGGTAATTCCAGTAATGCTTTGGCTTCTGAGGCAAAAGCAAAAAAACAACCAGAATAGTAATAATAGAAGGGTTTAACACCCATTGTATCCCTGGCACAAAATAGTTTTTGTTTTTGCTGATCCCAAATCGCGAAGGCAAAATCACCTATTAATTTTATAGGGCAGTCCTCTCCCCATTTTTGATAGGCAGCTAAGATAATTTGACTATCGGTAATTATGCCCTCTGTTTTTAATCGTAATACTGAAAGTAATTCTTCTCGATTATCAATGCGAGCTTCGGCTGTTAAGATAAGATTACTTTTGCGATCATGTAAGGGCAGCCTTTCTTGCTTAGATTCTGGGGTCGTAAAGAGCAGACGATTAACTAATCCGATATTTTTTTTGTACCAAATATCTCCAGCATCAAAACCTCGATGGGCGAGGAGATAAAACATTGATTCGAGATCGGCATATTTTACTGGTTGTCCATTCTGATAATAGATTCCCGCGATCGCACTCATGAGCAAATTTTAGCTTAATATCTACAGTAAACTAGGCAATTTTTGCTCTTATGTCAACTTTTGAGGAATCAATAAAATCTTAAAAACGTCACTATAATGAAGATTTGGAGATTAAGAAACACGGACAAAGGAGAGCAATTAATGATCATATCTCATTTATATAAATACGTGTTTCTGCAAATACCAAAAACCGCAGGAACCAGTATATGCAAAGCCTTGGCGCCCACAAATCCTCAATGCATTGGTCAAACCAAACATCATATTATTCCTACAAAAATCCCCCCGGATTATTTTGTCTTTACCTTTGTCAGAAATCCTTGGGACAGAATATTATCTTACTATCTATTTCGAAAACAACCTTTAAACTTGTTTCGTAAATCCATTCACCCCGACGAAAGGATTATTCCCTTTATTGAATGGTTACAGCGATTAGATGATTTTAAAAGCTACGAGTATATCAATCCTGCATATCATATTGCGATTCAACCACAGATTGAGATTATCAGAAACTATGCTAATTTTATTGGCAGGTATGAAAATTTGGAAGGAGATTTTGCCACTGTCTGTCGAAAAATCGGGATCAAAAATCACCTCTTTTTGGGTCATGAAAACCCAACGAGAATCAAAAAAAATTCCTATCAAGAATATTATGATTTCCCAACTCAAGAAATAGTAGCTAATTTATATAAAAAGGATATTGAGCATTTTGGCTATAGATTTGAAAATTTGTCTGTGAGTTAGAAAACTATCATGTCTACTGGAGTTGTTTACGTTGCGATCGGCGAAAAATCTCTTGATGAAGCATGCCAATCAGCAGCCAGTCTCAAGGCAAAAATTCCTGGCGTCCATACAACTATTTTCTGTAACAAAAAATTTGTTTCCAGCTATTTCGATAACATTCAACTAGTAGATAAAAAGCAATACAGTCGGGAACTCAAGATCATGTATTCGTCCATGTCCCCCTATGATCAGACTTTGTTCCTCGATACGGATACATATATCTGCGAGGATATTAGTGAATTATTTGAGCTATTGCCAAGATTCGATATTGCCTTAGCCACGGCTGCAATTCGTCATTCGGTTATGAGGCGGAAAACTGCTGGGCATTTAGAACAATTTATGAAGCAAATACCTGCTAGTTTTTCCCAGCCCAACGGGGGTTTAATTTTATTTAACAAGTCTCCAGAAATTTACCATTTTTTTGCCAACTGGCTAGGTTTACAACACCGCAACGAAAACATAGCCCAGTCTCTAAAAGAAACAATAGGAGATCAGCCAGCTTTGCGAGAAGCTCTTTTCCATAGCAATTTACAGATTTTTAACTTAGCTCCAGAATACAATTGCCGACTTGTTTTTCGAGTTGGCTATCTTCAGGGAAAGGTCAAGATATTACATGGTAGACACCCAGATTTACCAGGTTTGGCTAAAGCATTAAATTCAGACACTGCACCGAGGGTTTTCTTTATTAAAGATAATACGGTTACAGTAGTGGCCGAACATCGCACTAAATTAGATTATCAAGTCCATCAACTGAATGGGGAATCATGAAGCTGGAAAAAGAATTCTACCATCTACCTTTTCGCTTTGATGTCGCCAAACTACAACAAGAAATCTCCCAGTTTAAAGCAGCAGACTGGGGTAAACATCCCCAAGATTTTGCTAATAATACTGCCATTCCCCTGGTGTCTGTCGGCGGCGAGATCAATGACAGTTATGGGACAGATGGACAAATGGCAGCTACTCCCTATTTGCAAGCTTGTCCCTATATCCAGCAGGTGATGAAAGCGTTCAATATCCCAATCTCCCGCAGTCGCCTGATGCGTATCGCGGGGCAAGCAGAAGTTCCGGTCCATAGGGATAAATACTTTCATTGGTTTCGCAGAATGCGGGTTCACATACCCATTTTTACTAATCCTCAAGTGCGCTTTTTTTGTAATGATAAATCGGTGCATATGGCAGCAGGGTCAGCTTGGATTTTTGATAATTCTCAGTTCCATTGGGTGATTAATGAAAGTAGAGCCGATCGCATTCACTTAGTCATAGATATTAAAGGATCAACCGATGAGCTAAAAATTTTGTGCGATTCTGCTCCTCGCTACTTTCCATATCTTGTTGAGGATACGGCAAGCATCGCGATCGAAACTTACCGTTTTGAAGTTCTCACCCCCAAAGAAATCAATAGTTTATGCAAAAATATTCTCAGTTCTGTTCCAGAGTTGGAACCTCAGATCAAACAATTTTGTCGATCATGGCAAGTAGTATTTAACCAGTTCGGACATAGTGACAAGGGAGAATTAGCTTATCGTAGTTTAATTTGGCGGCTGCGTCGTTGTTTACAAAAAAAAGAACTAGGAGAATCTGGCAAACTAGCTTGTACTACTCTTGCTTCGATGTTGCCCAAACCTTCCTTTTCTAGGGCTCAAGTTTCCTCACCACAAAGAAATGTGGCTTTGTTCCCAGATTTGGATGCTTGCTATCAAATTGCGGGTGAATTCGATTTGAATCAACATCATAACTTCAGAGAAAACCAACAAGCAGAGCAGTTGTTTCGTCTGAGAAAATTATTTAGTACGCCCATAACACCAACTCAAGCATGGCAAAATCTAGATTCATCATGGGATCTTGGGGAAACGAAATTTACCTTGCAGCTTCAAAAACTCATGAGTATGGGTTTGTTAAAGGAGAAGATCACGCCACCAGAGTTTATCCGACCAATTTTTATTGTTGCTGCCTCCAGCTCTGGGAGTAGCTTGTTATGTGAAACTCTATCCCAGTTGGAGGATTTGTGGACATTAGGAGGGGAGAGTTGTTTTATCGAAAAAATACCAGAACTTCACCCTCAAAATTATGGCTATGCATCTAATTGTCTTACAGAAAAGGAGCTTAACCCGAAGATTTCTCGGGCTCTGCGTCAATTTTTTACCGAGAAGCTATGCGATCGCGAAGGGATTTCTTACCTGCAATTTCCACTCAAACAGCGCCCCAATAAATTACGCTTTCTAGACAAAACTTCGAAGAATGCTTTACGGATACCTTTTCTCAAAGCTTTGTTTCCTGATGCTCTATTTATCTATCTCCAAAGAGAACCTATTGCAAGCATTAAGAGTATCATAGACGGATGGCGATCGCGCAAATTTATTACCTACCGCTCTCTTCCTGGTTGGTATGACTGGGGATGGAGTTTTCTACTGACTCCTGGATGGTTATCCTTAAAAGGGTCTTCGGTGACCGAGATTGCTACTTATCAATGGCAAACAGCGCAAGACTATATTAATCAGGACTTAGAGGCTTTGCCTTCATCTGATTGGTGTACAGTTCAGTATGCCGATCTTATAGCCAATCCTCAGCAAGTTATTACCCAAATTGCTGAATTTGCCGGACTTGATCCCAACCAAAATCCAAACAATAGATAAAAGAGCACAGAAAAAAATGAGCATTTCCGCACTCCTGGCAATTTTTTGTATTTTCAGTGAAGCATAAGAATATAGGGAACAGAATCAGAAAATTTCTTAGTAAGGATATTCATTAGTATAGTCATCTCCTGAGCCTGGATCATCTAGTCCCGTGACAGCTGCGTCCTCATCCAATTGACCAGCTGGAACCGTATCTTCCGCTTGAGCAGGAGGGTCAAAATTCAAGTTTCCATCAAACACTCCCATTTGAGCATCAGCTCCGCTACCTCCACTACCATGAACTAAAGTTGCCATCGTGCCATAGCTGGCCAGCGCAGGAGTTGTCCAGACTTCTTTAGCTTCTGATGTTGTCTGTTTTATTTCCTGAACAGGTTTTTCCGCTGCCATGTTGTCCTGACTAACTTCGATTAACTCGATCGCCGAGAGTTCGTTTAGTAATGACAACAAATCCGACTCACATTTTTGCTCATCTATTTCGTACTTATTCCCCAACGAGATTACAATTTCGCTAACAGATTTTGGCTCTTGAATTAAATTCCAGATCTCAGCTCCTACTGCATTAAGGCTGTAGTAAGCCTCGGATTTTAGATTAAGAATAACCACCTCTTGCTCCAACTTGGAGTATCTTTGTTTAGAAGAGGCCACGATTATAGAATTTGTATTTATCATAGATTTCTAATCTTTGGTTAGTTGAGCATTAACTAGCACAAAAAAATATGGATTTCCTTTTGCGAGTCAAATTTAACAAAGAAATTCATAATGGTCACTAGGGGAAAGTAATAAGTAATGAGCAATAAGCAATAGTAATTTGGGGTAAACCTGGTCCTAATTGACCTTAATCGGGGAAAATTGCCAAATTTTTTATCTGTTTCGATCCATGACTAATCATTTCAGGATAACGAATGCCAGGCAAAATTTTAACATCAGAAATTTCTCGAACTTTGTCTTGAAACTGCAAAAAACTCATAGCAAATCCTGTATTGATATCTACTATCCAAACCCCAGAAGAACGCTCTTCTAATCTTTCTGTTAAAGGAATATTGCTAAATATTTTCTGTTTGCGTGTTTGGGAAAGTCCCACAAAAGCAAATGGCCCATAAAAATCTAACCCCCGAGTAAAACCTGGAAGTTTCACGACCGTTTCAATCTTTCCTGTGTCTAGGTCAACCGTTACCAGAGAACCATGACCCGATTCCAATAACCACAGACGACCATCATACCAACGAGGAGAATGGGGCATTGACAAATTTGCCGCAATTATTTCTTTGCTTTCCACATCTATTAAGACTCCACCATGGGCCTTGTTTTCCCGCCAACCATCTTTGCTATCTGCGATCCCAAAAGCAGTTACATATTTAGGTTTATTATTTACAATGCTTAAACCGTTGAGATGACAGCGATCTTCTTTGACAATGCGACTAATAAATTTGGGTTGCCAGCGAGGACGAAAATTATAGTCTGGGTCGAGAGTACAAAGACAGGAATAAGCTGTATTGACAAACCATAGCTCATCATCTGCATAACCCATTTCGTGAACTTGAATCCTACCCGTTACATAGTAATTGCGCGGAGCATAATAGGCATCATATTGATCTTGAAGTGACGGTGAATTGCGTAATTCCCAAATACCCAAATTTGTCCCAACTGCCAGCTTTTCGCCTTTAGTTGCCAATCCCATTGGTTTGTCAAACGGACAAGATATCATCTCCATCTTGTCATCCTTCACATATAGTGTGATGAGTTTATGGGCTTGATAGGTTGCAATAACGAGAGAAATTCCTAGTTTATGGAAAATATAGGGAAAAGCGCCAGAGTATTGGCTTTTTATCAGGTTTTCTTCTTTTTCAGTAATAAGCAAGGGCCATCATTCTGTTTAGCAAAAATTTCGGGAAAATTATTTTTGTTGACTTTTCGGTAGCAGTCTAACTTATGAGCCTGAAGAATGGCTATATCTTGTTTCCCAACACAGACAACTCCAAGAGTAGATCCGCGGCGAAAAACCCTACCCAGAAACAACCGAGTAAGGCTGAGAGTAAATATTTCGTGCAAATCAAAAAAAAATTGAGATTAAGGGGCTTTTTACGGTTGGGAAGGGAAAACTCCTTCCAAAGCAATTATAAAATTAACAGCCAAATAAGGCTGCATGTTGTCATGGCTGCTACCACCGCCTGCGTCGCCAATACTATTTGTGCTCAGATTCACTAGAGAAGAAGTGACGGCATCTATATATATAGGCTGATTAGGTCGTGATAGCACTGCTCCTGTGGGATTAACGCTGTTGTCAGCATTGTTAGTTCCTGTCAGCTGATGACTATGGGGAGCAATTTCGCTTGTACTGAGAGTAATATTTTCTGCACCACCCACTTGACCAAGGGGATGATTGGGAAGACCAGGCCCTTGCCCCGCACCAATAGCACCACTAAGTTTAAGATTTGGTAAAGCAAAATTCGTTCTGCCATCCCCACCATAGATTGTGCCGAGAATAGAAAACAAAGCGCTATACTGTGATATCTGGAGGAGTGTCCCGTCGCAAAAATGCCAACCTCTGGGGGCAAAGTTGCCAGCAAATATGTTAATCTCACCGATATATGGCTCGCTCATAATTAATGTTCTCCTAAATTTTCAAAAAAAATTAACAGCAATTCTCTTAACTTCCCCTTAAAAATTCTAGGGAATTGAGAAATACAAACCTCGACAGATCGGCCATGCCGACTTAAAAAAAATTAATTCCTAGGAGGAAATACTCCATTCACGCAAATTATGTAATTGCAAACTAGAGAAGGTTGCCTATTTTCATGTCCTTGACCACCGCCCGTATTGCCAATAGCCCCGGCATTCATATCGACAAGATTAGAGGTGTTATCACTATAAATGTTGGGAATAGAAGTATTGCCTGATGTATTGGCGACAACTCTATTATTAGGGTCTGGGATATTGGCATCAGTTGCAGCCACGTTCATTCCTTTCAATGTATGGGTATGTGATGGGATCTCGTTAGTGCTGAGAGTAACATTTTCCTCTCCACCATCGACGCCCAGACTAATACCGGTACCAGGATGAATAGCAACACGGCTTCTAAGATCAGGCAGAGCAAAAGTAGTTCTGCCATCTCCACCATAGGTTGTGCCGAGAAGAGAATATAAAGATTCATTGTTATTAATCGGCAAAATTTGACCGTTGCAAAATTCCCAATCTTTGGGGGCAAAATTCCCAGCAAACCAGACAACTTGAGCTAAAAATCCTTCACTCATAATAAATTTCTCCCGATTACTTAATTACTTATTACTTATTACTTATTACTTTCTTGAGGGCAGCCATTCCATCAAAAAATGAATACCTTGCTCACTAACTTTCGAGAAACCCAGACGTTGATATAGTCTAAGTGCCCGATTAGATTGTCTTACCTGAAGACGTACAGGTTTGAGCGCTTGGGTAGCTTCAGCCAAGAGTTTTTGGATCAGAAAACGGCCAATACCCTGATTACGGTATTGCGGCAGTAAGGCAATATCAGCTAGGTGGATTGCTGTTTCACTCCTTATGACCAACATGGCTCCTACTGCAAGTCCCTGAATGAGAATAATCTGATACTTGCAGCCAGGAAACTGGTTTCTGTAGCTAGCTTGTTGAGCCTGAAACTGCATTTTCAGAAATGCCGAGCTTTGCTGAGCATCCCAACCCCAAGCATTGAGCTCTTCTACCCTAGTACTGGCATAAAGCTCGAACAAAAACCCCTGGTCTTCTGAGACACTATTTCGACAAGATAAAGAATCCCATTTGACCATTACTTTAATTTCGAGTCGGGTAAACTCCGACTAAAGCAATGATGTAGTTGAGAGCAAGAAAAGGTTGTAGGTTGGAATGGGCTTGAGAACCTCCCGTGTTGCTAATGGCTTCAGAACTCATGGAGCGGGCATCAAAGGTCCCAGTGCGATAGATTCCCGTGGCGGGATCAGCTAAGAGTCTTCCCGTTGGCTCGCCTGAGTTGGCTGCTAGGTTATCACCTCTCAATTGATGAGTATGGGATGGCAGTTGATTTGTCGTTATAGTAACTGTTTCCACACCAAATTTTTGGCCCAAAGAATAGGTGGTTAGACCAGGAGCACTACTAGAGCCGTTATGGACAAAAAAACGACCTCTAAAGTCGGGCAAAGCAAAAGTAGTCCGCCCATCCCCACCATAGATAGTGCCGAGAATGGAAAACAAAGCATCATTTTGCGATATCTGAATAAGTGCACCGTTGCAAATTGCCCAACCTACTGGGGCAAAAGTACCGGCAAACAAGGTGACTTGACCGATAAATGGATTTGATGACATGGTAATATTTTTCTCCTGCTTAGTTTCTGAGTTGAATAATCACTTCGTGATTAACTATTAAGCTGGTTAAATCTCTTGACTTACTTTTGTTACACTGTGTTTTCAGAAGCAAGTCAAGAGATTCGATGATTGACAATTCGAGTTCTCCAAGGTAATGCTATTACTTGCTGCTCATCTTATCTATTTAATTTTTGACAATATTAACTATTGTTTATATTTGGTTACGAAACAATTACTAATACTTAATTTTTGGGCTTTTTAGGTTAATTTATACTAATTTAGGTAAATCTTTTAGTCTAGGTTATGTTGGTGAAATTACATTTACGCATTCATGAACATATTGATAGACTCATCGGTCAAATTTCGTCCAATAAAGACTAAACGAGTTTGACGAGTTTCTTCGGTTGACCAAAGACGATCATAAAAAGTATCAAAACGATTGCCCACTCCTTGTAAAACTAAACGCATAGATTTATCAGGGACAGACACAAAACCCTTAATACGATAAATTTCTTCTTCTTGGACAAGTTTTTGCAGTTGTTCGGTTAATGATTTGGGATCAAAAGCGCGATCGCAGATTAATTCAATGGAGTTTATATCATCATCATGATCATGTTCTGCTTCATGGTCATGGTGGGAATGGCGACTATCAAGATTATCTTCTACCGCAGCATTAAACCCGAGGAGAATATCAGGACTAATTTCTCCTTCATTGCAAGCAACAATTTTTACCCCGGAAGGTAATTCACTGTTGATGTAGCTGGTCACTTTTTCTAAACCATCATCATTTACCAAGTCAGTTTTGGTTAGTAAAACAAGATCCGCGCAACCGAGTTGATCTTCAAACAATTCTTCGAGGGGGGTTTCATGTTCTAGATTAGGATCTGCTTGCCGTTGGGCTTCTAGGGCTTCGAGATCTCCAACCATAGTTCCTTCCGCCAAAGCTTTGGCATCGACTACAGTTACTACTCCATCTACTGTTGCCGAGTTACGAATTGCCGGCCAACGAAATGCCTGCACCAGTGGTTTGGGTAATGCTAGCCCAGAAGTTTCAATAACCAGATGATCGATTTTATCCCTGCGTTTAAGCAATTCTTGCATGGTGGGATAAAACTCCTCTTGCACCGTGCAACATAAACAGCCATTGGTCAGCTCAACGATATTGTCATTGGGGTTATCTTCTTCATCGCATATTTGACAAGAGCGCAAAAGCTCTCCGTCAATGCCAATTTCTCCGAATTCATTGACTAAAACAGCGATTCTTTTGCCTTGATTATTTTGTAAAAGATGGCGTAATAGGGTCGTTTTTCCCGCACCTAAAAAGCCTGTGATGACGGTAACAGGAATTTTATGCATAATCTTAAATTGAGTAATAGGTAATAAGTAATAGGTAATAAGTAATGGGTAATGGGTAATGGGTAATGGGTAATTCCCAACTATCCAATATTTCTCGTTTAAAGATTGACTTTAAAAACCTAACGATTTGGGATTTGGGGTTTTAGGGGTTTGGGGAATAATAATAGCTAGATTTCCCTAATTCCCTACATCCCTATTTCCCTAAGCGAGAAGTATTGCCCAAC
>NZ_ALVZ01000060.1 GCF_000332055.1 Xenococcus sp. PCC 7305 | reverse complement strand
GATCCTTGTGCTGTCAAGAATAAACCACCAAATTGCCTTTTTTAACGGGGCTTCGCCCTTGAAGGCAGAGGGCAGAGGGCAGAGGGCAGAAGGATAAAACTACTTCTAACTTATCCCTTTAGGTTGAATTCCTCCGCTTCTTTAAGTGGAACAGGGCATAGTGGTGATTCTAATTCTCCCACTATGCTAGTTATTTTCTGCCTTCTGCCTTCATTCTTCTGCCTTCGATTTAAGCTCAATCAAGACTCGATTCAATCAAATTAGATATTATGTAAAGAAAATTAAAAAATATGGTTTTGGAGAAGCTATGTCTTAGTAGGATGTTTATATAAGAAATTAAATTATAGCCATTCCAAATTGATTGTAAGAATTTTGGAGATTATAAGGTGCGACTCCCGAAACAGTTAAGATTACTTGCCCGTAATCAATTATTTTTAGTGTTTCTGACTTTTTCATTAGTTATTTTGAGTAGCAATGCAGTTATTTCAAAATCATTAATCTCTGCTGAACAGGCAAGACCAGTAACACTAGATTCAGAAGAATCCTATCAGGTTAGTCAGAACTTTTTAAATATCAACTTTGGAGGTAACTATTATCCCAGACTTGCCGAAGCAGATCGTTTTTATAAACAAGGTGATCTCACCAAAGCCAGGGAAATCCAAGAGACAGTCAAGCCGGATTTTGAACCTGCGCCTCCTCCTGCATCCCCACAAGTCGATGCAGAAAACTTATCTCCAGCAGGTAAAGTGTATTGGCGAATTGCGAACCAAGGGATGGAAGAAGGTTTAGAAAGCAAAATTTTCGTGCCGTTAGAAAAATTGACGGAAAATTCTCCTGATTTTATACCAGGTCATTTACTACTGTTGCAAGCCTATGAGCAATATGAGAAAGACGAAGAAGCACTAGCTGCGATCGAAAGATTAGCTACACTTTATCCCGAACAAACGGATGTTCTAGATAAAAGAATTGAACTTTTGGTTAAAAATGACAAATATTTAGAAGCTTCTATTGCTGCTCGTCAATTTGCGATCGCATATCCTGATGATCCCCAAGCATCACGCTATCAAGCGATCGCCAGTGAATATAAACGAAAGTATCGTAATAAACTACAACAAGATCAGATTATTTCAGGAATCCTAAGCACCGCAGTTACCGTTGTTTTTGTCGGTGATCAAGCAGGATTTCAAACGGGTGCATTTCTCCTGGCAGGAGAATCAGAAGCTGGCAAAAGTCTAGCTCAGGCCTATCAACAAAATCTGACTTTGGTTAATAATTCTCAATTAGTAGGGTATGTTGACAGTGTCAGTCAAAATTTGGCCAGATTAATGGGAAGAGATGAGTTTGAATATGAATTCTTTATCGTCGAAGATCCTAGTCCCAACGCTTTTGCCCTACCTGGCGGCAAAATTTTTATTAATACTGGAATGTTACAGCTCATAAGTTCAGAAGCTGAGTTGGCAGGGCTCTTGGGTCATGAAATAGCACATTCTGTTCTTTCTCATGGTTTTCAGGATATAGCCAGCAACTCTTTAACCTCATTAATTCCTTTTGGTGAATTTGTGAATGCTGACTTGAGCCGAGACCAGGAAAAACAAGCAGATATTTTAGGGACAAGAGTTTTAGCCTCATCAGGTTATTCGGCTGATGGGCTCTACAATATAATGGCTAAATTGAAACAACTAGAACCAAAATCCAATTGGTCGAATTCTTTGCTAGCTAGTCATCCAGCCTCAGAAACGAGAATGAATTATTTAGAGGAACTTATTCAGCGCAATGGCTATAATCGCTACGCTTATGAAGGTGTTGAGCGCTATCAAGGGATCTTTGCCAATTAATTGACAATTATGAAAAATTTTCTTCCTACTATTTTTGGCACGGCCGCGATCGCGATAGTTCAATCCCAAGTAGCTTTATCGCAGACGATTGATAATGTAGAAGCGATCGCAGAGCAAGTTACTGTGCAAATATATCCATCCCTTGGAGACCCCGGTTCTGGAGTAATTATTGGCAAACATGAAGATATATATTATGTATTAACTGCTAGACATGTTTTAGATGCGGTTAAAGCAGGGGAAGAAGCAGATCTAGATACATATGATGGGAAAACACATCAAATAGATATCAGTAAAATTGAAAAATTACCCAACAATGTCGATTTATTACTCTTGCAATTCGAAAGCGATCAAGATTATCCTATTGCCACTATTTCTGATTTCAATTACCGTCTTTACCGAACAAACGATTATGAGAATAGTTTATTTACCGATGCTTCCCCTAAGCAATATGTATTTGTTTCAGGTTGGCCCATAACAAAAGAAGAAGCAAAGCGTGTTTTTACTCCTGGTTATCTTTTCGATAATTCTGGGACTGCTATTTCCCATCAACCAGATATTTCCGAAGAAGATGAGTTTGGTGGTTACGAGTTAATCTATACTAATCTGACCCATCCAGGAATGAGTGGCGGGCCAGTATTAGATACTCAAGGTCGTTTAATTGGCATTCATGGTAGAGCAGACGGCAGACAAATAGGAGAAGAAGATGAAATTATTCGAGACTATTTAGATGAAGTTGGTCCCCCTGTAAGGATCAAAGTAGGTTTGAGTCAGGGCATCTCTATCAAAACCTTCTTATCTTGGGCATCAACCCGCACATTTTATGATTATTTAAATATTGAGGATTCGGCTCCCTCTCCTTTGAGTCAAGCTATCGTTAATGATTGGCAACCACCGATCGCGATTGAAAACACCGATAATCCCTATTATTAGTTAGAAAGGGGCAATCAACTTTGGCGTATCGACCGAGTGGCTGAAGCTAGAGGTGCGTTTAATAATGCGATCGCCTTACGAGAAGATTTATACTTAGCTTGGTTTGCCAAAGGTTTTGCTCTGGGTTTTGATGAAAAATATACTCTAGCTCTCGAAGCCTGTGACAAAGCCATTGAACTTCAAGTGAATCCTTCTCGCTATAAATATGATGCCTATCGTTGCAAAGCAGGGGCCCTGCAAGCCCTACAAAGATTTGAACCAGCTTTGGATAGTTTGAATGCGGCTATTGAGATTAATCCTAATAATTCCGCCGATTTTCTGATTCAAGGGGAATTGCTATATGCTCTAGGACAATACAGAGGTTCACTAGAATCTTTAAACAAGGCTGTAGAATTAAGAAAAATTCAAAACCTATCTGATTCAGCATTGCTGTACAACAATCGAGGTTTTGTCCAGATTGAATTAAGGCAATATGAACTTGCTTTAGAAGATATTGAAACAGCTATTAGAATCGATCCTAGCTATACTCCTGCATGGAGAAATAAAGGCTTAGTATTAGAAACAGTGGGGAGGAATGAAGAAGCTCTTGATGCCTATGATCAGGCTACGGAATTAGACCCCAATGACTATAATGTTTGGACAAATAAAGGTTTTGTTTTCTATAAATTGGAACGATATGAAGAAGCAGAAATATCTTTAGAAAAAGCTTTAGAAATTAAGCCTGATTATCAACCTGCAATCAACAGTCTAGAAGCATTAAGGTTGAAGATTCAAAATTGAAATACCATTAAACTCATTTATCATTAACTTATCAGGTAATAGACCCATTAAATTTCTTTAGGAGTATTACTGACATTATGAAATTTTCTAAGTTTGCAACTTTTTTGAATGTTTCTGCTGTGGCTTTAGCGACAACTTTAATTCCTAGCCGGCCAAGTTTGAGCCAAGAACCAAGCTTTTTCTGTGGCATTGAAGATGGTCACCCTGCGACCATTGTGCGATCGCCAAGACATGGCAATATTCCGATCATCGTCTGGAGCTCTGGTTTTTTCGAAAGTGGCGGCTATGATAACCAAACTCGTTGCGATATTGTTTCTAACAAATTTCAGTATTTTAGCGATCGCGGCACTCTCCAATTTTTCACTGCTGGTAGAGTCAAAAGACAGCCAGTAATTTGTGCCGTATCTTCTACTAATTCACCTTGTAATAGTGATAGTCTTTTATTCACTCTCAAGCCAGGAACTAATGCTCAAAACACTCTACAACAACTTTTCGATGTCAGAAGTGGGGCGACAGGTCGTACTCTGAATGAAAATAATAATGTGACAGCTCAAGACAGAATATATGTGAATTTTGAGGAATTTCTAGAGAAAAAAGCTCATGAGGAGTCTGGGGTAAATCCCAAATCATCTCCAACTATTATTGAAAGTACAGACGATAATCTTGGTTCAGACACGCTTTTTTAGTGATTAGTCCAACTTCCCCTTTAAAATATAATCGCAAATGTCCAAATGATGACTGCTTTGCTTTTGTGGAGATAGAGTTGCAAATTTAAATCATAATTATAAAAATCAGGATTCAAATGCCTATCATCCATAATGATTGAGGGTGGTTTTCCTTTAATTATCTAGAATATACAGCCAAGCAGCATGACACAAAGCTTATTACAACTCAATAGTGAATGGCAACCAAAAGTGGAAGAATCCTTAGCAATCAAGCAACTTACACGACGCTCCATTGCGAAAAACCTCAATATTTCTCCAGGGTCGGTCTCCAAATTTATCAATTGCAAGCCGATCGCCGCACATAATTTTATTCGCATTTGCCAAGAGCTCAATTTGGATTGGGGTAATGCTTCTGCTAGCGAACCAGAAAGAAATGATCAAATAGTTAGTTTTAAATTCAAACAGAATAGTTTTAAAGCTAATCCAGGAGGAGAAATTGCTCCACAAGAGATAATTGGCCGAGAAAAACTAATTGCTCAAATCTGGTCGATTCTCGAACAACAAAGTTTAATTTTTATTGGCGAAAGACGTATCGGCAAGAGCAGCACGCTCAAAAAAATGAAAGCCGAATCTGCCAGTAGCATGGTACCGATTTATCGAGACCTAGAAGGAATTCGCACCCCGATAGAATTTGTGGAAGTCGTTTGGCAAGATATCGAGACCTATCTCAGAGAGCAAGGTAAAGCCAGAAGAGTTCGAGAATTTTTAGGACAGTTGCAAGAAACTCAGTTTACAGGCTCCAGATTTCCCCATATCGCCGATGACTATTGGAAAACTCTGCTGATTAAAGCAATAGAAGATTTAGTAACACTTCAAGAGCGTCAAATAGTCTTTATCTGGGATGAAATTCCCCATATGTTAGAGAATTTTAGCGAGCAAGCTGCCATGGAAATGCTGGATGTCTTGCGATCGCTCCGTCAAACTTATCCCGATGTCAGGATGATCTTTTCTGGTTCCATTGGCTTACATCATATTTTTAAAAACCTGCAAAAAGCTGGATATCGCAACGATCCAACCAATGATATGTATACAATTGACGGTCAGCCTCTGGCTTTGGAAGATGCGATCGCCTTAACTTCCTATTTGATAAAAGGGGAAAATGTCTCAACTTTCAATGCAGAAAAATCAGCGAGAGATATTGCCGAAGCTGTAGATTGTATTCCTTTTTATATTCATCATCTAGTCAACCAATTGAAAACTTTAGAAGGTGAGGTTTCTCAAAATGCCATTCACTTTACCGTAGAAGAATCACTACGCAACCCCCTTAATCCCTGGAAAATGGATCATTATCGCGAAAGAATTGACAATTATTATACTGAAGAGCAAAAACCCTATGCCCTCAATATTTTAGATCTTTTGGCCATTAATCCTCCCACTTCTTTTCAGAAATTATGGCAAGTTTTATATAGTGACCCACAAACCAATAATAAGGAAATGGCGAGAACCATCATCAGATTATTAATGAAGGATTATTATTTAGTGCAATCAGGGAGTATTTACAGTTTTCGTTATCCCCTAGTGCAAAAATATTGGCGATTTTCTAGAGGCTTATAGCTATATTTGTGGAGTGGTTTTCTCGTAATGTCGGGAATAGGGAACGGGGAACGGGGAACAGGAAACCGTTTCTTACTTAGACTGTGCTGACATATTCAAAAGCACTACTATTGAGATTCAAGGTATTATTGTTTTCCAGGATTACTACCAAATCACCATTGCGAGTGAGATGAAGATCATTACCTTGCTGTGTTTGTTGATAATCACCAGCCACTCCATTTAGCTGTACGATATCCTCACTAGCATTAAAGTCTTGAATCACAGCATAATCCTGAGCCCCATCAGTAGCATAGAAGGCTTGATTTTCATCTCCAAGGATAAATTTATCTGCGCCAGCACCACCTTCGAGGGTATCTTTTTCTAAGTAGCCTGCAACTATGCCATCAGTACCATTGATGACATCATTACCCGCGCCACCCCTGATAATATCGTGACCACCATTACCGAAGATATTGTCATTGCCGCCAACAGTATTATTTGTATTTAATTCAGAGGAATTTCCTTGATTAACATCAACTACTAAGCGAGGAGCAATATTACCTTCCGCAGAATCAAAGTCCACTCCATTAGAGCCCGTAGGCAACAAAGCCCATCCTTGGTTAGTGTTCGGATTTGCTTGCCAAGCTTGTAAACTAGCCGTGACATCAATAGTCAGAATACCAGTGCTACTTGCCTGAACATTAACAAATGGGACCTTGGCAGCTTCTGTCCCATCGGCTTTAATTCCTTTATTCATGGAATTCCAAGTAGCAGTATCTGACCAGCTTTGCAGCATTTCATGAACTTCAATGTTGTTACCAGTGTTAGAAACATTAATTTCCAAGAATGCAGAATTAATAGTGTCATCTAGCGAAATTTGACCAGATTGGCTGCCAAAGATATCTTCAAACTTAATCAAACTATGAGCCTCACTATTAGTGTCAACATTGAGCGACATAGCTCCACTATTATTGGTATTAACGAAATCTTCTTCAAGGCTAGTATCAACAGTACCCGTGTAACCATGAACTCCTTGCTGAAAAGTTAGTATTCCTGGCGTCTTGGGAATGGTGACTCCATTATCTCCGAAAATTATGTCGTTGCCAGAGTTACCGTAAACTTGATCGTCTCCTGCACCACCAAGGATCGTATCGTTACCGCCAACACTAGACCAATCAATCTCAATAATGCCACGCTGTAAACCATCGAGGCTACTATGCCGATCATCCCATTTCCCATCATTACTATAGTAGTTTAGAACAGCATAATTTTGGCTATTCCCAGAATTATTAGGTTCAGAATGAAACCAATTCGTATAAGTATTGCTTTGACCACTGGCCCATTTCCATACTCCTTCTTGTTCGCTATCACTAAAACCAATCCAGAAGCTTTCATCGGTATTAAAAGTATTTTGTAGCCAAATATTCTCCCCATCATCATTGATCGTAACTAGGTTACCACCATAACTCTTGGCTTCTTTTTGCGCTTCCTGCCAAGTACCAGCTTGACTCAAGATATAAACACTATGACCATACTGCAAAGCACCATCTATCAGAGGAGCAGTAATATTACTAGAATCGTTGAGTTCATTTTCCCCAAAGATAATATCATTGCCTTTACCACCATCAATCCCATCGTTTCCAGCACCACCTCTAAGGATGTCGCTATTCAGTCCTAGTTCTAATTCAGGAGTAATGTTAATAGTTTCAGGAGGAGTGTCGACATCGGCGGGAGAAGAATCATTAGAGTCATCAGTCGAATCATCTTGAGGCAAGTCAATAGGAATAAACTCGATATAGTCAACGCGAGCAAATTCGTAATGTTCCGCCTGTCCTTGAATTTCAATCTCAGCATTTACATCAATATGCATACCCTCAGAAATAGTGCGGGAGTGCTCTTGATTAGAACCGCTTGTATTCTGGTTGAGTACCCAATTATCAATTTCTGTATTGGCAATCTTGACGCTAAGTGAAGCATTACCATCAGATTCATCAATGTAGTGAACTTTAACTTGGTAATGACCAGCTTCTCCAGTGAATGCCTGACTAGCAAACCCATCAGGATTACTGTAACTGGTGCGGATTACTGTTCCGTTATAGTAGTAATTGTCTTGGTAATAACCTCCTGAGAGGTTCATGTTTTCTGCTTCGATGATAATAGGTTCTTGACCTAAAATTACATCGGTATTGTTACTATTGGGACCGTTATCAACAACAGGCACAAATTCAATATAGTCTATCGAACCTTCTCCGCCTTCGTCATCGTAATTGATAATGCTTTGAAGATTAAGGGAGTCATTAACAGTTAGAGGAATATTATTGATAGTGTGAGTAGTAAAGTTTCCAGCACCGATCTCTTCTCCGATATTTTTAGTAAGATTCCAACTAGCGATCGATGTTCCATTTAATTCAACTATAATTTGACCATTCGCTTCTTCAATATCGTGATAACCAATAATGATGTTATAGGTTCCAGCTTGTCCCGAAAAATTCATGCTTCCAGAAAACCACTTATCTTCATCATCATATTGAATTAAACTACCACCAGAAGCAAAGCTTTTGTTTTTTACTTTATACTTGCCACTCCAACTCATATCTTCTGCTTCCACTCTCAGAGGATCTTGAGCTAAAACCACATCGTCGGTAATGTCGGAGACAGTATTATCTTCAACAGGTGTTTCCTTAGCAGCAGTAGGATTAAAGGCATTAGTTAAATTAGCTAAATTATTCCCAAAGTCCTGTTGTAAACTTCCCGAATATTCATCCCCATAGATAAAATCATCTCCACTGCCGCCATTGCCAATATCTTCCCCTGCTCCAGCAACTAAAAGATCTTTGCCAGTTGCTCCTTCTAAGGCATCATCTCCGGCACCACCAATCAAAACATCATCTCCCGCATCTCCACTGAGAAAGTCTCTGCCAGCTCCCCCATCAAGATAATCATCATGGTCTCCGCCCATCAAAACATCGGCACCACTTTCTCCAAAGAGAACATCATTATCAGATTCTCCCGAAATTACATCGTCGCCGTCACTGCCCATGATGGAGTCATTGCCATCAAAACCAAAGATAGTATCGAATCCCGCATTCCCAAAAATTGTGTCATTTCCCTCCGCACCGTCAATTAGATCATCACCTTGTCCCGCTTTAATTTGATCATCACTAGTATCTCCGCTAATGATGTCATCTTCATGACCTCCTTTAAACATTTGATAATAAACAGGGGAATTCGCGGTCTCGTGACTTTCTCCAGGTAACTTTATATCGTCCAAATTTCCGTCATCTTGGCTAGCAAAGAAGACCTCCTGCCACCAGGAACTACCTCTACCATTATCCTGCGCCCACCATTCATAAAGCTCTTGCCAAGCACCACTACCCCCACCGTTATTTTGTGCCCACCATTCATAGAGTTCTTGCCAAGACGAACTACCACCGCCGTTATTTTGTGCCCACCATTCATAAAGCTCTTGCCAAGACGAACTACCACCACCGTTATTTTGTGCCCACCATTCATAACTGTGCCTCATCATCTGATTTAAATCTTTGAAGAAATCTTTCAGTTCTTTATCATCAAGAGATTCCAAATCTGAATCTGAACTACCAGAGCTATCTTCTATATTGCTTGTATTAGCAGTTCCCTTAGCAGCAGCTAGGTAGGCGGTTTCCATCTCGCCAATTAATTCCAGGTCAGATAAAGGCACATTGGCATTATCTTCTAAGTATTGGACAGAAAAGCCCATTTTATTAGCTAGTTGAACTTTCGCTTGAGCCAGTAAAACTTCTAAATTTTCACTCTCAAATAATTGCTCAACATCTGCTGCTTGTGAGCTTAAATCGTAACCCATCAGATCAAAAGCTAAGACATCCAGGTCAGTAATCGAGACTCGTTCTTGATACCAAAGAGTGGGGTCCATAATACCTAAAGGATCGTAGCGTCTTTCCCAGTGACTCGCTTGGAAACCATCGCCCTCTTTTCCTGTGGACATTTTGGCACTTAAGGTTTCTCCTCCATCGGGAGAAAACCAAGCTACTCCGCCAATAGATAGATCATTAACTGCCCCGTCAGGATTGTCTTGAGCTAAACTTCCGGCAGAAAAACGGAATAAATCTAGGGGAGAGAAATTGCTGAGTTCTGTTCGACCAGAATGGAGAGTTTCTTTTTGCAGCGAAAAATCCAAACTGCTGGTAAAACCAAGAATATGTCCTGTTTCGTGAAGAGCCACACTCATGAAGTCCAGAGTATCGGCTGCGGCTTCACTGTTGCGTAAATAATTAAAATCCCAGGCAAAATCCTGGTTCATCATAATTGTGCCATCGAGAAGATTTTCTGACTCATCTAGGACATAGCGATCTAAACTAATGGCCTTATTCATTCCCAAGGCTTTGGCTAACGCAGTGGTCAATTTTAGTTTGGTGTTGCCGCCAACTAGATCTCCATCAAGCAAAAAATCGATCGTGTTGCCTTGCTGTAGAGCATTGAAGGCCATTTGATCTTCTATTGAAGTGATATCTGCTTCGTAATATTGTAGAAAGAGAGCGTAATGTTGTTCGTGAAATTTAGGAATTGCCCCACCAATAACGTTGGAATTCAGCTGGTCGGTGGTTTTAGCCAGGATATTAACTTCTACATCGTCGGTGAATAATTTACCCCAAATAATGGATGCGATTTCGTACCCAATCATTTGTTCGTAACTAACATCTGGGGCATATATAAAATTAATTTTCATAATTTTTTCTCTTCAAATCCTAGGCAATCAATAACAATAATTAATTGCTATAGATTTTCGTGTGTTTGTACAATGCTACAAGCAACAGTATTTAATTAGGTGAATTTAAGTTAAATGTTCTACGAAATAGTCATAAATTTTAAGCCTTTCAAGGACTTTCTTATACGAGTAAATACGGCAATTTGGTTTTGGAGAGATAAACTTATAAGAGGCTCAAGAAATTTATTTTTTCCGTGTAAATACTGATGATTTCGAGTTGAATTTACTGTTTATCAAGCCGAATGAATTAAACTCACACAAATTGAATATGGTCGGTTTCAATTTTGGGTTACCCAATTGGGAACAATCAGATTGAAGAATTATTTAAGTGTATCCACACTAACTTTACTAGTCCCGAAACTAAGGCAAATTATTGACTTATGCTGACTATCAGAAATCTCTTGTTATTACAAGTTAGAGCAAATAGAAAAAGCTTGTGGCTGATTTGCTGCCTCATAATTTTTTTCTTCTTGAACAATACATCGAGTACCTCAGCACAAATCACCCCCGATACCAGTCTGCCAACTAATTCGAGAGCAATTCTCGATGCTAACGGAGATCTCATCACCATCACTGGTGGTACCGACACCGGCAATAATTTGTTTCATAGTTTTCAGGAATTTTCTGTCCCGGATGGTCAAACAGCTTTCTTTGACAATAGTTCGTCTATCGAAAATATCTTCAGTCGGGTTACCGGCAGCTCCATATCGAATATCGAAGGCATTATTCGTGCCAA
>NZ_ALVZ01000059.1 GCF_000332055.1 Xenococcus sp. PCC 7305 | reverse complement strand
CCTCATCCCTCATCCCTCATCCCTCATCCCTTAGGAAATCCCTCATCCCTTAGATAATGTCTAAACCTGCAATTGTTACTGTAGATGACGATTTAGAAGTATTACAAGCGATCGCGCGTGATCTAAGAAAGCAGTATGGCGATCGCTTTCGGATTATTCGCGCCAATTCTGGGGCCTCGGCAATTGAAACTTTAGAACAACTGAAGCTCCGCAATGAAACAGTTGCCCTCTTGGTTAGCGACCAAAGAATGCCTGAGATGAATGGCGTCGAATTTATTGAACAAGCAACCGTCATCTTCCCTGAAGCCAAACGGGTCTTGCTAACTGCCTATGCCGATACTGACGCTGCGATTCGAGCAATTAATTCGGCCAAACTAGATTACTATCTGCTCAAACCTTGGGACCCCCCTGAAGAACAACTATATCCGGTACTTGATGATTTACTGGATGATTGGTTATCGGTTTATCGTCCAGACTTTGCAGGAATTAGAGTTATTGGCGATCGCTGGTCTCCTTGCTCCCATAATGTTAAAGATTTCCTTGCCCGCAATCAAATTCCCTATCAATGGTTGGATATTGAACGGGAAGCCGAAGCTCAAAGATTAGTCGATTATGCGGCAAATAACGGAGAGAAACCCCAATTACCTTTGGTTATCTTAGGTGATGGTGCCCAATTACAACAACCCACAACCCTTGAGTTGGCAGAAAAAATCGGCTTGCAAACCCAGGCCGAACAACCTTTTTATGATCTAGTAATTGTCGGTGGTGGTCCCGCAGGATTGGCAGCAGCTGTATATGGTGCTTCTGAAGGGTTAAGCACTGTCATGATCGAAAAACAAGCCCCGGGAGGACAAGCCGGATCTAGCTCTCGGATTGAAAACTATCTCGGGTTTCCCGTGGGGCTGAGTGGTGGAGATTTAGCCAGGAGAGGAGTCACTCAGGCCAAAAGATTTGGCGTCGAGATTTTAACTCCCCAAGAAGCGATCGGGGTCAGGGTCGAAAATTCCTATCGCATTGTGACCCTTGCTGATGGTAGTGAAATCACTTGTCATGCCTTGTTGCTCGCGACGGGGGTATCTTGGCGTAGATTAAATATTTCAGGTTGTGAAAAACTTACAGGAAAAGGTATTTACTACGGGGCCGCCAAAACAGAGGCGATCGCCTGTAAAAATGAGCAAATATATTTGATTGGAGGTGCAAATTCAGCAGGACAAGCTGCTATGTATTTTTCTCAATACGCTAGCAAGGTAACAATGTTAGTGCGAGGAGAATCTTTAACTAAAAGTATGTCCCAATATTTAATTGAGCAAATTGCCGCGACTCCCAATATTGAAGTAATGGTGCACACTGAGGTAGTAGCGGCCAAAGGAGAAAGTAACTTAGAATATATTACTTTATTGCATAACGACACCGGAACGACAGAAACTGTTGATGCAAAATCTTTGTTTATCTTTATCGGCGCCCAGCCTGCCACTGATTGGCTAGATGGGGTCGTGATGCGAGATGAACGAGGTTACATCATGACAGGTGCTGATTTAAAGCAGAATGGTAAACGCTGCCCTGGTTGGCATAAAGAACGCGAGCCTTTTTTGTTAGAAACTAATGTCCCAGGTATTTTTGTTGCGGGAGATGTGCGCCATCAATCGGTGAAAAGAGTGGCTTCTGGGGTGGGCGAAGGTTCGATCGCCATTATGTTCATTCATCGTTATTTGGCAGAAGTTAGAGCATGAACGCTATTAACGCTATTTAGTCACTCCTATTCATTCCATCCTGATTTTTTGCTTAAAACAGCTGGGAATGTTGCCTCCTCCAGCACAGGCTTCAAAGCTCTAGCAATTTTCTCGGCTAATATTTCCTGCCCGATCGCGTTGGGATGGATAATATCTTGTTGTCGATGTTGAGGATTATCAATAATTCCTTTGAGAACTTGAGGAATTAAATAGGAACCAGTTGACTCGGCGACATTGTGGTACAAGTCTTTATATTCATCTGTAAATAAACCTAAGTTCATCCCCAAAAGAACCGTAATCGCGTTTTCCGTTTGGATTTGAGATATGATTGCCCTCAAATTTTGTTCTGTTAAGGTCTTGGGTACCTTCTTTAAAAAATCATTGCCGCCCAAACCGATAATCACCATCCAAGGTTTTTCCGTTAGAACATCTCTTGATAATCTGGCTAGAGCGTCCGCGGTTGTATCCCCACTGACACCACGGTTAACAATAGGTAAATTTATTTTTTGACTGAGAAGAAAGGGGTAAGCTTGTTGAGCTGGCAAACCATAACCAGCAGTAATACTATCGCCTAAAACTATTATCTGTTCGCCTGTTGCACTATTGATATTAGTGATGTTGACAATTTCACTTTGACAACCATTAAGCAAAACAATGCAAGTGCCAGTAATGGTAGCTAGCCATATTTTTAAGCCATGACTTCGCCAAATCTTTTGCCTGAAAAATAATAAAATATTAAACATTAAAGCCTCTTTTTGACAGTGTTATCCGGCAATAGATTTTAATAGCCAACCGATCGCAATTCCCAACCCTCCAAAACGCACAGCCTGCCAAAATAAATCAGGCAGTAGCACACTTTCTAAATTGATTTCTAATTCACTAATTTGTTGTTCAATATCTTTCAATTCAGTTTTGATCGGTTCTCTTTCAAAGTTACTAGCTTTTTTTTGTTCCAACTCTTGTTTATGCTTCACTAGTTCTGCATGTCTTTGCCAATCCTGTTCAACCTGCAAATAGCGCGTTCTAAGTTCTTCGAGGGACTGTCCCACTTCAGTTAGGATCTGGGATATTTCGCGATCGCTTTTAGCCGCAGCAGAATTTTCCTGATTTTCTAAATGATTATTGGAGTTAGAGATAGATTCGTTACTAGGCATTTTAAAATTTATTAGAATTAAAAAAATAGGCACAAAATATCCACGATATTAACTCATGTTAGAAAATACCCAGCTATCTCAAAAAACATCCTTGGAGAATCTCTCCAATTTAGAACTAGCCCAAGCCTTAGCCGAAAGACTAGCAATTTCCCATCAAGATTGGCATCGCCTCAAAGGCAATCGCAAAGCTCAAGCAGCTCAGCAACTAGCATCAGCATTTGTTTTTCTCCTCAAAGAACAACCTGATTCGGCTTTAACTCATCTTAATCAAGCTCAGGGATGGTTAGACCGTTCTCTAAAAGCCCCACCTTGCCCAGAACACGGGACAAAGTAGCAGGGCAAAACCAAGGTGCTAGGTTTAACCTAACACCTAAATAAGTTTTACATAACGTAGAGGAAATAGGTCACCATCGGGATTACAGTAGCCAAAATCAGCAAAACAATCACCCAAGTAAAAGCAATTCCATCATCAGTTTCTTCGGCAGAAGAGAAAGTGCTAGCTACTTGAATCGTTTTCTCTATAGCAGGTGGACCAGGATCTGCTTCTCCAGAAAGTACAGCCATCAAACGATCGCTAGCATCAAGAAAAGCTTGATTATATTTATTGCCATTTCTGAGATCATAACCTACCGTTTCTTCAACCAAACTCTCCGCAATTTCAGGCTTCACAAGCATCCTTGCCGCATCTCCAGTTCTCAAGGCTGCGGTGTTGGTTAGAGTGTCCATCACCAATAAGGTTTGATTGCTTTTGTCTTCCTCACTGGGATACCAATTAGCAAATAGTTTGTCGGCTAGAGTATTAATGGTTTCTCCATAATCTAAACGGCGAATTGCCACCATTCGAATTTCTTGACCAGTTGCTTTTGCTAAATCTTTAAAATCGCTGCTAAGGGAACCCTGAGTCGCTAAACTAATTTCATTTGCTAGATCAACAACCCAAATATCTTTGGCCATAGGATTATTTGGCAACTCATAAAGACCAGTTGCTATTGCTGGGTTAGCTAAACAAAAACTAGCAAATAACATAATTATTAGACTCATCAAAGGGTTTTTACCCCAGGATCTAGTTTTTGGCCTTAGCCGCAAATATTTTTTCATAGTTATAGATTTTGTAGTTCGGATTAGTATCAAAATAATATTTTGACAATATTATCCCATCAACTGCAACGCAAGACCCCTTGCTAAATATATTTTACATAAAAACGTTTATCATAGGTCAAAGCATGTTCGCTTATGAAAGCAAACATGTTTTTTGCAGAAAAATATTAATATCTATTAACATCCATATAATATCTATAGTATATAGGTATTAGTAATTTTTCCCTCGAAATCTCTGGTTTAAGCTCTTGAACACTCTGAACACTCAGCCTTCTCAAACAAAAATTCTCCTTGTTGATGACACTCTCCAAAACTTGGAGTTACTTTCTGATTTGTTGAAAAGAAAAGGATTTAATGTTCGTTGTGCAATAAATGGTTCAGTTGCATTGGGGGTTGCTCAATCTGGTTGGGCAGATCTGATTTTACTTGATATAAAAATGCCTGAAATAGATGGCTATGAAGTCTGTAAACAGCTAAAAAAAAATGCAAACACGAGAGAGATTCCTGTGATTTTTTTGAGTGCTTTAGACAGTATTTTAGATAAAAAACAGGCTTTCGCCGCAGGAGGAGCAGACTATATCAGCAAACCTTTTCAGATTGAGGAGGTTTTAGTTCGAATTAATAATCAACTCGCGATCGTGGCCGCGAAGCAGAAAGTTTGCCAGCTAAATTTAGAATTAGAGCAAAGAGTTCGTGAACGTACCAGCGAACTGGAAAAAACGAATCAACAATTAAAAGAAGAAATTGTCCAACGCAAAAGAACTCAAAAAAAACTTTTGTATTTGGCAATGTATGATCCCCTTACGGATTTGCCCAATCGGATTTTATTCATGCAGCGCTTGAACAACCTGCTTCAACAATTGGCACAAGATCGGCTTCCTTTCTTTGCTGTCTTATTTCTTGACTGCGATCGCTTTAAGTTAATTAATGATTCTCTCGGTCATTTTGTAGGAGATCAAGTTTTAAGTGAAATAGCTCGTCGCATCAAAATTTGCCTCAAACCCTCTGATACCTTGGCTCGTTTTGGCGGTGACGAATTTATGGTTCTTTTGTCAGAAATGTCTGATATCAATCAGGCTTCTCGTGTCGCCCAAAAAATTCAAAATCAACTCCAACTTCCCTTTGAAGTTAATCGTCATCAATTATTTATCAGTGCTAGTATTGGCATTGTCCTGGGGAATGAAAATTATAAGCTAGCAGAGCATGTTTTGCGAGATGCCGATACGGCTATGTATCAGGCCAAAAAAAGAGGAAAAGCTTGCCATCAGGTTTTTAATCCCAAAATGCACCGCAACGCTTCTAAAAGGTTAAAATTAGAGACTGATTTAAGATTAGCTCTCAAGCGCGAGGAATTAGCAGTTTACTATCAACCAATCATTGCCCTCGATACAGGATCTTTGATTGGATTTGAAGCTTTGGTCCGTTGGAATCATCCCAAACGGGGTTTTGTTTCTCCTGTCGAATTTATTCCAGTTGCCGAGGAAACGGGATTGATTGTTCCTCTCGGTTTATGGGTGATGCGCTCAGCTTGTCAGCAGTTCCGCATCTGGCAGCATAAGCATTCAATTCAACAATTAAAAATTAGCGTCAATCTTTCTGTCAAACAGTTTTATCAACCAGATTTTATTGAGCAAATTGATCGCATTCTCCAAGAAACACAACTCGACAGTCAAAATTTAAAGCTAGAAATCACAGAAAGTGCCATTGTCGATAACGCAGAATCAGCAACGCTGTTGTTTCAAAAACTCAGACAAAGAGAGATTCAATTAAGCATTGATGATTTCGGTACTGGCTATTCTTCCCTGAGTTATCTCCATCGTTTCCCGGTCAATACTTTAAAGATTGACCGTTCCTTTGTCAGTCGTATTGGCAAGGATGGGGAAAATTTGGAAATTATTCAAGCCATTGTCACCCTAGCAAAACAGTTGGGCATGACAATAGTTGCTGAGGGTATAGAAACTACTCAACAAAAAGATTATCTCAAAGCTTTAGACTGTGATGAAGGTCAAGGATATTTATTTGCGAAACCCTTGCCAACCCAGGAAGTAGAAACCATTTTTGATAATCTAGATTCTTTAGTTACCATGAATGTTTAAAATCACACAAGACTGCTATGCGACTACTAACTTGCCATCGCCCCCAACTACTCGACCAATCTCATAGGCAGCAATATTCTGTGAATGAAACCATTCTTTAGTGACATCAACCTGTTCTGGATTGACCAAAACCACAAAACCAATACCCATATTGAAAGTTTCTAGCATTGCTTCTGACTTGATATTTCCGATATCGGCTAACCAACGGAATATGGGTAGGATTTCCCAACTATCCAAATTGACGGCAATAGATTGATTTTGACTTAAGCAGCGGGGTAAATTTTCTGGTAAACCCCCACCAGTAATATGGGCCATGCCATGAACCTCAATGTCACTGGCCAAAAGCTCTAAGATTGGTTTGACGTAAATTTGAGTTGGTTTCAGTAACTCTTCCCCTACACTTATTCCACCTAAAATTCCAGGTTTACTATCCCAAGCTACATCTTGAGAATCTATAATTTTGCGAACCAAACTAAATCCGTTACTATGAACTCCTGAGCTGGCTAATGCGATCGCAACATCCCCTAACTCAACTTGGGAACCATCCAAAAGCTTGCTTTTTTCGACTACTCCTACACAAAAACCGGCAATATCATATTCTCCTAATTCGTAAAATCCCGGCATCTCTGCGGTTTCGCCTCCCAGTAAAGCGCAACCGCTTTGGCGACAACCTGTCGCTACACCTTTGACAACCTGGGCTAATTGTTCTGGTTTAAGTTTTCCTGTAGCTAAATAGTCTAAGAAAAACAATGGCTCAGCTCCACTGGTCAAAATATCATTGACACACATAGCAACTAAATCAATCCCGACAGTCTCGTGACGATTGAGCACCTGGGCAATTTTAAGCTTAGTTCCCACTCCATCTGTCCCCGAAACCAATACTGGCTGTTGATAACCTGTTGGTAACTCAAAACAACCGCCAAAACCACCTAATCCTCCCAACACCTCAGGGCGAAAAGTACTTTGCACGTCTTGACGGATTTGAGTGACAAAATCTCTTCCTGCTTCAATATCGACACCAGCGTCTTTGTAATCCATAAGTAATTGTGCTTAAACAAAAATAACTGTTAATGACCGCCATTTAGCAACTTAAAGTTAATATCTAACAGAAAGAGGCAACAATATCTCCATAGGTCGGTCACTAGATTACAACTATTTTCTCAGATTTCCGTCTAAAACTGACAATTTATAAGTCGAGGGTCAATACTTCTTGTTTAAAGACTTCTTGTTTGAAGACTGAAAAATGGGGGCTTAGGGCATTAGGGTTTTGGGGCACAACGACAGATTGAAGTTACTAAGACTATTATCAGCATTTTTACAATTCCTTGTTACAGTGTGACATTGTAAAGTTAATCAAAAGTATTTTTGTGGGGAGTTGAAGTAATATAGGCCGGGTTTTTTTTGTCTGCCTTGTATTACTTGTGAATTATTTTTGTCTATGAATTTAAGAAAAATTAAAGCATTTAACACAGCATTCTTTCTCGGCCTAAGTTTTATTTCTCTGGGACTAGGTAATATTGCAACGGCAGCTCAAGTTGAAAGTAGCGCCCCTAAGAAGATAGTCAGTGAGAAACTCAACCTTAATTTTGATTTTCAGCCAGGAGTAGAAGTCGCCAACAGAGCAACCTATAGTGGACAAGCATCTTGGTACGGCCCCGGTTTTCATGGTCGTCGTACAGCAAATGGAGAAGTCTTTAACTCTAACGCCTTAACGGCAGCTCATCGCAGTTTACCTTTTGGCACTAAAGTTCGAGTAACTAATGTCAATAATGGTCGTTCTGTTGTGGTGAGAATCAATGATAGAGGGCCTTTTTCTGGCGGAAGAATTATCGATCTTTCTGCGGGTGCGGCTCGTAGTATCAATATGATTAATAGTGGCGTTGCTCCTGTTAGAGTTGAAGTTTTAGGAATTTAATTGGTTTCGCCCCCACACCGCAGAGCAGGGTTGTTTCAATATAGACAAGTCATGAAAAATAGAGACTTAGGGGAATAGGGAATTAGGGAAAAATGAAACAGCTCTACGCAGACAAAGGGCGTGATAGTTTATAAGGACATGGCATGGGCGGTGTCCTTTGTTTTTTTGTCAATTCAAAAAATTCTGTTCCAGTTGATCTTTGTAAAGAGCTTGTAAGAAGTTTTCTAGTTGCTCTTGGCTACTACATTCAATCAGACTCTGAAATATTTCCAGCATTCTCGCGGCACTATCTCCATGAATGGGATTGAAATCCCAAATATCCTGCACCCAGTCTGACGGCTCTATTTGCTCGAAAATTATTCGTTCCAAAAGTTGTTTCGCTTCTTCTTTAGAAATAGTCATTGATTAATATCCTAAATATCCTAAATATATTTGAGCGTTTCCGATTCAATCTTAAATATTAAGGAATATATGAGATTGTTTGTTGATTATAAGGAGTTTAACCCAAACTTGATCTTAGTCCCCTTTCTCTGCCAACAATAGTATTGCTACTGTCAAAAATAATACTCAGCCTCATGCTAGATAGACCATGCTTTAAGCCTTGTTATACTGTCACAACTATCAAACCAGACCAAGTCTTTATCCTATCTGAGAGAGAAAATATATATCTAAGCGATCGCTTTTCCTATCTAGTAGCTTCTTTAATCGACGGACAACGCAGCAGCGATGAAATTATCGAGGCAATTCAAATTCAGCTTTTACCCACAGAGTCAAATCCAGACAAATCCTTTCTTTTCTAGCAAATTCTCGATGCCAGTATCAAAGTTCAAGCAGCTTTATTTCAAATGGCAAAAGCAGGTTACATCGTCGAACAAAATGATACTCTACCGGCAAATTTAATCAGTTTGTGCCATGATCTCAAAGTTAATCCCCATCAAGCTGCTCAAAGATTACAAACCACAAAAATAGCTGTCCAGACTTTTGCCGATCTAGAACCAAAAGATATGGTTGCTAGTTTACAAGCATTAAATATTCAAGTAATCAATCAATTAGACTCGGAAAAACCGGATTTAACTGTGGTTTTAACCGATGATTATCTAAACCCAGATTTAGAACAGTTCAATCAAGAATCATTGCGATCACGAAGTGCCTCGCCTTCAGCGAGATCGCAAATTCCCTGGCTTTTAGTCAAACCAGTAGGCACCATGATCTGGCTTGGCCCGCTCTTCAATATTGAACGTTATTCAGGAGTGTTCCAAGGTTATGAGCCGCGAATTGTCGCTAGCTATCAAGAACTGGGAGCACAAGCGATACATCCTAATCAATGTCTGAATTTTAGTCAACAACAGTATGAAACTAGAGCCGAATGGAATATTTTCACCGTCAATGTTTTATTTCCCTTGTAATCCCCAAACAGTTCTCAATGAATTATTATGTTGGACAAATGGTCAACCTTTTTTGAGCCAAAAACTCTGTCAGTTTATTCGTAATAGCTCAGCTACTATTCCCCTTAACCAAGAAGAGGAATGGATTGAGAATTTGGTACGAACCAAGGTAATTGAGAATTGGGAATCCCAGGATGAGCCTGAGCATTTAAAAACTATTCGCGATCGCATTATATAGCGAACAAGCGATCACTCTTCTAGAACTCTATCGACAAATTTTGTATCAAGCTACAATTGCTGTAATTGATAGTTCGGAAGAAAGAGAATTAGTTTTGTCAGGGCTAGTGTTGAAACAAGAGGGTACTCTACAAGTTACAATACCTTCGCCAAATGAGAAACGGAATTTGGGAGTGAAGTCAAGAGGGCTTTTATAGGAAACTAGGTTTTACCGAAACGAAGTTCCAACAAAGCCCATGCCAGAAATTTTAACACTCCTGAGTTGCTTGACATTTGATCTCAATAGCACCAGCCTGAAGCATCTGAGTATAATAATTCAAGCAATGTTAGCTATGACTGGTCGAGTAACGATGCTGGGGATATCGCGCTGGGCAGGAAAAGGAGGAAGCTATCGAACCATTCAAAGATTTTTCTCCAGCCCACAGAACTGGCCAACGTTAATGTGGGTGTTCTTTCGCACCCATTGCTTTTGTCCCAAACAACAGTACGCAATTGCTGGGGATGAAGTGGTAACCACCAAATCGGGACAAAAAACCTACGGATTGGATTGGTTTTTTTCTGGTTTGGCACAGCGTCCGGTGAAAGGATTGGCCTTCTTTGCATTATCTCTGGTGAGTTTGGAGCAAAGACAATCTTACCCCTTACGCATTGAACAGGTTATTAAACCCATAAAACCAGCGAAAGCTTCTTGCCAAGAACCTTCAAACCAGACCAAAAAGAAGCGGGGTCGTCCTAAAGGGTCTAAAAGCAAGGATAAAACTCAGGTAAACCTTTCCCCCGAACTTTTGCAGATCCGAGGCATGCTCTCGGCTTTGCTTACTACCATCGGAGGCGGCATTCGTCCCGAATATTTGCTTCTCGATGGCAAGTTTGGCCACAACGCTGCGATGCAAATGACTCGTCAGATGGGCTTACATCTAGTGAGCAAGTTGCGTTATGACAGTGCTTTATTCTTGCCGCCTCTTGGCACTGATTCCCGACGTAAATATGGCGATAAACTTAATCCACATCAGATATCTCAAAAATTTCTCTGCCATCGCACCACTGAAGAAGACTGGCGCACAGATATCTATCAAGTTCACCTACTCCATAAAGAGTTCTCTCAGCCCCTTAATGTGGTAATTATTCTCAAAACCAATATCAAAACTCAACAACAAGGCCATGTCCTCTTATTCTCTAGTGATTTAGAACTTCCCTACAATCAGCTCATCGAGCTCTACTCCTTAAGATTTCAAATTGAATTTAATTTTCGTGATGCCAAGCAATTTTGGGGCTTAGAGGATTTTATGAATATCTCCCAAACTGCTGTGACTAATGCGGTGAATCTTTCTTTCTTTATGGTCAATTTCTCCCGTCGGCTCAGAAGAGAGTTTCAATCTCGTCACTGTCCGCAGTTTAGTTTCCTCGATCTCAAGGCATTATATCGCGCTTTCAAATATGTCGATGAAGTGATTAAATTACTTCCGCAAAAACCGGAGTCCATTTTATTTTCTCGCATCTTGAACCAGGTTGCTAACCTTGGGGCAATTCACTCTGTTAGAGTTCCTGATATTACACCTAAATAACATCCGAAACTAGTTAGCATTATCTCCCTCCTGCTCAAAACCTCTTGACTAGGGGTTCTTTCTCTGTTCTTTTTTTGGCGAAGATATTG
>NZ_ALVZ01000058.1 GCF_000332055.1 Xenococcus sp. PCC 7305 | reverse complement strand
CTTCTTTTGAGTTATCCTAGTTTGACTTAGGATTTTTCTTTTCTTATGTATTTTTGTTCAGGTACTAATTGTCTGTCAAAATTCTTCAAACTATTGATTTGTCTAGGTTCTGGGCGTCGTCTCGGGGTTCGTTTCCCTCAACCGCGCATTTACCAATGTATATCTCCTAAATATAAAAGTCAACCCCCTTTCCCAACTTTTTTCCCCTTTTTTCTCTTTTTTGTCCAATTTCTTTTCCTGAAAGTCTCTTGTGATATGGTGTTTGAGCAGATAATTTTTTTTTAGGGAGTAATGAAAATATTGTGTCTTTAAATTTCCAGGAGATTGTAGCGACTCTTAATTCCTTTTGGAGCGATCGCGGGTGCTTCATCGCACAACCTTACGATACAGAAAAGGGTGCGGGAACCATGAATCATCATACTTTTTTGCGTGCTATTGGCCCGGAACCTTGGTCGGTTGCCTATATTGAACCTTGTCGCCGACCCACTGATGGACGTTATGGAGAAAATCCCAATCGAGTTCAACATTATTTTCAGTATCAGGTACTGATTAAGCCTTCTCCAGACAATATCCAAGAAATTTATCTTGATTCGCTGCGTGCTTTGGGGATTAAACCAGAAGAGCATGATATTAGATTTGTAGAAGATAACTGGGAATCTCCCACTTTAGGTGCTTGGGGAGTAGGTTGGGAAGTATGGTTGGATGGCATGGAAGTGACTCAATTCACCTATTTCCAACAATGTGGCGGTATTGACTGTTGCCCTGTCTGTATTGAAATTACCTATGGATTGGAGAGATTAGCGATGTATCTTCAAGACGTAGATGGGATTAATAAGATCCAATGGAACAATGCTCTCAATTATGGTGATATTTATCTTCAAGGGGAGATCGAGCAATGTACCTATAATTTCGAAGCTTCTGATCCTGACTTATTGTTCAGTTTATTCAGTCTGTACGAGAAAGAAGCAACTCAGCTAATTGAGCGCAAGCTCGTAATGCCTAGTTTGGACTATGTTTTAAAATGTTCTCATTCTTTTAATTTATTAGATGCGAGGGGCGTGATCGCTGTTACGGAAAGAACTCGTTATATCGGCAGAATTCGTAATTTGGCCAGGAAAGTAGCTCATTTGTACTTACAGCAAAGAGAACATCTTGGGTTTCCGCTAAAGGTTGGCTAGACGAAAAAATTTATTGTCATGCAATGTTAATCAAAAATGTAGGGATATTTAAATATATACTGCTAAGATTCTCTTGTTAAGAATTGTTACGGAAAGAAAATGGTTGAGAATCTAACGGAATCATTGAAACCCATTGCAGATTGGTTTGCTAGTTTTGGGCTGCCTGATATTGTGGTTCATTGGGGACATCCTCTGATGATGGGTATTGTGGTTTTTGTCATGGGGAGTGTCGTCGGCTTGTCAGGATGGCGGAGTCGTCAACTTAAAGATACTGATATTGAGAAGGCAACTACGAACAAAGCAAAGCATCGCCAAATTGCACCTTTAATGTTTATTTTTCTAGCTTCTGGTTATACAGGTGGAGTTTTGTCTATGGTGATGCAGGAGCAAAATATTTTGGAAAGTCCACATTTTTGGACAGGTTCAATTGTTTTGAGTTTACTAACTATTAATGTGGTTTTATCTGCTGCTGGATTCATTGGCAATAAATCTGTTCTTAGAACAATTCATGCTTATGTAGGAAGTCTGGCTTTAGCTATTATGGTGATCCATGCTGTATTGGGCGTAAAACTCGGTTTATCTATTTAGTGAGATTATTCTCTTAGCGGAGCTAGAAACGACATACG
Source organism: Xenococcus sp. PCC 7305 (assembly GCF_000332055.1). Lineage (GTDB taxonomy): Bacteria > Cyanobacteriota > Cyanobacteriia > Cyanobacteriales > Xenococcaceae > Xenococcus. Next base: position 9,223 of record NZ_ALVZ01000058.1, on the reverse strand, counting down.
GCAATTATCGGAAAGAGAGTATTTTATTGACTCCTTTCTGAAATGCTTATCGATGAAATTCCCTAATTTTGCAATTTTGTACGTACGTTAACTTAAATGACTATCTGGCAAAGCGATTTCTATCACTATCCTAAAATAGAACCTCAATGGCAATTAGTCATTTGTAGTTCTGATGGAAAGTTAATCCATGAGACTAACTGTTCTGCTGCGCAAGTTAATGCAAAATGGTTAACAAAACAATTGCAACAAGCAGCCCAGGGAAAATTGCCTACTAAAATTCAGGTTTTTCGGCCTCAAATAGTTGGATTGTTCGAGATAGCAACTCAAGAGTTGGGGATTGAATTAGAAACTACCCGAAGAACGAATGCCTTAAAAGAAAAGTTACAGAATTATTCGCCGATAAACTCAAAAGATAAATCAAAGAATAACAACTCATTTGACGTAGAAAAACCGCCGCCGCAAGGTGTTCCAGAAGACCTGTGGGGAGAGAATTGGAATTTTATCAGTATGAGCGCAAATGATCTTATTAATTTTACTGGCGATCGCCCGATACCGATTAAATTCGCTCCCGAATTTTTAAACCCTATTAAGCTAGGTATTGCCTCAGATGCTTTAATCCCCGGAATAGTGGTTTATGGCGGCCGAAAGTCTATGGTCTTAGCTCGTTGGTTAGATCAACAAAAGCCCGTAGCCTTAAATTATATTCCTACTGAAATAGGCAAATCTGGGGGATTGGTATTAGAATCTGGATTAGTCGATAGATGGATTTTTGCAACTTTTGAATCGGAAGCGATAGCTCAAGCCGCAAGGAGTTATGAGCAACGCAAACAAGATAGCAAGGGATTGCATTTTCTATTAATACAACCCGATGATTCAGGGATGACGAATACAGGAATCTGGCTTTTAACGTGATTTTGCCAGTTTAAAATGTCAAGTATTGTTAATTTAATAAAGTTGTCCAGTTAACATAATTTTGATTGATTCTCCAGCAGCGATAGATTTTTGCCCGATTGGGATCATAGCTAAAGCATTGGTTTGAGACAAATTAATGAGATTACCTGAACTATGACTACCAGTGGCCAAAGAAAATTCTGGCACGCCTCCTACTAGGTTTAAATTGCCCCATAAATAAGTTTCTCTGGTTCCCCCAGAGCGCAATTCATTTTTAGTGGTTGCGTTAATAAAAGTGGGCTGCCAGTTATGTTTTAATCCTGAGAGTTTTTTGATGGCAGGTTGGACAAACCGCCAACAACTGACTAAAGCTGAAACTGGATTTCCTGGAATGCCAAAATATAGACAAGAATTGTCAAAACTCGCTACAGTTAGGGGTTTTCCCGGTTTTACTGCTACGCTGCGAATCTGGATTTGGCCTCCCAACTCTTCCAAAATTTCGTCTATATAATCGTAATCACCTACAGAAACCCCTCCAGTAGATAAAACAATATCTGCTTCTGCGATCGCCTGAGCCATAGCTTTTTTCAGCTTGTCTGGTTGATCAGGGACAATTCCTACAAAGATGGGAATCGCATCATTACTGCTCACAAAACTACCTAGGGCATATTGATTAGAATCTACTATTTGTCCCGGTTGGAGGGAGCTATCGGGAGTAACCAATTCGTCGCCTGTAGATAAAATAGCTATGCGAGGACGACGGTAAACCTTCAGCTCGCTATATTGAGCGGTAGCTAGGATGGCAATATCTGGTGCATCTAAAGCTATTCCAGGTTTCAACATGGATTCGCCTGCTTGGTAAAAAGAACCACGATGCCTAACGAATTGCCGTGGTTGCGGGGAAACAGAAATTGTGACCAAATTACCATTACGTTGCGTATTTTCCTGAATCACAATGGTATCTGAACCTTCTGGCAACATGGAACCCGTAAAGATACGGGCCGCTTGTTGAGATGAAATTGTTTTTTGGGGAACCGAACCTGCGGGGATCTCTTCGACAACTTCTAGAGTTACAGGTGTTTCCACAGAAGCTTTTTGCACATCTTCATAACGAACAGCATAGCCATCCATAGCGGAGTTATCCCAATAGGGAAAATCTAATTTACTGCTAATGGATTGGGCTAAAACCCTTCCTCCAGCTGATTTGAGATTAACTATTTCTGAATCTTGTTGAATATTTAACGGCTCAAGTAAATTGAGGATTATTTGTTCTGCTTCTTGGGCTGGCAACATAAGTTTTTCAAGATATCATGTATATCATACGGATTAAAGATATTAAAATATATATCTAAATGATTTATTCAGAGCGCAGCTCTGGAGCAGTTAGGCTATCAAACCTAAAACCTAACATCTATAATCTAAAAACTAATTTAATCATTGTTTGATACCTGAATGGAGTCGCTGTTAGGGAAGATCCTAAAAAATCAATATTATATATCTCGCCAGTTAGCGCACAAAAACTATTGGACTATTTATCTTGCAGAAGACCGAACCGCTTCTCTGGGACCACTTTGTGTTGTTCAAAGATTAAGAACTCAGATAGAAGCAAAATTTTTAAAAACTCAGGCTGGTAACAATCTAAGGGAAAGTTTGACCTTAGAGCTAATGAAGCTTAAGCAGATAGATCATCACCCGCAAATTCCTGAAATAAGAGATTTTTTTATTATTGATCGGGATTTTTATTTTGTTAGAGATTTTATTGTTGGGGAGACTTTAGCAGAAGAAATAACTCGTCATATATTAACAGAAGCTGAAATTATTTCCTTGATGAAGGATAGCTTACCATGCTTGGGTTTTATCCATCAGAAAAATATGCTTCATCTCAATATAAAACCTTCTAATATAATTCGTCATCAGGAAGATGGCACAATATTTCTAACTGGTTTTGGTTCCCTCAAGCGAATGATAGAAGATAATAATTTACAACCTAAATTTTTAACCAGACAGTATTTAAAAGATCAAGAATTCACAGCTCCAGAGCAATTACAAAATAATCCAGTAGTTGCCAGCGATATTTATGCTTTAGGGAAAGTAGCAATTTATGCTTTAAGTGGCAAAAAAGATAATAAAATCGCAATTAATAACCTGGATAACTTTGCCCGTTCAGCAATTAAGGATTTAAAAAATAATCAAGAGATTAGTATTAGTTCTAAGTTGGCCAATGTCTTGGACAAGATGACCCGCGATCGCCCCCAAGATCGCTATCAATCTGTAACTGAAGTTTTACAAGACCTAGAACAAGAAGAAAATGTCGTTGTTTTCCCACCTCCTTTTGATGAGGAAATGGTTGAAAAAAGAGATTTATCGGCAATTGGGACGAAGAGCCGAAAACATGTTACTCAGGCAAAGCAAGAAACTCGCAAAACTTCTAATTTAAGTTTTTCAACTTTCAAACCATGGCGCATTTTTATCATACCTTTAGTTATAAGTTTATTTCTTGCCACAATTTTGCTGAGGAATATAACTAAATATCGTAATTTCGTAGACTATAACAATGAAATCCATGAAATATCTTTTAAATATCCTAAAGATTGGTCTCTTGAAGAGCTAGATGACCCAATTACCGGCGATATTTTGGTTTTAACATCTCCCGCAGAAGATGGCTTTGATTTATTTCAAGAAAAAATTTATTTATCTATCGATGAGTTGCCCGAAGATGTTAATAACTTAGACTTGTATAGTCAAACTATGTTCAAAAAAATTCAAGCGCAGTTGGAGCCAAACACTGTAATTTACCAAGGGGAGATCGATAAGTTAGATGGAATGAACGCTCGATCTTTAATGTATCTTAGGCAAGAAGATGCCAAATCTTTACAGCAAATGGAAATTTTTACAGTCAAAGGCAATCGTGCTTACGTCTTTACCTATGTAGCAGAAGACATTAAATATCAAGATTTTTTACAGGTAACTAAAAAGATTTTGGGTTCTTTGAAAATAAGAAACACGACAATAAGCGAGCAGCAAGAAAAAGGACAATAAGAATTACTTATCTAACCTGGTACTTTATCTTACTCATCAGAAAATTTGTCGTTCATAATGGCGTGCAAAGCAAAGTAATCAACTCTTGTGATATATAATTTAATTCTCGCGGAAAGCGATCAATTACAAAATCTAACTAAGAACCAACAATGCAATTTGGTAGTAGTCAAAAAAATATCCCTGAAGAGAAATGGCGATGGCAATTAGATAATTTTGTCGATGATCATGAACAAAAATTGGCTGCTTTAGCTTGGGGACTGCAACAGGAATGGGAGAAGCCCGATGATATTTTGGGAATTGATATCAAACCCCAACCTCATTTTGTGGCTTGTACAAAAGAATCTTTAGAAAAGCTCAATAAGAGAACTAAAGGACATATCCAGGAAATATTAGGTTTAATTGACGGTTATCAACGAGAGCAAGAGGTTTTGATTCTGGCTATTGGGGATGGACAAGTTAAATTATTACATTTTCAACCTCAAACCAGTCCTCCTGAATGCTTCCTGGCAGAGAATAAAGATATTGATGGTTTAATTACTTTTCTCGAATCAGCTTTGGCATTAAACATTGAGCATTGACCATATAGGTATTAATAATTTTCCCCCATCCTGAGGGCGACGCGAAGCTAGTACTTTAGTGCAAGTAATTTTTAATTTTTAATTTTCCATGTCTTTAGTTTCTCCTGTAATATCTCTGCCTGATGAACTGTCACAAAAGTCGGTTAAACTAGGAATTATGGCTTCTGGCAGTGGCACAAATTTTGAAGCGGTGGCACAGGCGATCGCGGACAAGCAGCTAAATGCAGAGATCAAAGTGCTAATTTATAATAATCCCCAAGCCAAAGTAAAATCTCGTGCCGAAAAATGGCAAGTTCCCAGCGTATTAATCAATCACCGAGAATATCGACAACGCGAAGCATTAGACCAAAAGATTGTTAACACCCTCCAAGAGTATGATGTGCAGTGGGTAGTTATGGCGGGTTGGATGCGAATTGTCACCAAAGTTTTACTGGATAATTTCCCCGATCGCATTATTAACATTCACCCTAGTTTACTGCCTAGTTTTAAAGGAATTAATGCCATTGAGCAAGCTTTTAGGGCTCAGGTAAAAATTACTGGTTGTACTGTTCATTTAGTAAATCTAGAAGTAGATAGTGGACAAATCATTATGCAAGCTGCTGTCCCAATTTTGTCTGATGACACATTGGAAACTCTTCATGCTCGAATCCAAGTCCAAGAACATCTGATATTACCTCAAGCTATCAGTTTAGCTGTGAATAATTGCCCTGATAACTGAATGACTGAAATGACTTCCCAAACCATCGTCGTGAAAATTGGCACTTCCAGTTTGACTCAAGGAACCAGTAGCAAAATCGCGATCGCAACCATTGCCTCTTTAATTGAAACCTTGACTGAGCTGCGGTCATTAGGTCACCGTGTCGTATTAGTATCTTCTGGCGCAGTAGGCGTTGGTTGTGCCAGACTCAATTTGGCTGAAAGACCTCGAAAAATGGCTCTTAAGCAAGCTGTTGCGGCAGTTGGGCAAGGTAGATTAATGCGGATCTATGATGATCTTTTTAGCAATTTGGCCCAACCGATCGCGCAAATTCTCTTAACCCGTCGGGAATTAATGGATCGCAATTGCTATGTTAATGCCTCTAATACCTTTCAAGAATTACTCGATTTAGGAGTGATCCCGATAGTAAATGAAAATGACACGATCGCAGTTGACGAACTGAAATTTGGCGATAATGATACCTTGTCAGCTTTGGTCGCTAGCTTAATCAAAGCTAATTGGCTGTTTCTCCTCACAGATGTAGATCGTTTATATTCGGCTGATCCTCGGACAGTACCTGACGCTAAACCAATTGAATTGGTGTCTAATCAGGACTTTAAACAATTACAGGTTGAAGCAGGCGGCAGTGTTTCAGGATGGGGCACAGGGGGCATGGCGACCAAACTCGCAGCAGCTCGAATTGCCACTAGTTCGGGGATTACAACGGTAATCACTCAAGGGAAAAAACCCCAAAATATTTTGAAAATATTACAGGGAGAAGCCTTGGGAACTAGATTTGAACCGCAGCCGCAAACTGACAATGCACGCAAGCGCTGGATTGCCTATGGTTTATTACCGATGGGAAAATTATATTTGGATGAAGGTGCAGCTCATGCGGTGATTACCCAGGGAAAATCTTTATTACCCGCAGGAATTCTCAAAGTTGAGGGAGAATTTATCGCTACCGATGCCGTTCAAATATGCGATCGCCAAGGACAAGAAATTGCTCGTGGCTTAGTAAATTACAGTAATCTAGAAGTAGATCAAATTAAAGGCCAGCATTCGGAGAAAATTTCTTCTATCTTAGGATATAACGGCGTAGATACGATTGTTCATCGTAATAATTTGGTAATTGAAGATTAACGGACTTATCTGGAAAATCTACTATCTAAAACCTAACACCAGTCTTTGTGAGCAAATAAATTGACGAGCGACCCCGCGGAATTTTCACTTGCGTAGTTTTACCCGAAGGGTCTCCACAAGATAACGTACGAGTGGCCAAGTCATGTAAAGTGATGATGAAAATGACAGTAAATTGATAAATTTATGTCACAATGAGCTATGGAATAATCACTTATTAAGGATGAGTCAATTTAATAGCGACAATATTGAAACTAAGAATTTGACTCAGCTACCTAGCTCGTTTGAAGAAGCGGCCGCAATGGTTAAGAAATTTGCTCTCTTGGAAATCCAACAGGAAAGCGAACAAAAACAATTGTATTATCACAGTTGCGATCATGCTTACGCTGTTCAAAAAAGAGCAGACATTGTTTTTAAAGCGATTGAACCTTTTGTCTCAGCAGAGTGCCCAGCATCAATTACTCGACTCAAACATTTAATTGACATTTGCGCGATCGCTCATGACATGGTGCAGGAATTTTTGCCTAATACAGAAGTTCATACTTCTAGAAAAAGACAACCTGGTGTTAGTGAAGCAGCAACAATTGTTAAACTAATTGAATATATAGAATTAATTAATAGCAAGAATAATAATGTAATATTTACTGATTCAGATATCAAAATTATTCGAGAATCTATCACGGCAACGATTTGTTTATATGATATTGAAGATAATTCTATTTATCAGCCTTACTTATATTCTACTAATAAAGAAATATTATTATCAGCTAGAATAATGGCCTTAGCAGATATAGGCTCATTAGGAATAGAAGGAATCAATGCTTATTTTCAAGAAGGAAACCTGATCTTTTTAGAGGAAAACCCCGATATAGTTCCGATTATTGCAGCTCAAGAGTATCTTAAGCAACCAGAATTAGCAGAGAGTTTAAGACAAAGACTTTTACAAAGAGCAAGGTTTCAGGTCAACTTTGCTAAAGGAAGAGAAGCTAGATTCTTGAGGGAAGTTTCAGGATTACCCCCAGGTGCTATCTCCATTTTAAGAAATGAAGTCTTTAAGTTTTTAAATCACGAGACGATTAGCACAATTGAATCAATGACTCCTACTTCAGACAATACGGAATTGACAAAATTAATTGATTTTTTTGCCCTCAAGAAGTTAATTACAGAGTAGTGCCGCTGGAGTGAAGTAATAAGTCATGAGTAATGAGTAATAAGTATCCCCATAAATCAACAAGTCGTGTGAAATAATTATCGAGTACAGAATAATGCAAGAGAAACAGCAATTACAAGATAATGTCGGATTCCCAAGCAGTTAATAACGCCGTAGCCCAACTTTATAACACTTACCCCTTTCCTCCTGATCCTTTGACTGATGACACTCCTCCAGGCTATAACTGGCGCTGGAATTGGATTACAGCTTACAATTTTTGTACAGGACAAAAGCCACCACGACAGGATATTCGTATTTTGGATGCTGGCTGCGGGACAGGTTCAGGTACAGATTATTTAATCCATCTCAATCCTGAAGCAGAAATAGTTGCAGTTGATTTGAGTGAAAAAGCCTTGGCCGTTGCGCAGGAAAGATGCCAAAGATCTGGGGTGATTGATAAACATAGTAAACCTGTAACCTTTCACCATCTGAAATTAGAGGATGCGGCGGAGCTGCCTGGGGAATTCGATTTTATTAATTGCGTAGGAGTTTTGCATCATTTACCCGAGCCAGAAAAGGGCATAAAAGCTTTAGCTAAAAAATTGGCACCTGGGGGATTGTTCCATATCTTTGTCTATGCAGAATTAGGACGTTGGGAAATTAGCCTCATGCAAAAAGCGATCGCTCTGTTACAAGGAGCCAAAAGAGGCGATTACCGTGATGGAGTTAAAGTTGGACGAGAGATTTTTGCCAATTTGCCTGAGCATAATCGCATTCTCAAACAAGAAAAGGAAAGATGGTCTCTGGAAAATCATCGTGATGAAGCTTTTGCCGATATGTATGTTCATCCCCAAGAGATTGACTATAATGTGGAGACTTTGTTTGAGTTGATTGATGCTTCTGGCTTAGAGTTTGTCGGCTTTTCTAACCCCAAATTCTGGGAATTGGAGCGAATTATTGGTAAGTCCGATGATTTGATGACAAGAGCTAAGGATTTAAGCGATCGCGAATTGTATCGTCTTATAGAATTACTTGACCCCACGGCAACTCATTACGAATTTTTCTTGACTAAGCCTCCTTTGACTAGAGTTTCTTGGTCAGATGATGAAACTTTGTTGAAAGCAATTCCTGAGCGTCATTCCTGCATGGAAGGCTATCCTGGCAAAAACTTTTTTAATTATGATTATCAGATGGTAACTATCTCAGATGCTGAACTTGATTTTTTACAAGCTTGCGATCGCAATTCGGAATCTCAATTAACGGTAGCTGATCTATTGAAAGATAAGGATCTAGGATTAGCAGAAGTTCGTTCTCTCCAGGAAAGACAGTTAATAATACTGGGTAGTCTATAAGCAAACTTAACCGCTTTAAATTAAAAACAGAAGAATGAAGGCAGAAGGGATAAGTTAGAAGTAGTTTTATCCTTCTGCCCTCTGCCCTCTGCCTTCAAGGGCGAAGCCCCGTTAAAAGATGCGTATCTAAATCGGATTTAGTATAATAGGGCTTGCTGGAAAAGATGAAAAGTAGAGCCAAAGAAGGCTACAGAGATCTCAAGGGAAGAAAAAATGAGGGTCAATGGACGGAAAAGCCTTAAAATTGGTGAAATCCCCTTGCACTAAATAAGCAAGAACAAATGTACTATAAATCACCTCAGACTTCCATTACGCCAGAAAAGTTTGAATTACCTGTTTCTGCTAAATTATCATTAGAGAATCGTTGGGTAATCAT
>NZ_ALVZ01000057.1 GCF_000332055.1 Xenococcus sp. PCC 7305 | reverse complement strand
ATATAGCAATACGAAGTTAGGTTAGGACAAATTATGATCACACTGTAATCCTTCAAACACTTTGCATATTCTGGATTTTGCTTTTCCTGTTGCCTGTTGCCTATTCCCTATTCCCCAGCGCGTAGCGCTATAAGTATTAATCTATCGGCCTTTTACTTTCTGCTTATAGACAGCTTATTTACGCCCACGCCCACTAACTAGTTCACTAAATCCCTAAATCCCCACATCCCTAAATCCCTAAATCCCTAAGCGAGAAGTATTGAGAAGCGGTCAATCACCCCAATCTCAGCCCATCAGAATCACATTATCAATAACATGAATAACCCCGTTATCAGCCTCAATGTCTGCGGCAATAACCGTGGCATTTTTGACTTCAAAGTTATCATCACAATCAATAGAAATTGGCGAACCTTCTACTGACATAACAGAATCAACTTTGGCTAAATCTGCTTGCATTAATTTGCCTGAAACTACATGATAGGTGAGGATTCTCGCCAGTTGAGGAATATTTTGCACTAAGGTTTGAATTGTCCCTGGGGGCAGTTTGGCAAAAGCAGCATCATTGGGCGCAAATACGGTAAAAGGGCCAGGACTTTTCAAAGTATCAACTAAATTAGCCGCTTTCACCGCGGTGACTAAAGTGCTAAAACCTTCTGTTCCAACTGCAATATCAACGATATCAGCCATATTTTTGATAGTGATTGTAATTTGAGACTTATTGTAACAGCCCAGGTAATCTAGAGAAATCTTTAATGGGTAATGTTTAATGTTCAATGTTATGAGGATGATGTTCTATCCAATGTTTGGCAATATCAATCCGACGGCAAATCCAAACGCGATCGCGACTTTGAACATAATCAATAAAACGTGCCAACGCCGCAATTCTTCCTGGTTTCCCCACTAATCTGGCATGAAGCCCCACCGACATCATTTTAGGACTAGTTTCTCCCTCGGCATACAAAACATCAAAGGCATCTTTGAGATAGGTGAAAAAGTCATTCCCATTATTAAAACCAGGAGCAACACAATATTTCATATCGTTATTGTCGAGAGTATAGGGAATAACTAAATGGGGTTTCCCCGCAACTGTTGACCAATAGGGCAAATCGTCATTATAAGCATCAGAATCATAAAGAAATCCACCTTCTTCGACAATTAAACGGCGAGTGTTCAGACTCGGAGCATAGCGACAATACCAACCCAATGGGCGATCGCCAGTAAGCTTTTTCAGCGATGCCACAGCTTTTTGGATATGTTCTCTTTCTTCTGCTTCGTCTAATAAATGGTACCCAATCCACCGCCAACCATGACAGCAGATATCATAGCCTGCATCCACGATCGCCTGAGCTGCTTCGGGATTTCTTTCTAATGCCAAGGCTGCACCAAAAATTGTCACTTTTAAATCTTTTTCTTTAAATAAACGCATTAAGCGCCAAAAACCTGCACGGCTGCCGTATTCGTAGATAGATTCTACCTGCAAGTCTCGCATACCCTTGCCCATACTAGATCCAGGAACCTCTCGCAAGTAAATTTCTGAGGTGTCATCGCCATCGGGAATCGAATATTCCGAACCTTCCTCGTAGTTGAGGACTATTTGGAGGGCAATTTTGGCATTTCCTGGCCATTGGGGATGGGGAGGATTGGCTCCGTAACCAACTAGATCTCTGGGATAGGACATTGTTATTAAGTAATGAGTAATAGATTATTTAGTTTCAACCATAATTTTTGTTAATTGTTTTTCTGAATTAGCTGATACTGCTAGATAGATACCGAATAAAACGATGGCAAATGCCAGTAAGTTAAACAAGCTCAATTGTTCGGCAAAGATTAGCAGGGCTAAAAACGCAGCAATTACAGGGATAGACAGCATCGAGACTGCGACAAAACCGGAAGAAAATTTGGCCAAACTATAGGTTAATAGTCCTTGCCCGATCGCCTGGGAAATCAAACCCAAACCAATAATTGATAACCAGCCACTAATCGAGATGGGAAATAAATGATCTTCGGTGAGCCAAACCAGTGGCAACAAAAATACACTTCCAGCAAGACAAGTCCACTGCATAATCACCGGGGTGGTAAATTGCTTTCTTAGGTTTTCTAAAGTTAAAATGCTCACCGCAGAAAACATTGCTGCCACTAAAGCGGCTCCATCTCCAGTTAAATTGCTCTCCCCAAGCTGCAAATCACCCAGGCTAATTGCGATCGCACCTAGGATTGCCACTGTCATCCCGACCAAAAACCGTCGCGAAAATTGCTGCCGAAATACGAGCCAACCACCTAAGGTCGTAAAAATTGGCATCATATTATTAAGTAAAGTCGAATTCGCAATACTTGTTTGAGTTAACGACCAGGCCCAAAGTGCTAAAGCAATTGCAAAACTAATCCCAGCGACAAGCAATAAGGCGATCGCTTTTCCCGTATAAAGAGATTGGGGTTCAGACAAACTATCAGAATTCTTATCTCCTCGAAAAAGATTCCAAAGGATAAAGGCGATCGCGGCTACCAATAGGCGATCGCAAGTTAGGGCATTGGGTTGAATCTCTGTTTCGGCGATCGCAATTAAAATTGAAGCGATCGCAATTCCCAATAGCGCCAACGCTAAGGCCAGATAACCTATCCAGTTAGCTTCTGATCCACTCTCTTTGCCAATTTTACTGAGTTGAACTTGGGACATAAATCGAATTGACTGCATAAGTATACTGTATACAGTAAAAACCTAAATGCTGCCAACTAATGCGATCGATGATACATTTTGCCCCATCAGTATTCCCGTAATGTCTTAATTAGACATTTTCAGCCAATGAAAAATATTATCTACTGTTAAATCAAGAGCAATATCCTCCAACGCAACTGGCTTCTCCACACCTCGCAATAATTCTGGTTGTTGTCCTGGTTGCAAAACTAAAATAGAGCGATCGCTAGGATCGATTAACCAACCTAATTGACAATCATATTGTAAGCAATAGAGAATATTGCCAATCACTCGATTAGAACTTTGCTCTGGAGAAAGAATTTCTATTGTCCAATCGGGAGATAATAAAAAATCATTAGGAATTTCCCCATCCTCATCAAAAGGAATACGTGACCAGTTAAAAACTGCTATATCAGGAACAATGGAACGAGTTCCAAAAGTGCAGCGCAATTCGGGTAAAGCATAAGCAATTTTTTGGGTTTCTACTTTTTCATTGATACTATTGCAGAGCCTGAGCTGCAAACGACTATGCTTTCCTTTTGGCATGGGCTTTTGTTGAATCTCGCCATTTATATATTCGTTAGCGGGCTTAGTTTCTGGGAGCTTGAGAAATTCTTGGAGGCTAACTTTCGAAGTAGATACAACCATAGGTCCATAGTTAATAATAAATTATTTACGAAGGTGATTTCTCCGCGACCTCTTTTGGGGATAGAGCCAGTGGGAAAATAGCTTAGTCATTCTGGGCATCACCACGTAAGTCATCAGCAAAACAATAATTCCCGTGGTTATCAAACCCCCCAAGATAGCGGGTAATGACCGAAAAAGAGGCACTAAAATCACATTAGCAAGTTGAACTAAAGGGAAAATGGCTAGTAGAGTAATTACAGCCATTTTATAACGAGGTGGAGGGATAATCGGTTTCGGGGAAGGTAAGGTAAACCAAGTTTCCAAACCAGTAATCACCTTAATTGTCGGAGCTTCCAATCGTAAACTCTCAGCGCGAGCCAACCATTGACGACGACATTCCGATTCTTGCCAGATGCGAAGATTACTAGCGCGATCGAACTTAAAAATAATTTGATATTCATGATGTTCTGGAGTCTGAGGACGAAAAATGTTCGCGCCCAAATGCCCTTCAAAAGTCATTGCAGCAGCGGTAATGCCAGAAATAAATTTTTCAAAAGCTGCTTCGCACCCAGGTTTGACTTGTCGTGAGATCACAACTGTTACTGGTGGATCTCCTAAATTTTGCTCTCCCATCGAACTTTGTTTAGATAAAAGCCTAAGGCTTAAAGCTTAATGCTTAATGCTTCAAAGAGAGTATAGTTTTGTAACAAAGGCCAACTAGTAATTAAATATACAATTCTTGTCGAGAAAACTGTATACAGTATGCAATGTTGTCCCATCAATAATCAATGACTAAAAGTTAGATATTATGCTCGTCACCCAGGAAGCATTGTTTAAAAGATTTTGGTACCCAGTGATGCCAAAATCCCATTTGCTCGAACAACCCCAAGGATTTGAATTATTAGGACAGAAAATTGTTTTATGGCTAGATAATTCGGGGCAAGCTGTGGCCGCACACGATCGCTGTTGTCATCGTTCGGCACAGTTATCCAAAGGGAAAATTATCGACGGGAATATAACTTGTATTTATCATGGTTGGCAGTTTGATAGTTGTGGAACCTGTGTAAAAGTACCGCAGTTGGAAGATGGTAAACCTATCCCAAAAACATACAAAATAGAAACCTATGCCTGCCAAGAACGTTATGGTTATGTCTGGGTTTGCCTGGGTGAGCCCCTAAATGAGCTTCCTGATATTGCCGAAGCCAGTGATCCGAGTTTTCGATTGATTCCCGAGTTTTATGAAACTTGGAACTGTGCCGGATTGCGAGTTATGGAAAATGAATTGGATCTGGCTCACCCAACTTTTGTCCATACCACTACTTTCGGCAGCGAAGAGCATCCCATTCCCGATGCCATAGAAGTCACTGAAACCGACCATGGGATTCATACCAGTGCAATTTTGGGAGTAGTCAACCCAGAGCAACAGAAGAAAAACCTCAAAATGAGTGAAGGCATAACAACCAGAATCTTAGATATGGATTGGTACATGCCTTTTACCTGCAAACTGAGGATTAACTATCCCAATGGTTTGGTTCATATTGTAGTGAACACGGCCACACCGATTAATGATTCATCTTCCCAGATTGTGCAGTTTTGTCTGCGCAACGACACAGAAGCCGAGACTAAGGCCGCAGATGTCGTGGCATTTGATCGTGCGGTCACTTTAGAAGACAAAGCTATTTTGGAAAGCACTGATTACGATGTTCCTCTTGATCTTAAGCAGGAGCAACATATGATGACAGACCAGCCAGGAATTGTCATGCGGCGGAAGTTAAGCAGATTGCTCAAGGGCACAGGGAACAGTGAACAGTGAACAGTGAACAGTGAACTTTGAATTCGACACAGCAGCACTCGTGATCAAAGATACAATTTACTATTTTAAAACTGTATATAGTACGCAATACTACCTAAAGAGATTTCATAAATTTATGATTCTTTTCAACCTAACACCTAAAACCTAATACCTAACACCAGTCTTGACTAGACCATAAAGTGAGAAGTCATAAAAACATAGTCCATCTAGTAATTGGAAACTAACTTTGGAAACAGAAAACATAAAAATGGAGGCATCTCCTGCCATTGAGTCGGATTTAATTTACGGCTTAGAAGCGCGCCCGCCGTTTATCGAATCGATTTTCGTAGCATTACAACATGTATTCGCTTGTTTTGTCGGGATCATTACCCCTGGGTTAATTATATGTGGGGCGCTAGAAGTTCCCCCAGCCGACACAACTTTTATTCTCAGCATGTCTTTGGTAGTTTCGGGAATAGCGACATTTATTCAAGCCAAAAGATTCGGGCCCATTGGCTCTGGGTTATTAAGTATTCAAGGAACAAGTTTTGCTTTTTTAGCCCCCATAATTGCAGCGGGAATAGCGTTTAAAGAATCTGGGGGAACCGCAACTGATTCCCTGGGGCTTATTTTTGGCTTATGCTTTTTTGGTGCAATCATCGAAATTATTATTAGTCGCTTTCTGCATCTAGCTGGTCGCATTATTACCCCTTTGGTTACTGGTGTGGTAGTGACGCTGATTGGCCTGACTTTGATTCGAGTGGGTATTACCTCAATGGGTGGCGGTGTTCCAGCTTTGAATAATGGGACTTTTGGCAGTTGGAATTATTTAGGAGTGGCTTTTCTGGTTTTGGCCGTGATAGTTGCGCTGAATAGTCTCAACAGTAGTTTTCTGCGGATGTCATCGGTAGTGATTGGTTTGGCTGTGGGTTATTTGGTCTCGATTCCTTTGGGATTAGTCGATTTTAGTAATCTGTCCCAACTGCCATTACTGACTGTGCCAGTACCATTTAAATATGGTTTTAAATTTGATTTTGGGGCTTTTATTCCCTTTGCTTTTTTATATGTGATTACGGCGATCGAATCCATTGGCGATTTGACAGCAACCTCAGTAATTTCTGGGGAACCAATTAAGGGACCGGTCTATTTCCGTCGACTGAAAGGTGGAGTGTTGGGCGATGGCATTAATTCTATGATTGCCGCTTCTTTGAATACTTTTCCTAATACTACTTTTAGCCAAAACAACGGTGTCATTCAATTAACAGGAGTTGGCAGCCGTTATGTTGGATATTTTATTTCAGTAATTTTTGTTATTTTAGGTTTTTTCCCCATTATTGCGGGAGTTTTTCAGGCTTTACCCCAACCAGTTTTGGGTGGTGCCACAATTATTATGTTTGGTACGGTAGCAGTAGCAGGGCTGAAAATTCTTTCTACGGTCAATTTGACCAAACGTAATTCGATTATTTTGGCAGTTTCTCTGAGCATGGGGTTGGGTGTTACTTTTGTCCCAGAAATCCTCAACGCTTCACCTGCTTTAGTTAAAAATATCTTTTCCTCTGGTATCTCTACAGGAGGGATTACGGCTCTAGTCTTAAATATGATTATGCCAGGAAGAGAGTGAGATTAAGGGATGAGGGATGAGGGATGAGGGATGAAGGATAAGGGATGAGGGATGAGGGATGAGGGATGAGGAAAGAACTGACTACGTGCTCGATTGTTGGGATAATTGATAACTGAAAAAGATGTACGGATTAAAGGCAATTATTATTGGTTCGGGAATGGCAGGGCTGGCCGCAGGGATCGCGATGCGGCAGGCAGGTTATGATGTGGAGATTTATGAAAAAACACGTAAGCTGCGTCCTGCGGGGGCGGGAATTTCCCTCTGGTCCAATGGGATAAAAGTCCTCAATAAATTGGGTCTAGGGGAAAAAGTTGCAGCCATTGGTGGGCAAATGAATCGGATGGAATATCGTAGCGATCGCGGTGAAATTTTAAATGATATCAACTTGATTCCGCTAATGGAACAAGTAGGAGAAAGACCCTATCCAGTATCCCGCACCGACCTACAGCAAATGATGCTAGAAGCTTTTGGGGAATCGGATGTGCGCATGGGAATGCGTTGTGTGGAAGTGAAACAGGATGGGGAAACTGCTACGGCAATTTTTGAGGATGGAAGTAGCGCAACGGGAGATGTTGTCATTGGTGCCGATGGGATTCATTCTGTGGTGCGTAGTTATTTAACTGATAATAAGGTTGAAAGTCGTTATGCAGGTTATGTCAACTGGAATGGACTAGTTGAAGCTAGCTCTGATTTAGCAGCAAGCGATGTCTGGGTGATCTATGTGGGGCAGGGAAAACGCGCTTCGATGATGCCCGTGGGAGGAAACCGTTTTTACTTTTTCTTTGGCTGTCGGAGACCCCAGGGGACTAAGGTAGAAGCAAAGAATATTCGGGCTGAGTTACAAGAAACCTTTGCGGGCTGGGCGCAACCAGTACAAAATCTGATCGCAAAAATTGATCCAGAACAGGTAAATCGTTTAGAAATTAGTGATATCGATCCGCTGCCTAATTTAGTCAAAGGCAGGATTGCTCTGGTGGGAGATTCTGCCCATGCAACTACGCCAACTTTAGGACAGGGCGGCTGTCAGGCAATGGAAGATGCGGAGGTTTTATGCCGCTATCTGATTACGACAAATATTAGTGTGGAGGATGCTCTCCAGCGTTACGAAACCGAACGCAAGGAGCGAGTAAAACAATTGGTGTTAAAAGCTCGCAAGCGGACTGATACTATTTATAATAAAGATCCAGATTTGACTCAAGAATGGTACGAACAATTAAAGCAAGAAGAAGAGAAAGATGTGACTAATGCGATCGCGAAAATAATTTTGGGAGGCCCTTTGCATTGACCATCAAATATTGACCATTTAGCATTAATCATTTGACAGTAATGGTGGGAAAATTAACGACTCATGTTTTGGATACAGCTCATGGTTGCCCTGGGGTAGGGATTGCGATCGCGTTGTGGAAACTAAACATTAATGCAAATGCAGATTCTAAGCTATTGTTAAAGTCCATGGTAACTAACCATGATGGGCGTACGGATGAACCTTTGTTGGTTGGGGAAGAACTAGAAACGGGAGTTTATGAATTGGTTTTTACGGTGGATGAGTATTTTGCCCAGTATTCCGATTATCCTGAGCCAGTTTTTTTAGATCAAATTCCGATTCGTTTTGGCATAAGCGATCGCACAACCCATTATCATGTGCCTTTATTGGTTTCCCCTTGGTCTTATAGCACTTATCGAGGAAGCTGATTTCAGTGAACAGTGAACAGTAAACAGTGAACAGTGAACAGTGATGGAGAGTAGACAGTATTTTCTTGAGGAACTAAATAGTATGTCGCAAGAGGATTTTACGGTGGCTCTGGGAGAAATATGGGAGGAAACACCAGTAATTGCCCACAAGTCATGGCAAAGTAGACCGTTTGAGAATATTGAGGCTTTATATCAAGCTATGGTGGCGATCGTCAATGACATGAGCGAGGCTGAGCAATTGGCATTAATTAACGCTCATCCCGACCTGGGGAGTAGGGTGAAAATGGCAGAGGCTTCGGTGCAAGAACAAGCAGGAGTTGGTCTAGATCGCCTATCCAATGAAGAATACCAGCGTTTTCAATCTTTGAATCGCTCCTATAAAAACAAGTTCGGCTTTCCTTTTATTATTGCAGTGAAAAATCATACAAGAGAGAGTATTTTGACAAATTTTGAAACTCGTTTGGAAAATTCCCCAGAACAAGAAAAACAGCAAGCCTTAGCAGAAATAAGTAAAATTGCCCGCTTCCGTTTAAATTCAATTATTAAGTGAAGGCAGAGGGCAGAGGGCAGAAGGCAGAAGTTATTTTTACTAGATATCTTTATTAGTTTAATTTTCAATTTTCCCCCATTCGAGGGCAAGCAATTTTCAATTTTCAATTACCCAATGTCTCCCAAAATTATTCGTGGTTCTTTTCTCGACTTCGTTGACGATCCTTTTTTCCAATCGGAATCGGATAGCGTTCGTTATCTTCCTGATGGCTTATTGGTGATAGAAGATGGCAAAATTGCTGCTTTCGGCGCTTACAAGACATTATCTGCAAAGTATGCTGATGCCGAAGTCATTAGTTATGGCGATAAATTAATTACTCCAGGTTTGATAGATCTTCATGTGCATTATCCGCAAACAGAAATGATCGCAGCTTATGGAGAACAATTATTGCAATGGCTAGACAAATATACATTTCCCACCGAAGCCAAATTTAAAGACCCTGAATATGCCCGCACTATTGCTGCTTTCTTTCTCGAACAACTGTTGCACAATGGCACAACAAGCGCGGTAGTTCTCACGACAATCTTCCCTGAGTCAGTAGAGGTTTTGTTTGAGGAAGCTCGCGATCGCCAGATGCGGATTATTGCCGGACAAGTCTTGATGACACGCCATGCACCGGAGTTTTTAATTAACGATGCGAAGACGGCCTATGCCCAAACTCGGGAACAAATTCAGCAATGGCATGGCTTAGATCGCTTGCTCTATGCAATTACACCTCGCTTTGCCATCACCTCAACCCCCGAAGAATTAACTTTAGCTGGTAAGTTAAAAGCAGAATTCCCCGATGTTTATGTTCATACTCACTTAGCAGAAAATGTCCAAGAAGTGAAGTTTACTGCTGAACTGTTCCCTGAAAGTACCGATTATTTGGATGTTTATGAACAATTTGGGTTAGTTGGCGATCGCAGTATTTTTGCCCATTGCATTCAATTGGATGATTCGGCATTTCAAAGGTTATCTGCTGCGGGTTCTGCGATCGCATTTTGTCCCACTTCCAATCTTTTTTTAGGCAGTGGTTTGTTTAGACTAGATCAAGCAAAATCAACTGAATATCCCATCAAAGTTGGCTTAGCAACAGATGTAGGCGCTGGTACCAGTTTTTCCCAACTACAAACCATGGGTGATGCTTATAAAGTTATGCAATTGCAAGGTAAGAGTTTATCAGCATTTCAGGCTTTTTATCTCGCAACCCTCGGAGCAGCCAAAGCTTTGTCTTTAGAGGATAAAATTGGTAGTTTCGAGGTAGGAAAAGAAGCAGATTTTGTGGTTTGGGATTTACAAGCAACACCGCTAATGAAATTGCGCAATCCCCAGGCCCAATCTGAGAACTTGGAAGAGTTGGCCGAAAAAACTTTTGCCATGATGATTTTAGGCGATGAACGTACAGTCCGCGCGACCTATGTTGCTGGAGAGTTAGTTTATGAGAATAGTAATGTATAGATCAAAAAAGCGATCGCAAAGAAACTGCGATCGCTGTAATCTATCAAGACAAGATTAATTCAACCTGGGTTCGATGAGTACAAAATTTACTAGTTCTGAATAAGGACTTGGGGATTTAGGGATTTGGGGATCTAGGGAAAAGCCTATTACTTCGTGGTTCAACTTGGGAAATTTAATCAAAAGGAAAATTCGTCGAACTCACGT